>CAIJIT010000125.1 GCA_903820745.1 uncultured Burkholderiales bacterium
GGCCATGGACCTGCTTGGGGTGTGAGGGTTTGCATGATCGTGATGTGAACGCTGCTCGCAATATCCTGTCAAAGTTCAGAGCCGGCTGCGGACATGCAGCCCCTGTAGAGGGAATCCCCGCCCTTTAGGGCGGGGAGGATGTCAATCCGCACCTGGATCCTTCATCAGGATCACCAGGCTGAGTTTGCATTGCTACAAGGTGGCGGTCATCCCGCCGTCAATCACCAGCAGATGACCATTGACATAGCGGGCGGCATCGCTGGCCAGGAAGACGACGGCTGGCGCCAGGTCGTCGAGTTCGCCCCAGCGGCCCACCGGCGTATGGCCGGCGATCCAGTTGCTGGCCTTTTCGTCATTCGCCAGTGGGGCGGTCAATTCGGTCCGGAAGTAGCCAGGCGCGATGCCATTGACGGTGATGCCATGCGGTCCCAGATCCACCGCCATACCCTTGGTCAACATCTTCAGCCCGCCCTTGCTGGTGGCATAGGCGGTGGTGCCGGGGCGGGTGACTTCGCTCATCACCGAGCAGACATTGATGATGCGGCCCGCCCTGCGCGCCAGCATGAACTGCACTACCGCCTGGCCGACGATGAAGGTGCTGTCGAGGTTGGTGGACAGCACGGCGCGCCAGTCGGCGGCCTTGATGTCCTGGAATTGGCCACGGCGGGAGATGCCGGCGTTGTTCACCAGCACATGGATGGGCCCGATGGTGGCTTCGATGTCGGCCACTGCAGTGCTGACCGCATCGGCATCGCAAACATCGAAAGCCCGCTGATGGACCGACAGGCCTTCGCTGCGCAAAGCCTCTGCGGCAATAGCCAGGCGAGATGCATCGCGGCCATTCAGCACCACCGTCGCACCAGCCTGAGCAAGGCCACGCGCCAGCGCCAGGCCGATGCCGGTGGAACTGCCGGTGACCAGGGCCACGCGGCCATCGATGCGGAAGGTCTTGGCGTCGATCATGCTTCGGGCCGCTCCTTGTTTTCACTTGTTTGCAGCTTCGCGCCCGAAAAGCAGCCTAGCCAAGCATCATTCCGGATCGATCCTCGCATCCCTGACGACCTTGCCCCAGCGCGGCGCCTCGGCCTTGATCAGCGCTGCAAACTGCTCGGGCGTACCGCCAGCGATTTCGTTACCCTGCGCCAGCATGGTGGCGCGCAGCTCAGGGTCCTGCAATGCCTTGTTGCCGGCAGCGTTGAGGATCCTGATGATCTCGGCAGGCATGCCCTTGGGGCCGACGATGCCCTGCCAGTTCAGCACTTCCACCGCCGGGTAACCAGCCTCGCCCATGGTCGGGATGTCGGGCGCCAAGGGCGAGCGGGTCTTGCTGGTGATCGCCAGCGCGCGCAGTCGGCCGCCCTTGATCGACGGCATGGCGGCATACATCTGTTCGAACATCATGTCCACTTGGCCACCCATCAGGTCCTGGGCACCGGCGCCGCCGCTCTTGTAGGGCGCGTGGATCATGTCCACGCCGGCCGTGTGTTCGAACAGCGCACCGCTCAGGTGGTGAGTACCGCCGATGCCGCCCGAGGCATAACTCAGGGCGCCTGGTTTGGACTTGGCAGCGGCCACTACGTCCTTGACAGTCTTGTAGGGAGACTCGGTGCGCACCATCAGGATCAGCGGTCCGCGCTCGATCAGCATGATCGGCACGATGTCATTGGCAGGGTCGTAGTTGAGCTTCTTGAACAAAGCATGGTTGACAGCCAGCGGGGCGAAGTTGCCCATGCCGATGGTGTAGCCGTCAGGCTTGGCCTTGGCGATGAAATCGGTGCCGATGTTGCCGCCGCCGCCGGCCTTGTTGTCGACGATAACGGTCTGACTCAGGATGGCTTGCATCAGCTTGGCCAACTGGCGCGAGCGGGTATCGGCGCCACCGCCGGCAGCGTAGGGGCAGATCCAGGTGATCAGCTTGTTCGGATATTGGCTCTGGGCCCGCGACAGATGTGGCAGAAAAGCTGTGCCTGCAGCAGCGGCAAGCAGATTGCGACGGTTCATGGGTGGTCCTCAGTTTGAAAGGATGAGAGATCAGACGCCATCATGCCACCAGTGAAGCGCCGGGCTCGGGTAAAAACCCGCAACTCTCCGGCTTCGCTGCCGACCAGACCTGAGCTACAGCGACTCGGGTCGCCGTGTCTTCACGAAGATCTCGATCTTGTCACCGACCTCGGCGCAGGCCGCACCATAGGCCTCGGCAAAAGCGCCGGGCCGGTCCAAAGCCGTCATCATGTCAGCCAGGTTGGCGCGGCAAAGTTTGTCGTCATGCGGAATCTTGTCGCCCGCCATCTTCATCGCCGTCATCGCGGCCAGATAGGGCAGGATTTCCTCATTGGAATGACCATCGGGCGCGGCGAGATAAAGGCGAAATTCCTCGGCCTGCGTGAGCAATAGTTCACCCTGGGCTTTGGCTTCATCGCGCTGATGCGGTGAGAGATCCGGATCATTGGCATGGCGGTACACCAGAACGCCTAGCAAATGCATCGGCTCAGCGGCCAGCACCGCTTCCTGGATCTGGCGCCGCAGCTTTCGGTGCTTGAAAAATCCGAACATGAATCAATCCTCGCTGTTGCGCCTGCCTTGATCTCTTGACGCGGGTCCCAGCCTGGCAATGCCTGGGGATTGGAAATGCAGCGCCATCATGCCAGTTCCTGCCGTCAGAGCGCGGGTGAAAACCCGCAACTTACCCAGGACGCAGCCCGGTTATGCTGCGACCAAGCGCAGTCGACAAAGCTTTACATCGGCATCAGCCAGGCCCTTGCTGATTCGATCGATATAGCCGTTACCCTGACTACCAAGTCCTTGCAAGCGGAGTCGCACGACATGATCACACGCAGACAAGCCATAGCAGCGAGCCTGTTGCCGCTTGCCAGTTGGCAACCAGCGTCGGGGCAGGCGACTGCGCCATTGAGTGATCAAGAGCGGGCGCTGCATGCACTGAACCGCCTGGGCTACGGTCCGCGACCGAGTGACGCCGCAGCCATTGCCAGCCAAGGTGCAGGCCCCTGGCTGGAGCAGTTCTTGGCAAGGCAGATGGAACCCTCGACTCTGGCCTTGCCGCAAACGCTCGATCAGCGCCTGCAAGGCTTTGCAACCACCCAACTGAGCCAGGCCGCGCTGATCGGCCGCTACCGCGAAGCCACCCAGGCAAATCAAGCCGCACAGCGCGCTGCAGGGCCCAACAGCAACGACAGCGACACCGCCGCCGCGCTGGCCAAGGCGAGGCGCGAACTGGTACGGCCGGTGCTGGTCGAGGCCTCCGCAGCGCGACTGCTGCGCGCGATGGACAGCCCGGCGCAACTCGAAGAGCTGCTGGTCGAGTTCTGGTTCAACCATTTCAATGTCTTTGCCGGCAAGGGCCAGGTGGCGGTGCTGGTTGGCGACTACGAACGACGGGCGATTCGCCCGCATGTATTCGGGCGTTTTCGCAATATGCTTTCGGCCACCGCCAGACACCCGGCGATGTTGATCTATCTGGACAATGTCCAAAGCGTGGCACCAGGCTACCAGCCGCCAGGCCGCCAAATCAACCCCAATGCCGCACGCTTGACCGGGTTGAATGAAAACTATGCCCGCGAACTGATGGAGCTGCACACGCTCGGCGTAGATGGCGGCTATAGCCAGCGCGATGTCACCGAACTGGCCCGCATGCTGACCGGCTGGACCATCAACTATCGCGCCGCGCTGAGCGGCAGCCAGGGCGACCTGTTTGTTTTCGATCCGGGCCGCCATGACCGGGGACCCAAAGAATGGCTGGGCCAGAAGGTGGAGTCCGGCGGCAAGTCCGAAGGCGAGATGGCGCTCGACTTGCTGGCCTCCCATCCGGCGACGGCCAGGCATATCGCCTTCAAGCTGGCCCAGGCCTTCGTGGCCGACCAGCCGCCGCCGGCCCTGGTGCAACGCATGGCCGAGCGATTCACCGCCACATCCGGTGATCTGAAGGCTGTCATGCAGACGATGATCAGCTCGAACGAATTCTGGCAGCGCGAAAGTTTCGGCAGCAAATTCAAGACGCCTTACCGCTATCTGCTCAGCACTTTGCGCGCGCTCGACGTCAGCGATGTGCAGGACATTCCGCCCTTGATGCAGGTTCTCGCGCAGGCCGGCATGCCGCTCTATGGCGCACAGACACCCGACGGCTACAAGAACGTCGAGGCCGCCTGGATGAACCCGGAAGCGCTGGCGCAACGGGTGCAATTTTCAGCCAAACTGGCCGAGCGCCGCGCCAGCCGCGCCGCCAATGCAGATGACGATACGGCGGCGTTGCTGGGCCTGCCGATGTTCACTGCGGCGACGCGCGCCAGCGTGGCGGAGGAGCCCGCCCAGCTGCGGACGGCCTTGCTGCTCGGCAGCCCCGACTTCATGCATTACTGATTCAAGGGACTGCAGATGCAGCGAAGACATTTCATCCAGCAGGCTGGGGCATTGACCGGCTTGAGCTTCTGGTCTTGCAGCCAGGCGTCCAGCGACGCCAGTTTGGCGCAGCGCAAGCTGATCGTCGTCATGCTGCGCGGCGCGGTCGACGGGCTCAGCGTCGTCGTTCCCTACGCAGAGCCCGCCTATGCTGATTCGCGCAGCAGCACCGCGTTGGCCGCACCAGGCGCCGAAAAAGGCGTGATCAAGCTCGACAACCGTTTCGGCCTGCACCCATCATTGACCCGCTTGATGCCGCTCTGGGACCAGGGCGCGATGAGCTTTGTCCACGCCAGCGGTTCTCCCGACAGCACAAGATCGCATTTCGACGCACAGGATTACCTGGAAAGCGGCACGCCCGGCCGCAAAAGCACGGCGGACGGCTGGATGAACCGCCTGCTGTCCACCATGCCCGGCCCGGCAGCGCCGACCCGCGCGCTCAGCATGGGGGCGACGCCGCAGCGGATCTTTGCTGGCGCGGCCACCGTCGCCAACCTGGGACTGGGCCCGCGGGCGCTCGACGCCAAGGTGATCGACGAGCCGCGCATGCAAGCGGCGCTGGAGAAACTCTATGCCCAGGACGGCAATATGGCCCGCACCTACAAGACCACCACCGAAGGCCGCAGCGAAATGAA
This sequence comes from uncultured Burkholderiales bacterium, assembly GCA_903820745.1. Lineage (GTDB taxonomy): Bacteria > Pseudomonadota > Gammaproteobacteria > Burkholderiales > Burkholderiaceae_C > Paucibacter_A. The sequence continues at coordinate 5,049 of CAIJIT010000125.1, forward strand.
ACGCAGCATGGCCAATGGCGCGATGGATGCCGGCGCTGACAAGGGCGCGGCTTCGGCCAGCAGTTTCGCCACCGACGCCAGACGTCTGGGTCACTTGATCAGCAAGGACCCGCAGACCCAACTGGCCTTTACCTCGGTCGGTGGCTGGGATACCCATGTCAACCAGGGCGGCGCAGTGGGCCAGTTGGCGAATCGTCTGGCCAGTCTCGGCGAAGGGTTGGAAGCCCTGGCACAAGGTCTGGGCGACAGCATGAAGGACAGCGTCATCGTCGTGCTGAGCGAATTCGGCCGCACGCTGCGCCAGAACGGTACCGGCGGCACCGACCACGGCCGCGGCAATGTGATCTGGTTGCTTGGCGGCGCCTTGGCCGGCGGGCAGGTGTTCGGCGACTGGCCCGGGCTCGACGCGAGCGCCTTGGTTGACGGCCGCGATCTGGCCGTGACCACCGATTTCCGCGCCGTGCTGCGCCCGCTGCTGCAAGGCCATCTCGGACTCGGCGAAGCTGCGCTGGCCCAGGTGTTCCCCGACTTCAGCGGCGCCCTCAAGGGCAAGTTGCTGCGCAACGCCTGATGGCCTGGCCTTGGCTTGCACTGCCTGCAGGGCTGCGGCTCCTATAGGTAATCCCCACCTACCAGAAAGCCCAAGCCCGGCAATAATCCGCCGACCGCGCTGGCTTGCAAGCACGCGCATCCCCTGTCTGGTTGCCAACCCAATGGAAGCGAATCGATGATGCGCATTGATCTGAAAACTGGCCTGCTCGCCTTCTCCGCCCTGCTTTGCGCGACCACGTTCGCGCAGGAAAGCAGCAAACCCGAAGCCAGCAATATGAAGCTGGTCGGCTACAGCGACCTGCAGGCCCGCACGGCCTATCAGCCGGTGATCCAGAAACAGGGTGATCGCTGGATCGCCTATATCGGCCACCATGGCGACAAGAAGCTGAACCCATTGACCCAAAAAATGGAGGACAACGGCACCTCCATCATCGATGTCACCGATCCCAAGAAACCCAAATACCTGAGCCATCTTCCCGGCGAAGAAGGCAAAGCCGAGCAAGGCGGCGCGCAGATGGTGCGGGTCTGTCGCGGGGCAGACCTGCCCAAGGCTGACAAGAGCAAGTACTACATGCTGCGGGTCTTCGGCAACCAGGCCCATGAAGTCTGGGACGTCTCCGAGCCTGCACAGCCGACCCTGCTGACCACGATTGGCAAGGGCCTGAAAGGGACGCACAAGAATTTCTGGGAATGCGACACCGGTATCGCTTATCTGGTTTCGGGGAATCCGCAATGGCGCACCAATCGCATGACCCAGATCTATGACTTGTCAGATCCTGCCAAGCCTGTCTTCATTCGCGATTTCGGCCTGATTGGCCAGCAACCCGGTGCCGGCGGCGCAGTGCCGATCTCATTGCATGGTGCGATTTCGACCGGACCCAAAGGCAACCGCGTGTTCTTCGGCTACGGCACCAATACCGAAGGTGTGCTGCAGATCGTTGATCGCGACAAATTGCTCAATGGCCCGAAGGAGCCGACGCCTGAAAACCTGCTGGCGCCGCAGATCGCCCGACTCGACATGCCGCCGATGCATGGTGCACATACCGCCTTCCCCCTGCTAGGCATGGACGTGCCGGAGTTCTCCAAGAACCTGCTCGGCCGGGTACGTGACTTCATCGTCGTAACCGACGAGGCGATCCAGAAAGAATGTCTGGAAGGACGGCAGATGGTCTGGTTCGTCGACATCACGACCGAGACCAAACCGTTTGGCGTCGCCAGCTGGACGGTGCCGGAAAAGAGCGGCGATTTCTGCTCGCGTGGCGGCCGCTTCGGCACCCATTCATCGAACGAAAGCACTGCAGCGGTATTCCACAAACGCATCATGTTCTTCGCCCATTTCAATGCAGGCGTGCGGGCCCTGGACATCCGCGACCCGTTCAGCCCGAAGGAAATCGCCTCTTACATCCCCGCGATGAACGCCAACACGGTGGTGCTTGAAACGCCCGCCGGTCAGGCTGCCAAGTTGCCTTACACAGCGGCCGCGACCAAGCGCGCGATCCAGACCAACAACGTCGAAGTTGACGAGCGCGGCTATATCTATATCGTCGACCGGGCCAACACCGGCATGCATATTCTCGAGCTGACCGGCAAGGCCAAGGCCATCGCCAACTGGAAGGATGCGGCCAAGTGATGATGGCGGCGGCGAGCTGACTGATCACCGCCATGAGCCGGCCATTCCAGCAAGGCCGCAGGTTCTGGCTGATCGGCAGCGCTCTGCTCGGCCTGACCGCCAGCGCCATCGGGCAGAAGGCGGTTGAAAAGCCATGGACATTGCAGATCATCGATGGCGTGATCGCGACCGACCAACAACTGATCAAGGTCACGCAAGGTGACCTGCTGCGCTGGCGCGTCAGCAGCAACCAGGCTGGCGAGTTGCACCTGCACGCCTACCGGCTGAGCCTCAAGCTGCAGGCCGGCGAAGAAAAATCGATCGCCTTCAGCGCCTTTGCCACCGGTAGGTTCCGGCTCGAATGGCATGCTGAAAAAAATCCCGCGGCGGACCAACACCAGGCCTTGGCCATGCTCGAGGTCAGGCCGCGGTGAAGCCACGCTGGCTGGCTGCCACTGTCATCCCGGTCATGGCGGGCAACGCAATTGCCCATGGTTTTGAAGAACGCTATGACCTGCCCGTACCGCTGAGTTATGTGGTGGTCGGCGCCTGTGCCGCGGTGTTTCTGACCTTCGTACTCGCGATCCTGCTGATCCGCCGGCCAGCAATACCGTCCGCCGGCTTTGCCACCCGTAAAAGCCTGCTCCCGAAGGACCTCAGGCAAGGCCTGGCCGGCTTGGCGCAAGCGCTGGTCTGGCTGCTTTTTGCCCTGACGATCAGCTCGGCCTTATGGGGTTCGCGCGACCCACTGATGAATCTGGCACCGACCATGATCTGGATCGTCTGGTGGATCGGTATCTCGTTCGCGGTCGTCATCTGCGGCAATTTCTGGCCGGCGCTGGACCCTTGGCGCAGCAGCTTTGAGGCGCTCGACCAGCTCGCCCGCAAGCTCGGCTTCAAGCAAGGCCTGGCACGCAACTGGCCCTGGCCCGCCGGGCTGGATGCCTGGCCGGCGGTTTTTTTGCTGCTGCTTTGGTCCTGGCTCGAGGTGGTCTATCCGCTTGCCAGTTCGCCCTTGCGCCTGGGCTGCGCCGCCTTGCTCTGGACGGCTGTCAATCTGGCCGGAATGGTCTGTTTCGGACCGGGCCAATGGCAGAAAAATGCCGATGTTTTCGCACTGTATTTCGCCACCCTCGGAAAAATCGCGCCGGGTGCCAGCCATCTTGAGGCCGCCGCAGGGCCGGGCAAACTGCAGGCGGCAGCTCAGGCCGGATTCGTCACCGCGATGCTGTCGACCGTGCTGTTCGACGGCCTGCATGGCGGCATGGCCTGGACTTCATTCGAGCATCTGCTCAGAAGATTCGCTGCAACGGCGATGGACATCAACGGCTATTTTTCCGGAACCATGGGCCTGACGCTGGTGTGGCTGGCCTTCTCGATCGCCTACCTGTTGAGCAGCAGCCTGAGCGCCAACCTGATCAAGCCATCAGGCCAAAGCAGCAGCGGCCTGCAACTGGCTGCAGACTTTGCACCCTCACTGATCCCGATCGCTGCGGCCTACAACATCGCCCACAATTTTTCCAATTTGCTGATCCAGGGGCAGCGGATTTTCCAGCTGCTGTCCGATCCATTCGGTCGCCAATGGGATCTCTTTGGCACGGCCAGGTTCTACCCCGACATCGCCGTGGTTGACGCCAGGATGACCTGGTTTGTCGCCGTCCTGTCGATCGTGGCCGGCCATATGCTGTCGGTGTGGATGGCTCACCGGCAAGCCTTGCGGCTGGGGCTTTCCGCCCGGCGGACCGCGCTGATCACGACGCCCTTGACGCTGCTGATGCTGGCCTGTACCGCGATCAGCCTGCTCGTCATCGCCGAGCCGATGGTGGTTTACACGCCTTGACGCCTCAGGTCGCCGGGATGCTGGCCTGATCGAGCGCGGCAAGGTCATCCGGTTGCAGCATCAACCGGGTCGCGGCCAGCAGATCGTCGAGCTGCGCCAATGAAGTGGCGCTGGCGATCGGCGAAGTGATGCCAGGCCTGGTCAGCAGCCAGGCTACAGCCACAACTGCCGGCCTTGTCTGGTGGCGTTGCGCGATCCCATCGAGCGCCTCAAGAATGCGCAGCCCGCGCGGATTCAGGTACCTGGCCGTCACATTGGCGCCGCGCGCGCTCTTGCCGGCATCGGCCGCGCTGCGGTATTTGCCGCTCAGGAAACCGGCTGCCAGCGCATAAAAACTGATCACGCCGACGTCATTGGCCAGGCACAGCGGCGCCAATTCATCCTCGAAGACCGCGCGGTCGCTGAGGTTGTAAAGCGGCTGCAGGCTTTCATAGCGCGGCAGTCCCTGTGCTGCGCTGGTTTGAAGCGCCAGCGCGAAGCGCGCCGGGCTGTAATTCGACGCACCGATCGCCCTCACCTTGCCCGCTTCGATCAGCCCGGCAAAAGCACCCAAGCTGTCTTCGAGTGGCGTGCTGGCATCGTCTTCATGCGATTGGTAAAGGTCGATATGGTCGGTCTGCAAGCGCCGCAGCGAAGCTTCAACTGCGGCCTGGATATAGGCCGGCTGCAAGCCCTTCTGCTGCGGCCCCATCGGCTTGCCGACCTTGGTTGCCAACACGATGCGGTCGCGCTTGCCGCTGGCGCGCAGCCATTTGCCGATGATGGTCTCCGATTCGCCGCCGCTGTGCCCCGGCACCCAGCTCGAATAGACATCGGCGGTGTCGATGAAATTGAAACCGGCGTCGACCCAGGCGTCGAGCAGACTGAACGAAGTCGCCTCATCGACCGTCCAGCCAAACACATTGCCGCCGAAGCACAGTGGCGAGACCTGCAAGCCTGAGCGGCCCAGTTGACGGTTCTGCATTCATTTCTCCTGTCGAAGCGCTTGTTTAATTTTTGACCCGGGCTTTGCTTGGCCATTGGGAGGCGCCAAATTAGACCACCCAGCGCCGCGGCTTGCCGACCCGGTTTGGCAAGGCCGCCGCGCTTACAAGCAGCAGAAGCGATAAAAAGCAGGTTTTGAATATGTCTTTCTATGGTTTTTTATTTACACAGATAGCGGCAAACTCGCGCCAGCGTATCCTCCACCCGCCCCTGAGCTGAACCCATCAAGCCAACCTCGATCAACATGCCCTCATTTCTGAAGCAACTGCTGGCATGTGCCCTGGTCCTTGTCTCGGCCATGCCGGCGATCGCCGAAAATCTGGTCAGCGTCAAAAATGATGCCTTGCCAGCCCTGGTCGCTAAGCCTTCAGCGCTGTTTGTGGCTTCCGGTCAGCCCGTCGTCACGCAATCGGGTCAGCAATGGCGGCTCAACGAATCACGCCAAGCCTGGGTGCCCAAGCCTTGGGGCGGTCATGCGCTCGGGGCGATTCAAACCACGGCCGAGCCTTTGCTGTTGGTTGAAACGGTCGAAGGCCGGGGTATCGACCATTTGCAGCCATATGCCGAGGCGGCCGGGTCGGCAAAGCAAATCTTGCCGGCCTTGCCCATACGCTTCTTGCAGGCGCAAGGCGCAGTCGTTGGCAGCATGATCTACCTGGCAGGCCTGGCAGCGGATGGATCGGCACATTGGCTGTCGATCGATTCAACCACCCCCGACGCCGCCTGGAAAATCCTGCCTGTCTGGGCCAGCCAGGCGTCGAGAATCACATCGGTGGTCGCCCAGGACAAGGCCCTGTTCGTCACCAGTGGACAGAGCGCCGGCCAGGCTGACAAGCTCTGGCGCTGGACCGCGACCGACGGCTGGATCGATCAAGGCCAGCTGCCTGGCCCGGTGGCAGACGGCGCGGCGCGTGCCCTGGGTCAGGCCCATTTGCTGTTCCTGGTGAACCAGGGCGCCGGATCACAACTGCTCACCTATCACACGATCACGAAGTCTTTTGCCAACCAAGGCGAGGCCCAGACTGCGCAGGCGCGGCGCGGCGCGGCCTGGGGCAATGGCCTGATCTGGGAAGCCGCAGGGTCAGCAAGCGCTACGGCTGACCTGCGCTTTTCGGAAATCTCCGGCAGCAAGCTGCTGCTGCGTCCGCTCGACTGGGCCATGATCATCATCTATTTGCTGGGCATTGCCGGCATCGGCGCCTATTGCTACTGGCGTGAAGAAAAGCAATCGACATCCGAATTCTTTGTCGGCAACCGCACGATTCCATTCTGGGCCGCAGCGATCAGTCTGTATGTGACGAGCACAAGTTCGATCGGCTATATCGCCACCACCGCCAAGGCCTTCGCCACCAACTGGCAATATCTGGTGAACAACCTGATCGGCGTTTTCGGCCTGGTCTTTGTCGCGATCTGGATCGTGCCGCTGCTCAGACGCCTGAAACTGGTGTCGGTCTTCGACTACCTGGAACAGCGCTTTCACCCGTCGGTGCGGATGTTGGCCAGCGCGATGTGCATCGTCTTGCACCTGGGCGGACGCATGAGCATCATCCTGTACCTGCCCTCGTTGGCGATCGCGACGATCACCGGCTTCGACATGGTGTGGAGCATCCTGATCATGGGCCTGGTGACGATTGGCTACACCGCAATGGGCGGCATGAGGGCGGTGATCTGGACCGATGTCCTGCAACTCTTCGTCAAAGTGGGCGGACTGGTTTTCGCGCTCTACTTCATCATCGACAAATTGCACGGCGGTGTCGGCGAGTTCATCACCAGGGCTGACGCGGCCGACAAGATGCAGATGTTCGACTGGAGCTTCGACCTGACCAAACCGACGGTCTGGGGCTTCCTCTTTCTGGTGCTGATGGAAACCGTGCTGACCTTCCCCAAGGATCAGGTCCTGATGCAGCGTGTCTTCACGACCAAATCGGAAAAGGAAGCGGGACGCTCAGTCTGGCTGTTTGCGGCGATCATCTTCCCCGCCGCCTGCCTGTTCTATCTGATCGGCACCGGGTTATGGGTTTTCTACCAGAATCATCCGGAGCGGATGAACCCACTGCTGACGGTTGATGCGACCTTTCCGCTCTTCATCGCCGCCGAGTTGCCCGCAGGGGTCACCGGGCTGATGATCGCGGGCATTTTTGCCGCGTCGATGGCCACCTGTTCGAGCATCATGAACAGCGTAGCCACCATGGTGTCGGTGGACTTCTACGAAAGGCTGGCCCAGCACCCGACCCAGGCCAGGAGCATCAGGCTGGCCGAGATCGTCACGGCGATTGCCGGGATCATCGGCATCAGCATTGCGCTGCTGCTGAGCCGCTTCAACATCAGCTCCTTCATGGACGTGGCGCTGGACCTTTACGGCTTGCTGGGTGGCGGATTCGCCGGGGCCTACACGCTCGGAATGTTCACCCGCCGTGCCAACTGGCAGGGCGTGCTGATCGGCATGGTCTTCAGCGTTGTCCTGACGATTGCCGCCTGGTCGGTGAATCTGGTCCACCCCTTCATTTACCTGGCGATCGCGATTCTTTTCTCGATCGTGTTCGGCTATCTCGGCAGCCTGTTTTTCCCACCCCCGGCAAGCGAATCCCTGCGCGGTCTGATCGTCGAGCGCCAGTCGGCCTGAACGACAGATCCAGGACAACCGATGCGCCGCCAGCTACTCCTGTTCGCTGCGCTGGTCTCGCTGCTGGCGCCATTCCAGGCCGGTGAGCGGCACCGCATCGAAGGCCAGTTCCTCGACGCCACGGGCAAGCCCATCGTCGGGGCCTTCTTCCTGCGTGTCACCAAGCTGTAACAGCCTGGCTGACTACAAGCGATGATTGATGAATAACCCAAAAGAAGTAAAAACCGTTTTTTGAAAACGCATTTGAATGGTTTTTGTTTCTAACGATTTACTCCAGACTTGCACCAGTCAGGACGAATTCAGAGACTTCAGCCGCGACCCTCAAACCAGGAGACAAAAGCCATGAGAAATATTCCAAAGATGAACAAGACCCTCGTAGCGACGCTTTGCACGTTGTTGATAGTGCAGATGGCCACCGAGGCTCTGGCCCAGGAGGTCAACAAGCTCGATACCGTCACTGTCACCACAAGCAGTCGAACTTCGAAGGCCATCGACAAGATTCCTGGCGCCGTCACGGTAGTTTCTGCCGAGGACATCAGCGGCACATTGGCCGTGACCGAGGATTTGACCGCGGTGCTGACACGCACCGTGCCGGGCTTTTCAGAGGCCTCGCAATCGATGGTCACGACCTCGGAAACGCTGCGTGGACGCACCGCTTTGTTCCTGTTTGACGGCGTGCCATTGTCATCACCGCTGCGCGACACCGGCCGCAACAACTCGACCTTTACCGACCTGGGAATCATCGACCGGATCGAGGTCATCAACGGACCCTCGGCTTCCGAAGGCATCGGTGCCTCGGGCGGCATCATCCAGTACCTGACTGGAACGCCGAAAAAAGACGGCACCGAGGCGAAGGTGACCGCCAAATTCACCACTCAACCTGGCGCGGACAGCACCGCCCACAAGCTGGGTCTGACCGTCACCCACAAGGAAGATGCTTACGACTTGCTGATGGCGGCCTCGTCACTGAACCGGGCCATGGCCTACGACGCGAACGGCCGCATGCTGGGCCTGCAGGTCAGCGGCTCCTCGATGGATACCGAAGAGAAGAATTTGTTTTTGAAAGTCGGCTTCAACCTGGGCGAGCGCAAGGAACAGCGCCTGGTCGCAAGCCTCAGCCAGTTCGATCTGCGCGGTCTGAACAACTACAGCCCCTCCTATGTGCACACCGGTCCGGGCACGCCGACCGATACCTCGATCAAGGGCGTATTTCCGGGCATGCTGCCGCAGTTCAACACCTTCAGGCAGTACAGCCTGAAATACAGCCACAACAATCTGTTCGGCGGCGAACTCAATATCCTGGCTTACAAGGCCACCCAGCGCTCGCGCTTCAATACCGAATGCGGCACATCCGACTGCAAGCCTTACACGCTCGCAGCCGACAATTTGAACCGTGGCAAGCAGGATCCAAATATTGCTCCCCTGGGCACCCTGCTCGACGCCTCAGAACTGCATTCTGACAAGAGCGGCGTGCGCTCCTCCTGGAACACCGACAGCTTCGCAGGGGTCACTGGACTCGGCCTCAACGCCGGCCTGGACCTGGTCAACGACACCACCGAGCAGCGCCTGGCGATGACCAACAGGCTCTGGGTCCCGCCGATGAAGTACACCAGCACGGCACCTTTTGCCCAACTCTCCTATGACGCAGGGCCGCTGACGGTGAGCGGCGGCACGCGCCGGGAAGCGGGCCAACTGGCCGTCGACAGCTACACCACCGTCTGGGCCAATCGCCCCTCATCGACCAATACCTGCAGCCCGACCACCACACCTTGCACACCGGGGTTCGCCGTGAATGGCGGCAAGGTCGATTACAACAACACCTTGCCCAATCTGGGAGCGATCCTGCGCCTGCCTTATGGCTGGTCCAGTTTTGTCTCGTACAGCAAGGGCTTCACCTTGCCCAATGTCGGCATCCCCTTGCGCAATGTGAACCGCGATGGCGTCTCCGTCAGCACGGTCGCCGGCACCGAGGCGATCATTTCGGACAACAAGGAACTGGGCCTGTCCTGGCGCAGCAATGTGGCGAGTTTCACTGGCTCGATGTACCGCTCGTACTCGGCCTTGGGTGCCTCCTTGGCCGTCGATCCGACGACCAAAGACTACATCATGATCCGCCAACCGGTCGAAATCACCGGCCTCGAGTTGTCGGGGGAATACAACTTCAGCAAGTCATTCAAGGCCAACGGGCTGTACTCGAAGATCCGGTCCTTGACGACGCTGAACGCATCCGCCACGGTGATGAACATCAACCAAGGCGTGCTCAACGTCAGTCCGGACAAGATGGTTTTTACCGGCACCTGGAAGTTCAGCGATCTGGGCAGTTTGCGGCTCGGTGCGACGACGCTGATGGACCGCAACATCAACATCGGCACCGGCAAAGAAGAGCATACGACTGGCTACACGCTGTTTGATATGGGACTCAGCTATGACCTGAAGAAGAATGGAACGCTGGCCCTGGGCATCGAAAATCTGGCCAACAAGTACTACATTCTCAGCTACTCGCAGATCGATTCCTTCCAGAACTATGTGGCGGGCCGTGGACGCTTGTTTTCGGTCACTTACAACCTCAAGTTCTGAAAACGCCGGCACGCGTGGCCCCTTCGGGAGTCACGCATGACCGGGTCGAACATGCACCGGCCTGGCGCCAGAGTCGAGATATCTCCGTAGCACCGGGCCCAATGCATGAGACTGCCATTTTTGCTGACCTGCACCGCTTGGCTCTGCCTGGGGCTGACCCAGGCGCTGGCCCAGACACCGACAACAGTTGTCGATCTGATCACACCCTTGCAATCGTCGGCGCGACTGGACCCGCTTGATCGGTTTGCACAGGCGCTGACCACCGACCGCGGCTATCTTGGGGCGGTCACTCTTGTCGCCCGCAATGGCCAGATCATCGACTGGCGCGCCTATGGGAGCCGGGATCTGGCGAAAACTTCGCCGATGAAGATCGACAGCATCTTTCGCATCTATTCAATGACCAAGACCATTGTCTCGGTGGCCGTGCTGATGCTGGTGGAGGACGGCAAGCTCGACTTGGATGACCCGATTGCCAACTACATGCCGGAGTTTTCCGCCATGCAGGTTTTCATCGGTGGTACTGCTGATGCGCCTGAATTGCGCCCGGCCAGGCAGCCGATACGGGTCCGACATTTACTCACCCACACCAGCGGTTTTGCGACCAGTGGTGCGGCCGGCGACGAAGCGGTAAAGCTGTTCAACCGCGTCGATCTGCACGCCTCGCCGACGCTCAAGGACTATGCGAGCGCGGTGGCCAAACTGCCGCTGGCAATGGAACCGGGCGAGCGTTTCAGTTATGACGGCGTTGGGCTCGAGTTGCTGAGTCGCTTGATCGAATTGCGCTCCGGCATGCCGATGGACAGGTTCCTGCAGCAGCGCCTGCTGACCCCATTGGCGATGACGGACACCGGCTTTGGCGTCGAAGCCACCAAACGCGACCGCATCGCCGACATGGTCACCACCGACGCGCAGGGGCGTTTGTTGTTGGATTCCAGTCGCGCGGCTCAACAACCCGGCATCTGGCTCAACCCCTACCCCAGCGGCGCCGGCGGCCTGTATTCGACGGCCGGAGACTATCTGCGTTTTTGCCAGATGTTGCTCAATGGTGGCTCGCTCGATGGCCGGACGATCCTCACCCCCCGGAGCGTCGATCTGATGCAAACCAATCAACTGGGCTCGGCTGCCATCCCGACTGGAGCGCTGCGACCTGGCGACGGATTCGGCTTTGGCGGCTATGTCGTCATGAAATCGGTGCCAGGATCTCGGCCGGGATCAGTCGGCCAGTTTGGCTGGTTGGGTGCGGGTTCGACCTACTACACAATTGACCGCCAGGAGAAGCTGGTTGCGCTGCTGCTGATGCAGCATTTGCCACAAAATCTTCCCAAGGACCCACCCAAAGTGGGTAGCGAATTTTTCGGCCTGGTTTACCAGTCGCTGGTCAAGTAGGAGCGCGCAGACGCCATGATTTTTGTCGCCGGTTCAGCCAATCTCGATTTCGTCGTGCGCGCGCCGCAGATTCCTTCCCCGGGTGAAACGGTGCTGGGGCGAGATTTCCAGACTTTCCCAGGAGGCAAAGGCGCCAACCAGGCGGTTGCCTGCGCCAAGGCCGGGGGCCTGGCCACCGCGATGCTGCTGGCCCTGGGTGACGATCCCTACGCCTCCTTAATCGAGGACTCGCTGGCTGATGCCGGCGTCACGATGCACAAGGTACGCGCGGCCGGACAACCGACCGGTTGCGCTTTCATCTGCGTGTCAGACGACGCAGAGAATGCGATCACCGTCGCGCCGGGCGCCAACCGCTGTTTGCGCGCTGAACATCTGCCGCCGCTGCAAGGCTTCACGCATTTATTGCTGCAGCTGGAAATTCCAATGGAAACAGTCAGCGCCTATGCGAGCAGCGCCAAGGCTCAAGGTGTCTGCGTCATGCTCAATGCCGCGCCGGCGCAGGCAATCCCGGCGCAACTGCTGGCACAGTTGGACATCTTGGTGGTGAACGAGGCCGAAATCGCCACCATCGCCGCGCCGCAGACCGGCATCGCGCAATGCCTCGCCAACCTGGCTGTGCCCTGTGTCGTCGTGACGCTGGGCGCACGCGGCTGTGTGGCGCGCCTGAACGGCCAGTTTTATACCCAACCCGGGTTTGCCGTGCAGGCGGTCGACACGACGGCGGCTGGCGATACCTTCTGCGGTGTGCTGGCGGCGGCGCTGTCCACGGGCTCGGGAATGCAGGCCGCCTTGACCCAGGCCTGTGCGGCTGGCGCGCTGGCCTGCACCCAAGCCGGTGCGCAAGAAAGCATTCCAAGCTTTGAGGCCTTGCAGCAGTTCCTGCAGTCAGCCCCGGCCGGCAGCGCCGAGCAGCATGCCGCCTTGCGCCGCAGCTGCGGCATCACCGACCCGCAGCCTGCCGGGCAAGCCCATGGAGGCCAATGACATGACCCAGCCTCATCACGCTGAACCTTCCGTCCCCGAAGCCCTGCCAATCGGCGAAAAAGCAGCGCAGTCGTTTACCGAAGGTCTGCCGCATACGCTGGGCCCCTATCTGCCGGTACCAGGGCGGATTCCAGATTGGCCTTACACCAAAATCGGCCAATGGAAGAACGATGTGCCGGCGCTGTCTCAAAGCTGGCGCGACGCCCTCACCGTCTGGAAGCGCGAGCATCTGGTGCGTCTGGGCTACAACGATTTGCAATACCAGCGCGCCGACTTGAGCTGGTCGCAGCGCAACTTCGTGCAGGCGCAAATGATGGTCGAGGACCGCTATTTCTACGACCCGGTGCAGCGCTGTTACACGATCGACCGCTATCTGGACGACCTGGAACAGCGTTACGGCGGGCTCGACAGCGTGCTGATCTGGTTTATCTACCCGAATATCGGCATCGACGACCGCAATCAGACCGAACTCGCGTCTGATCTGCCGGGTGGCATCGCCGGGCTCAAGCAGGTGGTGGCGGATTTTCACCGCCGCGGCGTGAAAGTATTCCTGCCCACCATGCCCTGGGACCAGGGCACCAATGATTCACACAAGAGCGACTGGCTATCGGTGGTCGAACTGACCCGACTGGTCAACGCGGACGGCATCAATGGCGACACCTACAGCGGCCTGCCGCAGGTCTTCCGCGAGACTTCGGACCAGCTAGGACATCCACTGGTGCTGCAGCCCGAATCGACCACCCAGTTGCGCGAAGGGCTGATCTGGAACACCCAGAGCTGGGGCAAGGTCTCGCCCGAGATGGTCCAGGTGATCCCGGTCGTCAGCAAGCTGAAATGGCTCGAACCACGCCACATGATCAACCTGGAGAACCGTTGGTGCCGCAACCGCAGCAACGACTTGCAGTTCATCTTCTTCAACGGTGTCGGCTACAACGCCTGGGAAAACATCTGGGGTATCTGGAACCAGTTCACGCAGCGTGATGCCGCAACGCTCAAACGCATCGCCAGCATCTACCGGCAATTTCCGACCCTGATGGTCAGCGCCGATTGGGCACCCTATGCCCAGACGCTGCAGAACGGCGTTTTCTCGAGCAGTTTCCCCGGTGCAGCTTGCACGCTCTGGACCATCGTCAACCGGAATGAATTCGCCCTCAGCGGCGAGCAGCTTGACGTCGCGCATGAAGAAGGCAGCAGCTATTACGACCTCTGGCAAGGTTTGCCGCTGCAAGCCGGAATTTCAGGGGGGCGTGCCACGCTTTCAATGTCGCTTGAAGCGCGCGGATTTGGCGCGGTCATGGCGCTGCGCAGCGGCGCTGCCATGCCGGGAATGGACGAATTTCTGGCCAAGATGGCCGCCTTGGCCGAGGTCCCCTTGCAGTCGCTGTCGGGCCAATGGACGCCCTTGCAGCAACAGATGGTCGAGATCGTGCCGACCCAGCCCGCCAGCAGCGCGCCCGAAGGCATGCTGCTGATTCCTGCGGCGCAGTTCAATTTTGTCGTGCAGGGGGTCGAGATCGAAGGCGCCACCGATGCCGGTACCGGTTTTCAATACCCCTGGGAAAGCGGTCCCAGGCGCCATCACCGGCAACGCCTCGACCTCAAGCCCTTCTACATCGACCGCACGCCGGTGACGAACGCCCAGTTCCAGCGCTTCATCGAAGCCACGCACTATGCACCGCCCGACAATCACCATTTCCTCAAAGACTGGATCGACGGCACAGCGCCAGCGGGCTGGGACAACAAGCCGGTGACCTGGGTGTCGATCGAAGACGCAAGGGCCTATTGCCGCTGGGCCGGCAAGCGCCTGCCGCATGAATGGGAATGGCAATATGCGGCCCAGGGTAGCGACGAGCGGCTGTACCCCTGGGGCAATAGCTGGAACGCCGCCGCTGTGCCGCCGCCGAACAAGGGTCGCAATGTCCTGCCGCCAGCCGATGTTGATGCCCATCCGCTGGGTGCGAGCCCATTCGGCCTGCTTGACCTGGTAGGCAATGTCTGGCAATGGACCGACGAGTTCGTCGATGAACATACCCGGGCAGCGGCGCTGCGCGGCGGCAGCAGCTACCAGCCGCAGTCATCGCACTGGTATTTCCCGCCGAGCTACCGACTCGATCAGCATGGCAAATACCTGCTCCTCGCGCCTTGCAAGGACAGATCGGCTTGCCTTGGATTCAGGTGTGTCGTCGATGCTTGAGAAAAATAAATGGCCCTTGAAGCGGGTCGGTTCCGGAGAAAAACAATGAGCTTAGCGGCAATGCCATGTGCTTGCGAAAGACAGCAAGGTTGGCTTGGCGGACTTTTGGGCCGCGCCTTGGATGCCAACCAGAAGGGGCGCTTGTCGAACTTCATCACCGACGAAACCAGCCCAGCGATTGCGCTCTACAGCCCCGAGCAAGTCTGCAACAGCCATGAGGGCGACTGGTATGGCGAGCATGCGGGCAAATGGCTCTATGCCGCGTCCAAGGCCGCGCATCGCAGCGGCGACGAGGTCATGGCGAAAAGGGTTCGCCGGGTCGCCGACTATCTGGTGGGGATTCAAGACAGCGAGGGCTACCTGGGAACCTATGCGCCGGAGCGGCGCTTCATGCACAAGCAAGCGCCGGCGCCGCGCAGTTGGAACGGCGCGCCGCTGCACCGCACCTGGGACATCTGGAACCATGCCTGTCTGACCCTGGGCCTGCTGGAAGTGCACAAGCATTGGCCCGACCCCAAGGTGCTGGCGGCCGCTTGCGGCATTGGCGACCTGTTCCTTCGCACCATGACCGAAGGCGGGATCAATATCGCGGAAATCGGCCTGCATCATGGCATGTCGGCCACGGTGCTGATGGATGCCGCCGTCGACCTGCATCTGGCAAGCAAAGATCCGAAATACCTCCAGTTGGCCCAACTGATCCTGCAACAGGCCGATCAGCGTCCCGAACTGGCCTTGCTGCAGCAGTTGCTGGCCGGCACTGACGCGGCGGAAATATCGACCGGCAAGGCTTACCAACTCTGCTGGAACCTGGTCGGCCTGGCCAAACTGTACAAAGCAACCGGTGATCAGCAGTACCTGCAGGCGGTGAAAAATGGCTGGAGTTCGGTCAAGCAATACCACCTGAGCCTGGGCGGCGGCCCCTGGGGCGGTGTCGGTCTGCGTTCGCGTGAAATCTTCAATCACAACAGCGTCTTCAGCCCTCATGGCTATGTCGAGACCTGCTCGATCCTTTCATGGATACAGCTGAACCGCGAATTACTGCTCATCACCGACGAAGCGCAATACGCCGAGGAAATCGAACGCTCGGCCTATAACGACCTGCTGGGTGCGATGGCGCCGAACGGCGAAGACTGGTGCTACTACTCGCACCCGAACGGCAAGCGCGTGCACACCACCTACTGGCGCTGCTGCAAGTCGAGCGGTGCCATGGCCCTGGAGGAGTTACCCGCGATTGCCTACCGGCTCAATGCAGCGCAGGAATTGACGGTCAATTTATACGGCCCGGGCAAGGCTTGCTTTGCCATGCCCGGCGCAGGCAGCGTCGACCTGGAGCAGAGCACCGACTACCCCTTCAACGGCCAGATCAGCATCGTGGTGCGCCCCGGAAAAACGGCCAGATTTGCCATCCAGTTGCGTATCCCGTCCTGGGCCCAGGGTGCGCAAATCTCGGTCAACGGCCGGATCTGGGCGGAGCCGGCAAGGCCCGGCAGCTATGCCAGACTCGAGCGTGAATGGGTGGCCGGCGACCTGATCGAGCTGAACTTTCCAATGCCCGTCGTCCTGCACAACAAGGCCAGTTGCAGCGTGCAGGAATCCAAGGATCCGGCCGGTGCCACCATCCGCAGCGAAGTCATGCGTTACGACTACGCGGCGATCAGTCGTGGGCCGCTGGTTTACGCGACCAGCCTGATCGACGGATTCAAGATCGAAGAGACTCTGCGACTTCCAGCCGCGGATCAAGAGCAGGCCCTGGAACTCTTGACGACCCCGCCGGGCTTCGAGGGCCCGGCGATCCGCTTGCATCTGGATTACCGGGAAGCGCTGACTTTCCAGCCCTATTTCGAGGCCGGTGGCCGCGCGGATGGCGACTGGCGGCTCACCTGGATGCAACTCGCACCAGCGCCGAAGTCAGCACCCTAAGCTGAAGTTCCAACTGGCAATGGACGAATTCCCCTTATAAATCAAGCGGTAGCTTGAATTCCGAGGTTGAGTTTCTGTCGACGGTCTGATGCTATCGATGAGCGCGAGCGCGCGTTTTTGGGCGGGCTCAGCGGTGGTCGTGAGCTCGAAGGTGGTGCCGTTATCGTTTGCACCAGGTGTTCGGCAAGTGTTTCGGACCAGCGTGGCGAGCGTGGCCATCAATGTGGCGAAACTGTGTGCTGGCGTACCGTCAGGTAGCGCATGGGACGCCGCCTTGACATTGGCTGATTCAGATCTCTGGGCAGGTGCGACTGGGTCTCGGGTCGCC
>CAIJIT010000126.1 GCA_903820745.1 uncultured Burkholderiales bacterium
ACGTTATGGATCGACACCAGCAGATTGGCCACGAACTTCATCTTGCTGCCATTGCCGAATTCACCCAGTTGATGGGTGGCGCGGGCAAAGCCGTCGAATATCGCCGTGCAGCGGCCAATCGCCTCGGCCTCGCCGCTGGCATAGACCAGCAGGTCCTTGTGCACCGCCTGCGCGCCGGTCCCGCTCAAGGGGCAGTCAAGCAAGGTCAGCGCGGACCCGGCAGCAGCCCTGACCCGCAGTTTGTCTTCCAGCGGCAAGGTGCTTGATTCGACCAGGATCCGGCCCGGCAGCTTGGCGCTGAGGATCCCCTCAGGGCCCGACACCACCGCGTCCAGCGCCGCCACGCTGGGCAGCACGCTGACCATTACTTCAACCGCCTCGGCGACTTCGCGCGCCGAGGCGCAAGCCGTACCGCCCTGGTCCGTGAATGCGGCCAGCCGCTCGGCGCTGACATCAAAACCGAACACCTTGAAACCGGCCGCCAGCAGATTCGCTGACATCGCACTGCCCATGATGCCCAGACCGAGCATGCCCACCGTTTTTTCTGTATTTCCTGAACTCATTCTTGTCATTTCATCAAAGTACCGAAGGCAACCAGGTGCTGAGCGAAGGGAAGGCAATCACGAACGCCAGCGCAATCATCAGCAGCACCACAAAAGGCATCGAGCCCGCAAAGATTTCCTCCAGGCTGGCCGATTTTCCCAGCGAAGATTTCATCGCAAACGGCA
The DNA here is from genome assembly GCA_903820745.1 of uncultured Burkholderiales bacterium. Lineage (GTDB taxonomy): Bacteria > Pseudomonadota > Gammaproteobacteria > Burkholderiales > Burkholderiaceae_C > Paucibacter_A. Next base: position 729 of record CAIJIT010000126.1, read on the forward strand.
CCATACCGAAGGGCGGTGTCAGCAGACCGATCTCGATCGCGACGATGCTGACCATGCCGAACCAGATCGGGTCATAGCCGAGCTTCATGATGACTGGAAACATGATCGGCACCGTCAGCAACAGGATCGACACCGAATCGATGATCGTCCCCAGCAGCAAGAACACCAGCACGAAGGCCAGCACGATCACCATCGGCGGCACCGGCAGGCCCGCCGCCCATTCACTCATATGCGATGCAAGGCCCGAGATCGTCAGCATCCGGCTGTACATCTGCGCGGCGATCAGCAGCAGGAAAATACTCGCCGTCGAGCGTCCGATCTCGGACAACACACCGATGGCCGATTGCATATTCAACTGGCGCGCGGCCAGCGTCAGCACCAGCGCCCCGGCGGCGCCGATCGCACCCGCCTCGGTCGGGGTGAAAAACCCGCCATAAAGGCCGCCCAGCACCAGCACGATCAGCAGCACCACGCCCCAGGGCTTGATTGCTGCACGCACCAATTCAGCAAAGGTGATCGCGCTCAGCACCTCGGTCTGCCCGCCCAGTTGCGGATCCATCCGCACCCGCAACCAGATCCCCAAGGACAGGATGATCGAGACCAGGATGCCCGGCCCGATACCTGCAGCGAACAGCTTGCCGATCGACTGCTCAGTCAGCACACCGTAGACGATCATCAGGATCGAAGGCGGTATCAGCATGCCCAGAATCGCGCTGCCTGCGACGATGCCATAGGCAAACTTGCGGTCATAGTTCAACCGCATCATCTCTGGAATCGCCAATTTCGAGAATACCGCGGCCGAAGCCACTGATACGCCTGTAATTGCGGCAAATACCGCATTCGCAATCACGGTGGCAATCCCGATGCCGCCACGGATCCGGCCGAACAGCACCTGCGCTGAACTGAACAAATCGCGCGTCGCACCCGAAAGATTCGCCAATATCCCCATCAATACAAACAGTGGAATGACCGCGAAGATGTAATCCATCACCGAACGATATGCCGTGGTATTGAGTAAACTGACAGCAACACCGAGTTTTCCGGTAATTGCCCAGATCCCGACGACACTGAGCAAGGCCAGCGCCACGCCGATATGAATACCCAGCAATACCAGGATGAAAACACCCAGAATGGTAAATAAGGCAATACTCAAGGGATCCATCAATAATCCTCCTCATCGGCGATGAACGAGCGCCCCAGATATTGCTCAGCCAGCATCACCAGGAACTGGATCGACGTCAGCGCGGCTCCGATCAGCACCAGACTGCGTACCGGCGCTGTCGGCACCCGCACCGGCTCTTCACCTTCGAATTCGCCAACCTGCCAGGCTTCGACCATATGGTCCCAACCGGAGTAGACGATCAGCGCGAACATCACCACCCCCATCAGGCAAGCGAGCATCTCGACCCAGCGTTTGACCCCGGGCGGCATCCGGTCGAGCAGGATCGTCGAGCGCAGATGGGCGCCGATCTTCAGGGTGTGAGCCATCATGCACCAGACCAGTCCGACGACCGAAATCTTGACGATCTCGGGAACA
>CAIJIT010000127.1 GCA_903820745.1 uncultured Burkholderiales bacterium
CCCACCTGTTGATCGAGTACCCGCCAACGCTGTCGGTGTCAGTGAGGGTCAACGCCTTGAAAGGCACATCAAGTGGTCTTGTGCGCCGAGATCGCCCCGACATTGCGTCGAAATACTGGAAAGGCGTGCTGTGGTCGCCTTCGTACTTCGTCGTCAGCGCAGGCGGTGCGCCACTGGAAACCATCAAGGCTTACGTCGAGGCGCAGCGCGCCTCCTCTGCACCGTAAGCAGCCCTCATGGGCTGCCCCTCTACCGCCCCGCCATGATTGGCGGGGCTTCTCGGGAATTCCGATGATGTTGATCGACGCGCCTTGCGGGTCGCGGATGCAGGCCATGCGTCCGACTTTGGGAATATCCATGGCCGGCATTTGCACCGTCCCGCCGCGCGCTTGGCATCGGGCCAGCGCCGCGTCGACATCATCGACGGTGACATAACAGCCCCAGGCTGACGCCATGCGCTGGGCCGGATCAGGCCAAGCCATCATGCCAGCCACGGCGGTTTCGCCGACCTTGACGACCAGGTATTGGCCACCAGGCAGATCCATGTGATCGAAGCTCCAGCCGAACAAGGGGCCATAGAACAAGGCCGCTTGACCTGGGTCATCAATTCAGACCAACTGAAGGCTCCATGAGTCTTGAATGCATCCATCGCTCTCTCCTTGAAAAATTTAAACCTTCATGCTGCTGGCGCGCCAGACGACCATCAATCCCTTGCTTCATCGCCACAGAGGACAGGCTGCGGCACAATTGCGCCCATGAGTCTTGTCTTCCCCCATACCTTCGTGCCCTGGTTCCGCTCGGTAGCGCCCTATATCCATGCCTACCGGGGCGAGACCTTCGTGGTGGGGATGCCGGGCGAGCTGGTCGCTGCGGGCAAGCTGAATGCGTTCGTGCAGGACCTTTCGATCCTGCACGCGATGGGCATCAAGATCGTCCTGGTGCATGGGTTCCGACCGCAGGTCAATGAACAGCTGGCGGCCAAAGGACAGACTCCGCAGTACAGCCATGGCCATCGCATTACCGACGAGTTGGCGCTCGACTGTGCCGAGGAAGCCGCTGGTCAGCTTCGCTTCCAGATCGAAGCGGCGTTTTCGCAAGGTTTGCCCAATACGCCAATGGCCAATGCCACCGTGCGCGTGGTGTCCGGCAATTTCCTCACGGCCCGGCCGGTCGGCATCGTCGACGGGGTCGATTTCCAGCATAGCGGGGTGGTTCGCAAAGTCGACGCAGCGGCGATACAACGCGCCATCGACAGCGGCGCCGTTGTGCTGCTGTCACCGTTCGGTTTTTCGCCTACCGGCGAAGCATTCAACCTGACGATGGAGGATGTTGCAACCAATACGGCGATCGCTTTGCAGGCCGACAAACTGCTTTTCGTCTGCGAAATCGCCGGCGTGCGCGAAGACCCTGCCGACCCTGAAAGCGCTATCGACACCGAATTGGCGCTGGCCGATGCAGAGCGGATGCTGGCCGGTCTTTCCGACCCGGTGCAACCGACCGAGATCGCGTTCTATCTGCGCCATTGCGTCAGGGCCTGCCAGGCCGGCGTCGAGCGCTCGCATATCTTGCCCTTCGCTGTCGACGGCGCGCTGCTTCAGGAGGTCTATACCCATGATGGCATTGGCACGATGGTGGTCGATGAAAAGCTGGAAAGCCTGCGCGAGGCCAACTCTGACGACATTGGCGGCATCATTACGCTGATCGAACCCCTTGAGCGCGATGGCACATTGGTCAAACGCAGCCGCACGGAGATCGAACGCGACATCGATCTCTATACCGTCATCGAACATGACGGCGTGATTTTCGGCTGTGCGGCGCTCTACCCCTATGTCGAAGCGCGCACCGGCGAGATGGCAGCGCTGACGGTATCGCCGGCGGTGCAGGGACAGGGCGATGGCGATCGCATCCTCAAGCGTATCGAGCAAAATGCCCGTGCCCAGGGTTTGTCGAGCATTTTTGTATTGACCACCCGCACCAAGCATTGGTTCATCAAACGGGGTTTCAATCCGGTTGATCCGGAATGGCTGCCCGAAGAGCGCAAACGCAAATACAACTGGGATCGGCGCGCCCAGGTGTTGGTCAAGAAACTCGCCTGAATCCGATATTTCGCCGGCGCGCCAAACTGCGTGCCATTCAATGTTTTGTCATGAGGAACGACTATGGCCCGCTTGGTGCAATGTGTTTATTTGAAAAAAGAAGGCGAAGGCATGGACTTCGCACCATATCCGGGTGAACTGGGCAAGCGAATCTATCAGGGAGTCTGCAAGGAAGCCTGGGCTGCCTGGATGAAGCACCAGACGATGCTGGTCAATGAAAACCGTCTGAACCTCGCCGATCTGCGCTCCCGTCAATACCTCGCACGCCAGATGGAGCAGTTCTTCTTCGGCACCGGTGCTGAAGCGGTGGCCGGTTATGTTCCGCCGACGGACTGAACGAAAGTCATCTGATTTCACTTTGCGCCAGGTCAAATTGATCACGCGGAATCTGAAGATTAATATGCCGGGGCCGATCTCATCGGCAAGGCAAGCGGATTGACGGTACAACGCAACAGCAAAAGGATCATTAGCTGATATTTCTTTGCTTGATTATAAAGAGCATGTATATAATGAAATCGCCGGTATTCGGTTGGACTACTAACCTAGCGAGGATTTAAAAATGTCAGCTCTGAAAGATCTACTGGCCCAACGGGCCGCGCTTGACCAGCAAATCAGCCACACCAAGGAGCGCGAGCGCGCAGAAGCGGTTGCCAAAGTCAAATCGTTAATGTCCGACTATGGCTTGACTGTCGCTGATCTGAGTTCCCGTATGCCCAAGGCAGCCAAGACTTCAAAAGTTGCCGCCAAATATCGCAATCAAGCTACAAATGAAACCTGGAGTGGTCGCGGACTGCAACCCAAATGGTTGAAGGCGGCGATTGCCAGCGGTGCAAAGATTGAAGATTTCCACGTTTGAGGGTAAGCCGTCCGGGTTGGACGATTTGGAAATTCAAGGGCTACTGCACATTGCAGTAGCCCTTTTGCATTTCAGGCATTACCCTTGTCCATGAACAGCCTGAATCATCGAAAGCTTGACCAATTTCGTAAATTTTTGGTCTTCCCATGTCCGAGTCGCCTGCACAGGATGCCCAATTGAGGTGTCGCCGTCGATAGCTCTGTACATTGATCGGATCGCAACCGAGTTGGTTCAGATATTCCCGTGAACGCCATGAAGGGTCGGATCCGTTGATGGATGGCGAAATGCTTGGGCGGGCCCACAAAATCTCAAGGATCCAGGCATGCAATCCCTCTCGTTTCGAAAACTGGGCCTCCTGCTGACCGAGCACAAGCTGCAGGTCCCGCTGGACCACGCAGCACCCGATGGGGAGCGCATCGAGGTCTTCGCCCGGTCTGTGGTGTGGGCCGATCAGGCCAAGAATGAACTGCCCTGGTTGGTTTTTTTCCAGGGTGGACCGGGTTTCGAGGCCCCACGGCCCGATGGTCCGCACTCTCCGGCATGGCTGGAACGCGCGCTGCAGGACTACCGCGTGCTGCTACTGGATCAACGAGGCGTCGGCCGCTCAAGTCCGATCGGACCCGACGACGCGCTCTCCTTGCAACCGCAGGCGCTGGCTGATCGATTGGCCCTGTACCGCGCCGACGCCATCGTGCTTGATGCCGAGTGCTTTCGCCAGGCTTTGGACATCCGACTGTGGTCTGTGCTCGGGCAAAGCTTCGGGGGATTTTGCGCGCTGGCTTACATGTCCGCCTTTCCCGAATCCCTGCGTGAGGTCTTCATCACCGGCGGCTTGCCGCCGCTGCAGCGCGGTATCGACGAGGTATACCGCCAAACCTACCGGTCCACCATAGAGAAGACGGTCCGCCATTACGCGCGCTTCCCAGAGGATCAGACGCGCATGCGTCGGCTGATCGAGATGGTCTGCGCCAAGGACATCCGGCTGCCCGGAGGGGACCGCCTCACGGTTGCGCGCTTGCGTCAACTGGGCGCGCTACTGGGCACGGGGTCGGGATCCGAGCGCCTGCACTACCTTCTGGAATTGCCGCCTGGCAGCCCGGGTTTCCTGCACGACGTCGAGCGCGCGTCGTCGTTTGCTCGCAACCCCCTCTATGCCGTCGTGCACGAATCCTGCTATGCCTCGGGGATCCGTACCGACTGGGCTGCCCAGCGCGTGATGCCCGCCGCCTACCAGGTAGACCCGACTCTGCTGACCGGCGAGCATATCTACCCGTGGATGTTCGAGGACTTCGGCGCGCTGGCACCGTTTCGCCAGGCAGCCCATCTGCTGGCCCAGCGACAGTGGCCGCGGCTTTACGACCCGCTGGTCCTTGCCGCCAACTCCGTGCCCTGCGCTGCGGCTGTCTATGTTGACGATATGTATGTGCCATTCTTGGATTCCCAGGAAACGGCTCGAACGGTTCGCGGTATGCGCGCTTGGATCACCAACGAATACGAGCACGACGGCCTGAATGCCGGTGGCACCCAGGTGCTCGACAGACTGATCCGCCTGGCTCGCGGCACGCTCTAAGCACCCCCGATGGCGCGCAACCAGGCGCCTTGTCAGTTCACTGGCATCGCTGAAGATCTTTCGCAGCATCCGGTGACTTGATCGTGCCGACCTAGCGTGGCGTCGGTTCGCTTCTTGACCCAGAGCGTCAGCGCAACCGGAGAGTCCCCCCGTTCAGTTGCCCTGGCACCAAGCCGCGGCACTTCGCTTGGCTTAGACTCGCGCTGTGATTCCACCCGGCTTTATCCAGGATCTGCTCGCCCGCGTCGACATCGTCGAGGTGGTCGGCCGCCATGTCGAACTCAAAAAAGCCGGCATCAATCACAAGGGACTCTGTCCGTTTCACGGTGAAAAGTCCCCAAGCTTCATCGTCAGCCCGACACGCCAGACCTACCATTGTTTCGGTTGCGGTGTGCATGGCAATGCAGTCGGCTTCCTGATGGAGCATGGTGGCGTCGGTTTCATCGATGCCGTGCAGGATCTGGCGCAACAAGTCGGCATGCAAGTCCCCGAGGACGAGCGCAGTGCCGAAGAAATCGAACGTGCCAAGCTGCAAAAACAACGTCAAACCACCTTGACCGAGGTTCTGGAACGCGCCAGCAATCATTATCGAGGGCAGCTCAAAAGCAGCCCCCGGGCCATCGACTACTTGAAAAACCGCGGCCTGACCGGGCAAATCGCAGCCCAGTTTGCCTTGGGGTATGCCCCCGAGGGTTGGCGCGCCTTGGCCAGTGCCTTTCCGAGCTACGACGACCCCTTGCTGACCGAGTCAGGCATGGTCATTACCCAGGGCGATGAAGGCGAGGAGCAAAAACGTTACGACCGCTTCCGCGACCGCATCATGTTCCCGATCCGCAATGTCCTGGGCGAGACCATCGGCTTTGGCGGCCGCGTACTCGACAAAGGCGAACCCAAATACCTGAATTCACCCGAAACTCCGGTCTTCAGCAAGGGCCGGGAGCTCTACGGCCTGTTCGAGGCCCGGGCCGGTTTGCGCCAGCGCGGCTATGCCTTGGTGGTCGAAGGCTATATGGATGTCGTCGCCTTGGCGCAGCATGGCTTTGCCAATGCCGTGGCCACCCTGGGCACCGCATGCACGGCCGAACATGTCCAGAAGCTGTTCCGATTCACCGATTCGGTGGTCTTCAGTTTTGATGGCGATGCCGCTGGCCGTCGCGCCGCCGGGCGCGCCATGGAGGCCGCCCTGCCCCATGCGACCGAGTTGCGTACGGTCAAGTTCTTGTTCCTGCCTGCCGAACATGACCCGGATTCCTATGTCCGCGAGCTGGGACCTGAGGCCTTCGAGCGCTGTGTGCTCGACGCGGTACCGCTGTCACGTCAACTGCTTGAAAACGCTGCAGAGGGCAGCGACCTGAGCAGCGCCGAAGGCCGTGCGCAGTTGCTGGCAAGAGCCAGGCCGCAATGGCAAGCTTTGCCGCCAGGGCTGCTGAAGCGCCAGTTGCTGGGTGATCTGGCACGCAAGGCCCAGTTGCCCGACCAGGAGTTGCTGGACCTATGGCAAGTTGGCGTGGCGGCAGGCAGCCCCGGGGCTCAGCGCAAGCAATCAGGCCATGGCGTCGATGAAATGGGCGACCCTCGCCCGGTAGAGCGAAGCGCAGACTCAGGCGCATTTCGCAAGCCCTGGAAAGACCGCAATGGCCGTGAATGGAAAGGTCGGGGCGAAATTGAAGCGCCGCGCATGCCACGGCGCCAACCGGCCGCACCCGCCGATCATGCACTGCGCATGTTGCTGCTCAGCAGTGCTTGGTGGGAACATCTGAGCCAGGAAGATCATCAACTGCTGCATGACTTGCCTGGTGCCCATGGCGAATTGATTGCCTGGCTGGAGCGTTACCTGGCAAGGCATGGCGCAAGCCCTTGGGTTGTGCTGGAAGCGGCCTTGGCCGAGGACGGACTGCTCGAGCTGGCACAAAGGCTCAGTGGCGGCATGTACGCTGAGGACGAACCGCTGCTCGAAGTATTCGAAACAGTCATCAAGCAGCTCTGGATTGCACAGTTAAAGGACGAGGCCAGCCGCCTCGCGCAAAGCAACCCAGACGCCGCAGCGATGGCGCGTTACAAACAGCTGCAGCCTCTCATCCGGGCTCTGGATCTGGCCTTGAAAACGGCCCGATTACCCACCTGAATCAGCGTCCGACCTCCGATTGTTGGCGGGCAAACCTGAACCTTGGCGGGCTGCCGAAACGCGCTTGTGCTATAATCCGGCTCTCTGAGAGCGCGTCAAGAGTAACGGCAGCAACTTCCGGACCCGGCCACCCAGCGAAACTGGGCACCCATTGAGGTATCAAGGCCAATTTATCCGCCAAGAGCTGCAAATCCAAACGTTCACGCCAGCTTGCACGCGCCGCACTCTGAAAGCTGTTGATTCGAGCCCAGGCTTTGAATTGCAGTTGACCGGGGTGTCACAGCGCCACCTGAGCTGAGCTCCGCCTGAACAGCGCAGTCAACGGCCCCAGGTGGCTGCTGCATTGACTGCCTGAAATATATTTTCGCGAAAACCACATTCCATTCGAGGATACGCATGACTGCCAAGAAGACCGCGACCAAGGTTACCAGCGCCGCCGAAATCAAGACCAAGCCCGCTGCCAAGCCCGCTGCCAAGTCCGCTGCCAAGCCGGCGAAAGCCGTCAAGCCAGTCGCCAAAGCTGCGATCGCCGAAGTGGCGCCAGTCGCCATCGATGACAAACCCAAGCGCGGTCGCAAGCCCCGTGAGGCGGAAGCCAAGCCGGCAGTTGAGCCGAAAAAGGCTGCCAAGACAGTTGTAGAAGAAGAAGACTTCAGTGACCTCGAGTCCGAACTGGAAGGCGAACCTGAAGCCGAGACCGAAGCCGGCGTCTCCGAAGCCGCCGAAGACAAGCCCAAGGCCAAACCGCTGCGGATGAAGGTGTCGCGGGCCAAAGAGCGCGCGCTGATGCGTGAGTTCGGCCTGGAAGAAACGGCCTTGACGGAAGAAGAAGTCGCCAAGCGCCGCTTCGAGTTGAAGACCTTGATCAAGATGGGCAAGACCCGCGGTTTCCTGACACATCAGGAAATCAACGACCACCTGCCTGAAAAACTGGTCAATGAGGAAATCCTCGAAGCCATCATTTCGATGCTCAACGACATGGGCATTGCGGTCTATGAGCAGGCGCCTGACGCTGCGACGCTGCTGATCCAGGGGAACACCACCACCATCGCCACCGAGGAGGAAGCCGAAGAAGCCGCCGAAGCAGCGCTGACGACGGTCGACTCGGAGTTCGGTCGCACGACCGATCCGGTACGCATGTATATGCGTGAAATGGGCACGGTCGAGTTGCTGACCCGTGAAGGCGAAATCGAAATCGCCAAGCGTATCGAGGGTGGCCTGCAGGCGATGATGCTGGCGATCTCGGCCTCGCCGACGACGATTGCGCACATCCTTGAATTTGCCACCAAGATTCGTGCCGGCACGATGACGATTTCAGAGGCCGTCGACGGTTTTGTCGCTGCCGATGAAGCCGATGACTATGTGGCCGAAGAAGACTTCGACGAATTTGACGAAGAGGATGATGACGACGGCAATGGCGGCTCGAAGGCATTGACGAAGAAGCTCGAAGAGCTGAAGAACGCCGCCCTGATCAAGTTGGACTCGCTGTCGGCCAATTTCGACAAAATGCGCAAGGCATTCGACAAGGATGGCTACCGCTCGGCCTCCTACAACAAGGCCCAACTGGCGATCAGCCAGGAGTTGATGACGATCCGCTTCACGGTCAAGACGATCGAGAAGCTTTGCGACATCCTGCGCTCGCAGGTCGACGATGTGCGCCGCTACGAGCGCGAGTTGCGCAAGATCGTGGTCGACAAATGCGGCATGCCGCAAGAGTATTTCATCAAGAGCTTCCCGCCCAATGCCTTGAATCGTCAATGGGCCGAGAAGGAAATTGCCGCCGGCAAACCCTACTCCAATGTGCTTGCGCGCAACCTGCCCTCGGTGCAGGAATTGCAGCAGAAGTTGATGGACATCCAGACCCGCGCCGTCGTGCCGATCGAGGACCTGAAGGACATCAACAAGCGCATGAATGAGGGCGAGAAGGCCTCGCGCGACGCCAAGAAAGAGATGATCGAGGCCAATCTGCGCCTGGTCATTTCGATCGCCAAGAAATACACCAACCGCGGTCTGCAGTTTCTCGACCTGATCCAGGAAGGCAATATCGGCTTGATGAAGGCGGTGGACAAGTTTGAATACCGTCGCGGCTACAAGTTCTCCACCTATGCAACCTGGTGGATCCGTCAGGCGATCACGCGCTCGATTGCTGACCAGGCGCGCACCATCCGGATCCCGGTGCACATGATCGAGACGATCAACAAAATGAACCGGATCTCGCGTCAGCATTTGCAGGAGTTCGGATTCGAACCCGATGCGCCGACCCTGGCCGAAAAAATGGAGATCCCGGAAGACAAGATCCGCAAGATCATGAAGATCGCCAAGGAGCCGATCTCGATGGAAACGCCGATCGGGGACGACGACGACAGCCATCTGGGCGACTTTATCGAGGACACCAACAACACCGCGCCGATCGAAGCCGCAATGCAGGCCGGTTTACGTGATGTCGTGAAGGACATCCTCGACAGCCTGACGCCGCGCGAAGCCAAGGTGTTGCGCATGCGCTTCGGCATCGAAATGAGCACGGATCACACGTTGGAAGAAGTCGGCAAGCAGTTCGACGTCACCCGCGAACGGATCCGTCAGATTGAGGCGAAGGCGATTCGCAAGCTCAAGCACCCAAGTCGCTCAGACAAGTTGCGGACCTACCTCGACAACCTCTGACCGCGGAGGCCTTGCCTGAAGAGCCAGGGGCTGGAGCGATCCAGCCCTTTTTTTGAAGGCCGAGGCTACACTTTGCGCCCCTTGTGCCTATTTGACCGCCCCTGCTCCCGATGACCGATATTCGCGAACGCACGGTCCTGTTTGCCGACCTGCGCGGCAGTACAGCGCTGTTCGAATCCATCGGAAATGCGCCGGCAAGCGACTTGATTACAGATGCCATCGATCAGATCAGCCTCGCCGTGGACGAGTGCCGTGGCACCTTGATCAAGACGCTCGGCGATGGATTGATGGCGGTATTTGACGCTCCGCCCGATGCTGTCAAAGCCGCTGCCCGCATGCAGGAATTGCTGGGCCTCATGCCATTACGCGCTTCACTGCAAGCACAAAACCCCGTTCGTCACGGCTTGCGGATGCAACTGGCATTGGCACATGGCGAAGTGGTCGAGATCAGCGGTGACTGTTTTGGTGACACGGTCAACGTGGCCGCGCGTCTGCTCGACCATGCCGGAGACAACGAGACGCTGGCGACGGCGGCGGTCGTAGGCGGTCTGCCGATGGCACAAAGGCTGCGTTTTCGCAGTCTTGACCTGATCCCGCTGCGCGGTCGGGTCGAACCCGTGCATGTCCATGTACTCGACCTGCCCTTGCTGGAGAACCTTGCGCCCACCGAATTTGCCGCCCTGGTCCAGACCGTGCTACCCGACGGTATCCGGCTGATCTGGTTGGACATTGACCGGGTGTTCGACATCGACAGCATGCCGGTGGTCTTGGGTCGAAGCGTCCAGGCAACTTACTGCATTCCGGACGGTCGGGTGTCACGCTCGCATCTCCGGATCGATTGGCATGGCGGCAGTTTTTCAGTCACCGACCTGAGCTACAACGGCACCTTCGTGCGCTTTGCCAACGCCGATGAAATAATCAGCTTGAAGCGCGGCCAATGCACTTTGCATGGCAGCGGCATGATCGGGCTTGGTAGTTCGCCCAACGATGAGGATTCACCAACCGTCCGATTCGAGGTGCAAAATTTCCCAAAAACAAGGCCGATGGATCTCCCCCCCAGCCAGCTTGCGCTTTAATTCAACAACAACTGAGATTGCATGTCCCTTCGAGCAGAACCCCTCTACACCCACGGCAGCGCCAGCAAGACTGCGGTCGTTTTCTGCAACCTTGGCACCCCCGACGCGCCAACTGCTGCCGCGCTGCGCCGTTATCTCGCGCAGTTCCTGAGCGACTCGAGAGTCATCGAGATTCCCAAGCTGATCTGGGCCGTGATTCTGCACGGCATCATTCTGCGCGTCAGGCCGGCCAAGTCGGCCGCCAAGTACGCCTCGGTGTGGATGCCCGGCGGCTCGCCGTTGAAGGTCTGGACCGACACCCAGGCCCGCCTGTTGCAAGCAAGCCTGCAGCAGCGCGGCCATGATGTCACCGTGCGCTATGCGATGCGCTATGGCAATCCGGCGATCGGCAAGACCTTGAGCGAACTGCGCGCCGAAGGCGTGACCCGGGTGCTGGTGCTGCCGGCTTACCCCCAGTACTCGGCAGCGACCACAGCCAGTGTGGTTGATGATGTTGCTCGCTGGGCCTTGCAGACCCGCCACCTGCCCGAATTCCGTTTCGTCAATCGCTATGGCGATGACCCGCAATACATCGAAGCGCTGGCCAACAGCGTGCGCAAGCATTGGCAGGCCAAGGGCCGGCCAGAGCGGCTGGTGATGAGCTTTCACGGCATGCCGGCGCGGACCCTGGAACTGGGCGACCCTTACCATTGCGAATGCTTGAAGACCGGGCGGCTGCTGGCCGAGGCGCTCAGCTTGACCAAGCAACAGTACAGCATCACCTTCCAAAGCCGCTTTGGCCGGGCCAAATGGCTGCAGCCTTACACCGAGCCGACGCTGAAGAAGCTGGCTGCCGAGGGCACCACCCATGTTGACGTGATTTGCCCCGGTTTCAGCGCTGACTGCCTGGAGACGCTTGAAGAAATCAGCATGGAAGCCCGCGATGCATTTCTGGCCGCTGGTGGCCGGCAGTTCAGCTATATCCCTTGCCTCAATGACAGCGATGCTGGCATGGCTGCGCTGACTGCATTGACCGAAAGACATTTGCTCGGCTGGCCGACGCAGCAGACTCAGGACCCGCAACAACTGCAGGCCCAGCGCATGCTCGCTCTGGCGGCTGGCGCATCGCAATGACCTGCCTGCGATCCTGGATCGTTGACTCAACGGCACCCCATGAAAGCAAGTGAACAAGGCAGTACCGGCCTGCGCCTGGACAAATGGCTATGGGCAGCCAGGTTCTTCAAGACCCGTTCGCTGGCGGCCGAGGAAATCGGCCACGGCCGGGTGCAAGTCAACGGTCAGGTGGCGAAGGCTTCACGCGAGCTGAAACTCGGTGATTTGCTGCGCTTGCGACAAACGCAAGTTGAGCGCGAGGTCTGGGTGCGCGGCTTGAGCCATCTGCGGGGCCCGGCGGCGCAGGCTCAAGCCTTGTACGAAGAAACCCCGGCGAGCCTGCTGGCCCGCAACCAGGCGGCCGAGCAACGCCGGCTGGCGCCAGAACCTGCGCAGGCGATCACCCAGGGTCGCCCGACCAAACTTGCAAGGCGTCGGCTCGCCGACTGGGACCGCTGGAGCGCCAGCGCAGACAGCGAGTGACAGGGACTTCCGGAAAACAGCAGTCCGGAACAATCCCCCTCTTGAAATCCAGGGCATAGCGCCAATATCCAGTGGTCTGAATCAATCAGCATCATGACTACCGACAAAATCCCCCCCCAAGAAATTGCCACGGCCGACATTGAGTCCGCTTCGGCAGAAACCGCCCTGCCCTTGACGGCCGAGTCCAAGCAAGCCGAGCTGGAAGCCAAGTTGGCCGAAATGTCTGACGCTTTTTTGCGCGCCAAGGCAGAGATGGAAAACATCCGCAGGCGCGCTGACGACGAAATTTCCAAAGCGCGACGGTTTGCCGTCGAATCATTCGCTGAATCCATGCTGCCGGTGATGGACAGCATGGAAGCGGCCATCGCCATGCCAGACGCCAAAGTCGAAACCGTGCTGGAGGGCGTGCATGCCACCAAACGGCAATTGGCAGCGGCACTGGATCGCAACCGGGTGCTCGAAATCAACCCGGCACCGGGCACGAAATTCGATCCCCATCACCATCAGGCGATCAGCATGGTGCCGGCTGAGCAGGACGCCAATACCGTCGTGACCGTGCTGCAAAAAGGCTATTCGATTGCCGAACGCGTCTTGCGTCCAGCCTTGGTCACTGTCGCGGCACCGCGCTGACCCTCAGGCTGGCTCAGCAACAGTTGCAAAAAATATCAAGTCGGCGGCTCTTGCAATGCGCCGACTAAACCGCAGTTTAGAACTATCAGTTTCAGGAGTTTCAAAATGGGCAGAATTATCGGCATTGACCTTGGCACCACCAATTCTTGCGTGGCCGTCATGGAAGGCAATACAACCCGAGTGATCGAAAACGCTGAAGGTGCGCGGACGACGCCATCGATCATTGCTTATCAGGAAGATGGCGAAATTCTGGTCGGTGCTTCCGCCAAGCGCCAGGCTGTGACAAATCCGCGCAATACCCTGTACGCGGTGAAGCGCTTGATCGGTCGCAAGTTCACCGAAAAAGAAGTGCAAAAGGACATCGATTTGATGCCCTATACGATTGCTGCGGCCGACAACGGCGATGCCTGGGTCGAAGTGCGTGGCAAGCGTCTGGCACCGCCGCAGGTCAGTGCTGAAGTGCTGCGCAAGATGAAAAAGACCGCTGAGGATTACCTTGGCGAAGAAGTAACCGAGGCCGTCATCACGGTGCCGGCCTATTTCAATGATGCACAGCGCCAGGCGACCAAGGACGCCGGCCGGATCGCCGGACTCGATGTCAAGCGCATCATCAATGAACCGACCGCTGCAGCTTTGGCCTTCGGTCTGGACAAGCATGGCAAGGGCGACCGCAAGATCGCCGTGTATGACTTGGGCGGCGGCACGTTCGACATCTCGATCATCGAGATCGCCGATGTCGACGGTGAAATGCAGTTTGAAGTGCTGTCGACCAATGGCGACACCTTCCTCGGCGGAGAAGACTTCGACCAGCGCATCATCGATTACATCGTGACCGAGTTCAAGAAGGAACAAGGCGTCGACCTGACCAAAGACGTGCTGGCCTTGCAGCGTTTGAAGGAAGCGGCCGAGAAAGCCAAGATCGAACTCTCCAACTCGGCCCAGACTGATGTCAATCTGCCCTACATCACGGCTGACGCCAGTGGCCCGAGGCATTTGAATGTCAAGTTGACACGCGCCAAACTTGAATCGCTGGTCGATGACCTGATTGAACGCACGATCGCTCCCTGCCGCATGGCTGTCAAGGATGCCAGCATTGCACTCGACTCGATCGACGATGTGATTCTGGTCGGCGGCATGTCGCGGATGCCCAAGGTACAGGAAAAGGTCAAGGAGTTCTTCGGCAAGGATCCACGTCGCGATGTGAATCCTGACGAGGCCGTTGCTGTGGGTGCTGCGATCCAGGGCCAGGTGCTGAGCGGCGAGCGCAAGGACGTGCTGCTGCTCGACGTGACCCCGCTGTCCCTGGGCATCGAAACCCTGGGCGGCGTGATGACGAAGATGATCACCAAGAACACGACGATCCCGACCAAGTTCGCACAGACCTTCTCCACCGCCGATGACAACCAGCCCGCAGTGACGATCAAGGTTTATCAGGGCGAGCGCGAGCTGGCTTCGGGCAACAAGAGCCTGGGCGAGTTCAATCTGGAAGGAATTCCGCCGTCACCGCGCGGCACGCCACAGATTGAAGTTTCATTCGACATCGACGCCAACGGCATCCTGCATGTCCGGGCCAAAGACAAGGGCACCGGCAAGGAAAACAAGATCACGATCAAGGCCAATTCCGGCTTGACCGAAGACGAGATCCAGAAGATGGTCATGGATGCAGAAGTCAACGCCGCCGAAGACAAGAAAAAGATCGAAATCGTCCAGGCCAGAAATCAGGCGGATGGCATGCTGCACAGCGTGAAGAAATCCGTTGCCGAGCATGGCGACAAGCTTGAAGCTGCCGAGAGAGAAAAGATCGAAACTGCGATCAAGGATCTTGAGCTGGCCATGAAGGGCGAGGACAAGGCCGACATCGAAGCAAAGACCGAGTTGTTGATGACCGCGAGCCAGAAGCTTGGTGAAAAGATCTA
>CAIJIT010000128.1 GCA_903820745.1 uncultured Burkholderiales bacterium
AGCGCAGGGAGGGCCGCTTCTTCTGGCTGCGCGACTTCGCGTACTGCTGGCAGACATCGCTGACGGTGCCGCTGTGCAGGCCAAGCTCTTTGCTACTGCCCGTGGTCAGCTTAATCAGGTCAAAGCCGGTGTGCCAGCGACGCCTGAAGCCAAGCGCGTCTTTTTGCCGCTCGTTGCAGTAGTTCCACACGAAGTTGACCGCACGGGCCTGCTGGTTGATGCGCGGCGGGCAGGCGATCACGGTGGCGCTGAGCAGCAGCGCTGCGCTGCAACTCGACTTACAGCAGGGTCAGGACGCCATCGCTCTGGTGAAAGCTTCGAGCGTCGTGCTGGTCGGCGACTTCGCCGGCTACAAGCTGTCACCCAGCAATCAGCTCGCCGGCAGCATCTCGCGGATCGCGCGGGGTGCCGTCTCATCGCTGATCGGCTTGACGCTGCCCGGCGGCGTTGTCATCACCGCCAGCGTCACCCATGACGCAGTCGAAGCGATGTCCCTGAGCATCGGCCAGGCGGCCAGCGCAGTCTTCAAATCATCGGCAGTGATGCTTGCGGTTGCCGGCTGATACTCGCCCGCCGCGCTGCGATTTGCGGCTCAAGGCAGCTGATCAGCGACAATGACGCCCATATGTTTGCTCTGTTCGATGATGCCGGAAAATTCCTCGCCGGCCGCGTGATGTCTGAAGCCGATAGCTCGATGCAAATCGAGCTGGATTCGGGCAAACGCGTCAAAGTGAAGGCAGCCAATGTGCTGCTCAAGTTCGAAAAACCAGCGCCTGCCGAGCTGATTGCCGAGGCCCAGCGACTGGCGCAGGAAATCGACCTCGACCTGGCTTGGGAATTCGCGCCCGACAACGAATTCGGTTTCGCCGACCTGGCGCGCGAATACTTCGACGCCAAGGCCGGCATCGCGCATCAGGCCGCCGCCCTGTTCAAGCTCTTCGACGCGCCGCATTACTTCCGTCGCGCCGGCAAAGGCATGTTCAAGAAGGCGCCCGAAGAAATCGTCAAGGCCGCCTTGCTGGGGCTTGAGCGCAAGCGCTTGCAAGGCCTGCAGATCGAACAATGGGCGACCGAGTTGGCCGCGGGCAGCTGCCCCGAGCCGGTGCGCGAGCAGATCTTCAAGATCCTTTTCAAACCCGACAAGAACGGTCCCGAATACAAGGCCGTCCTCGAAGCGACACGGCGTTCACACAAAGCACCATTGGATTTGCTGAAGGCTGCCGGCGCCATCAGCAGCGCCTACCAGTTCCACTGGAAGCGCTTCTTGTTCGAGCAATTCCCCGGCGGCCATGGATTCCCGGCCCTGGTCGCGCCCGAGATCAAGGACGAGTTGCCGCTGGCGCAGGTCAGCGCTTTCTCGATTGACGATTCGGCCACCACCGAGATCGACGATGCCCTGTCGGTGCAAGGCCTGGGCAGCGGCACCATCGTCTTCGGTGTCCATATCGCCGCGCCCGGCCTGGCATTCCAACCCGATTCGGCGATCGACCGGGTAGCGCGCGAGCGGCTTTCAACCGTCTATATGCCGGGCTGGAAGCTGACCATGCTGCCTGACGAGGTGGTGCAGGCCTACACGCTGATCGAGGGCCGCAACTGTCCTGCCGTGTCGCTGTATGTGACGCTCGACGAGGCCACGCTCACGATCCAGAGCAGCCAGACAAGGCTCGAACTGGTGCCGATCAAGGCCAATCTGCGCCATGACAAGCTCGACGCCTTGATCACCGAGGCGACGCTGATCGGCAACGAGACCGCCGACTATGCATTCGCGCCTGAACTGGCTTTCGCCTTCCGGCTTGCCAAGTCATTGAAAGCTCAGCGCGAAGTCGTACGCGGCAAACCCGAGAACTTCAACCGCCCCGATTACAACTTCCGCCTGAGCGCCGCCAATCCGCAGGCCCTGACCTGCGAGCCTGACGGCAGCGAGATGGTCAGCATCAGCACCCGACAGCGCGGCGCACCGCTTGATCTAATCGTTGCAGAAGCGATGATTCTGGCCAACTCGACCTGGGGCGGCTGGCTGAACGAACTGGGTCTGCCGGGCATCTATCGCAGCCAAGCCAGCATGGCACCGGGTATCAAGGTGCGTATGGGCACCAAGGCCCAGCCGCATGCCGGCCTCGGTGTGGCGCAATACACCTGGGCCACCTCGCCGCTGCGCCGCTATGTTGATCTGGTCAATCAATGGCAGATCATTGCCTGCGCCAGGCATGGCCGTACCGCGGCCCTGGTGGCGCCGTTCAAGCCCAAAGATGCGCAACTGTTCTCGATCATCTCGGGTTTTGACTCGGCGTATGCCGAATACAACGGTTTCCAGAATGGCATCGAGCGTTTCTGGACCCTGCGCTATGTGGCGCAGATGCAGATCACCGAACTGAATGCCGTCGTGATGAAGGATGGCCTGGTGCGTGCCGACGACCTTCCTCTGGTCTTCAAAGTCGCGGGCTGTGATGCACTGCCGCGCGGCACCCATGTGAGCGTGCGCATCACCGGTACCGACGAAATGACGCTGGACCTGCATGCGTCCCTGATCGAGCGCCTCGATGAAGCGCCGCAAATGGTCGACAGCATCGACGACGATGAGACCGCAGGCAGCGGCCCGCTGACCTTGGCCATTGACCTGACATCTGACGACTTGCCGGGTGATGACCTTGTCAGCCCGGAGGTAGTCGCTGCAAGCTGAAGATGCTGGCCAAGCTGTCATCGCTGCAAATTGCTTTGGTCTTGTCGTTGGGCCTGCATGCAGCACTGCTGACGCTGCGCTTGGTCGACCCGGAAGGTTTCAACCGGGTTTTCCAGGTGCAATCGCTGGAAGTGGTACTGGTCAATTCGCGCAGCAAGGAACTGCCGACGAAAGCAATGGCGCTGGCGCAAGCCAATCTGGCCGGCGGTGGCGAACTCGAAAAAGGTCGATCAAGCTCGCCCTTGCCGCCATCTCCGTTGATGGAGATCGGCGAATCGATTGAGTCGCAACGCGCCGAGATCGACCAACTGAAGGAAGAACAGCAACAGCTGCTGGCGGTGGTGCGGCGCGAACTTGCTTTGTTGACACCATCAGGGCCGCAAATCGACAAGGGTGCGCTGGCTGCGCGCGAGCAAGTGGAACAGCGGCGACAACTGGTGCAGTTGCTCGCCGAAATCGAGAAGCGTGTCAGTGACGAATCGGCCAGGCCGCGCAAACGTTATGTCAGCCCGGCCACGCGCGAAGTGGTTTACGCCAGGTATTACGATCACTTGCGACGCCGTGTCGAGGATCGAGGCACGCGTTTTTTCCCCGAACATGAGGGCCGCAAGCTGTACGGCGAACTGACGATGAATATTCATGTCGACCTGCACGGCCAGGTGATCGAAACCGACCTCGTTGCACCTTCTGGCGACCTCAACCTCGATCGCCGGGCAATCGCTATCGTTCTTGCCGCAGCGCCTTTCGGTGAATTCAGCAGCACGATGCGCCAGGGCGCAGAAGTGCTGGTGATCACCTCGCGCTTTCGTTTTACCCGCGAAGACGGTCTCGAAACCAGTTTGAGTGCCCCCCGATGACACCTGATATTTACGCAGTTGCCGGCAATCCCGTCGCACACAGTCAGTCACCTTTCATCCACGCGCAGTTTGCACGGCAGACGGGCCAACTGATCAGCTACGAGCGCCTGCAATGCCCCATCGACGGCTTTTCGGCAACTGTGCAGGCCTTTGCTGCGGCGGGCGGACGCGGATGCAATGTCACCGTGCCGTTCAAGTTCGAGGCCTGCCGGCTGGCCCGGACATTGAGCCCTCGCGCTGCGCTGGCCGCTGCGGTCAACACCTTGCGCTTTGATCAGGATGGTTGGTTCGGCGACAACACCGATGGCGCCGGGTTGGTACGGGACATCGAAGGTAATGCCGGAATCCCTCTGGCTGGCCAACGCATCCTGCTGCTCGGCGCGGGCGGCGCCGCAGCCGGCGTGCTCGGCAGCCTGATCGGTACAGACCCGGCCGCAATCACTGTGGCCAACCGCAATCCCGACAAGGCTCGCGCTCTGGTCGAGTCGCACCAGGAACTGGCGAAAGCCCGTCGCGTTCAACTGCTGGCTTGCGGGTTGACCGATTGCGGTCGCAGCTACGACATCCTGGTCAACGGCACCAGTGCAAGCCTGGCTGGAGCCGGCGTGCCGGTATCGGCTGAAGTACTCAAACCCGGTGCGTTGGCGCTGGACATGATGTATGGCCCGCTCGCGGCAAATTTCCTTGCCTGGGCACGCAGCAACGGCGCGCAAGCGCGCGATGGTCTGGGCATGCTGGTCGAGCAGGCGGCCGAAGCCTTCGAGGTCTGGCGCGGACTGCGCCCCGACACCAAGCCCGTCTTGGCCGCATTGATCGAGCGACTGGCATGAAGAGAACAGCCGCCGCGCTGCTGCGCTTGGGCTTGCTGCTCATCATCGGCCTGCTGGCATTGCAGATCTATTTCGGCTTGCGGATCATGTTGATGAACTGGGTGGCACCGCAGTCGAGCAGTTTTCAGCGGTCGGAAATCTGGCGTCTGGCCGTCGACAAACAACAGGTTCTCTGGAGTCAGCAATGGGTCGATGCCGCAATGCTCGGCAATCAGCTCAAGCGTGCGGTCATTGCCAGCGAAGACGCCGGCTTCGTCGACCATGGCGGCGTCGAATGGGACGCGATGGAAAAGGCCTGGGAGCGCAACCAGCGTGAAGCCCCAAGGACGGTGAAGCGCTCACAAGCCAAGCCCGCGGCTGCGGCCAAGCCGCCGCCCGCAGCCAAAGTCGTCGGGGGCTCGACCATCACCCAGCAATTGGCGAAGAACATGCTGCTCAGCGGCGAGCGCAATTTCGCCCGCAAAGCCCAGGAGTTCGTCATCACGCTGATGCTGGAAGCAGCGTTAAGCAAGCGCCGCATTCTGGAAATCTACCTGAACAATGTCGAATGGGGAGAAGGCCTGTTCGGCGCACAGGCAGCAGCGCGCCATTATTTCCGCATCGACGCAAGGCAACTGAATGCAGAGCAAGCGGCTCGCCTCGCCGTCATGCTACCGGCACCGAAACGCTTTGAGAAGCGTCCGGCTTCGCCCTACTTGCTGTCCCGCGCCGCCGTTATCGAAGCGCGCATGGGCGGGGTCGAGGTCCCCTGAGATGCCAATCGACAATCAAATCACGGCCGAGATTGCCGCCACTGCCGCCCGCCTGGTGGTGGAAGAGGGGCTTGAATATGGTCCGGCCAAGCAGCAAGCGCTGAAGGCCTTGGGTCTGCACCGCAACGGTCGCAACCGGTTGCCCGACAACAATGAGTTAGAAGACGAGGTGCGCGACTACCTGGCCCTGTTCTGTGCTGACACCCAGCCTGCTGAACTGAGCGCCCTGCGTGAACTGGCAGCAACCTGGATGGCGCGCCTGAAAGAATTCCGTCCTCATCTATGTGGAGCGGTCTGGCGAGGGACGGCCACGCGGCTGTCAAACATCCACCTGCAACTCTATTGCGACGACAGCAAATCGGCCGAGATCGCGCTGATCAATCAAGCTGTCGACTATGAAGTCGGCGCGATGAAAGGCCCGAGGAACCGGCCGGTCGATGTGCTGTCGCTGGCAACTCTCTGCCCCGCACTCAGGGAACTGGTGACCGTTCACTTGAGCATTCTCGATTTCGATGACTTGCGCGGCGCGCTCAAACCCGACGCCCGCGGACGCAGTGAACGCGGCGATCTCGCTGCTTTGCGAAAACTGATGGAGATTCCGACATGACAATGTTCGAGCGACGGCGCAACTGGTTGATCACCGGTGCCGGCTTGGCGGCCTTGGGCCTGGGTCTGACCTGGCGACAGCAGGCCGGACCGACGCTCTCGGCCGAAGCCCTTGCCTTCTGGTCTTCGCGTTTTGATCGGCCCGAAGGTGGCGAGTTAATCGTAGCCGGCATGCGAGGCAAGCCCTTGCTGCTGAATTTCTGGGCCACCT
Organism: uncultured Burkholderiales bacterium; assembly: GCA_903820745.1. Taxonomy (GTDB): domain Bacteria; phylum Pseudomonadota; class Gammaproteobacteria; order Burkholderiales; family Burkholderiaceae_C; genus Paucibacter_A. Next base: position 5,937 of record CAIJIT010000128.1, read on the forward strand.
GGTGTCCGCCTTGCGTGCAGGAATTGCCTGAATTGGCTCAATTCCGGCGGGAATTCAAGGCCCAAGGGTGGCAGGTGCTGGGCCTGGCGGTTGACTCGCCAACTCCGGTGCGTGAATTTTTGCACAAGCTACCGCTCGACTTTGACATTGGCATGGCTGGCCTGACAGGAACCGACTTGGCACGCAAGCTCGGCAACACCCAAGGCGGTTTGCCCTTCAGCGTGGCCTTTGGAGCCAACGGCGAAGTCACCTGGCGCAAGCTGGGAGGCACCAACCTTGACGAACTGCGTCGGCTTGCGACAGGTCTGGCCTAAATCGATTTATTTGAGTCAATCTTTATCGATTGGGTCCTAAAAAGCGTAAAGTGCATCCCATCGCGCCTTTATGACTCGAACCACAGTCGACATCGGCGCCTCTTTGAGCCCAAAATGCAAATCCTTGTACTTCACGGCCCCAACCTCAACCTGCTCGGCAGCCGCGAGCCAACTGTTTATGGCTCGACAACTTTGGCGGAGATCGACGCCAATCTTGCAGAAATAGCAGCGAAAGCTGGATTTTCGCTTGAATCCTTTCAAAGCAACCACGAGGGCGCCTTGGTCGACCGGATTCAGGCAACGGCTCGCGAAGGATGCCGCTTCATCATCATCAACCCGGCCGCATACACACATACGAGCGTGGCAATGCGCGATGCTTTGGCCGCTGTCGATCTGCCATTCATTGAAGTTCATCTGTCGAATATCCACAAACGCGAAACATTTCGGCACCACAGCTTTTTCTCCGAAATCGCCCTTGGTGTGATTTGCGGACTCGGTGCCCAAGGCTACCAACTCGCCTTGACCTGCGCCATCGAGCAACTCGGCAATCCCCTTTCAAAGCCTGCTTGACAGGCCGGCAAGGCAGCGTTCATCGCTGTCCTGCCAATTTATGTAAACAATTTCGTTGGAGAAAAAAATGGACCTGCGCAAGCTGAAAACCTTGATCGACCTGGTGTCCGAGTCGAATATTTCCGAACTTGAAATCACCGAAGCCGAAGGCAAGGTCCGGATTGTCAAGTCCGCATTCGGCGCAGGCCAGATGGGGATGCCGATGGCTGTCGCCGCAGCTCCCGTCGCGGCAGTTGGAGCAGCGCCGGGAGCTGCTGCGGCAGTTGCAGAGCCCGTCGCCGAAACAGGTCACGAGGTGAAGTCACCGATGGTAGGCACGTTCTACCGCGCAGCCAACCCAAATGCCAAGCCCTTTGCCGAAGTCGGTCAACAGATCAAGGAAGGTGAAGCAATTTGCATCATCGAAGCGATGAAGATCATGAACGAGATCGACGCCGACAAGAGCGGCACCATCACCCGCGTCTTCTGCGAAAACGGACAACCGGTCGAATTCGGTCAGCCACTTTTCATCATCGAGTAAGCATATTGACCGGATCGGCTCTGGCTCGATGAGCCAGACGACCGCGACGAACCGATTACCTATGTTCAAAAAAATACTGATTGCCAATCGAGGCGACAAGACTTCCAGCCTTGCGGCGAAGCCAAATTGCCCTTCGGGCGCAGCCCGTCAGGACGATTGAGCCGAGGACCTATGTTCAAAAAAATACTGATTGCCAATCGAGGCGAAATCGCCCTCCGGATCCAGCGCGCCTGCCGTGAAATGGGCATCAAGTCGGTCGTGGTTTATTCCGAAGCCGACCGCGATGCCAAGTATGTGAAGCTGGCCGATGAGGCGGTCTGCATCGGCCCGGCCGCATCAGCGCAGAGCTATCTGAGCATGCCCGCGATCATCGCGACGGCCGAGGTAACCGACGCCGAGGCGATCCATCCCGGCTACGGTTTTCTGAGCGAAAACGCTGACTTTGCCGAGCGCGTCGAGCGCAGCGGCTTTACCTTCATCGGCCCGACACCCGAATCCATCCGGATGATGGGCGACAAGGTATCTGCCAAGCAAGCGATGATCCGCGCTGGCGTACCCTGTGTGCCAGGCTCGGAAGGCGCCCTGCCCGATGACCCCAAGGAAATCATCAAGATCGCCCGTGCTGTCGGTTACCCGGTGATCATCAAGGCCGCTGGCGGTGGTGGCGGACGAGGCATGCGGGTCGTCCACACCGAGGCAGCTTTGGTGAATGCGGTGCAGACCACCCGCGCTGAGGCCGGAGCGGCTTTCGGCAATCCGCAGGTCTATCTGGAAAAATTTCTGGAGAACCCGCGCCATATTGAAATCCAGGTGCTGGCCGACGAACACAAGAATGCGGTCTGGTTGGGTGAGCGCGACTGCTCAATGCAGCGGCGCCACCAGAAAATCCTCGAAGAAGCCCCGGCGCCGGGAATTGCGCGCCGCGTGATCGAGAAGATCGGCGACCGTTGCTCGGCGGCTTGCCGCAAGATGGGCTACCGCGGCGCCGGCACATTCGAGTTCCTGTTCGAGAACGGCGAGTTCTATTTCATTGAGATGAACACACGCGTGCAGGTCGAACACCCGGTCACGGAAATGGTTACCGGCATCGACATCGTGCAGATGCAGATCAGGATCGCAGCCGGCGAGAAGCTCCCGTTCACGCAGCGCGCTATCAGCGTGCGCGGGCATGCGATTGAATGCCGGATCAATGCTGAAGATCCCTTCAAATTCACACCTTCGCCGGGCCGCATCACGATGTGGCATGCCCCTGGAGGCCCAGGTGTGCGGGTGGATTCGCATGTTTACTCGAACTACTTCGTGCCGCCGCATTACGACTCGATGATCGGCAAGATCATCGTCCACGGAGATACGCGCGAGCAGGCCTTGGCACGCATGCGGATTGCCCTGTCAGAGACCGTGGTCGAAGGTATTCTGACCAATATCCCCTTGCATCGCGAACTGATGGCCGATGCCAAATTCATTGAGGGCGGCACCAATATTCATTACCTCGAGGGCTGGATGAGCCAGCACAAACGTTGACCAATGCCAGCAACCTGCACGAACTGGTTCTGATCTGCGGCGAGGATGTGGTCGAGACCGTCAGCGATGCGCTGATGGAACTCGAGGCGCTTTCAGTCTCGGTCGAAGATGCCGATGCCGATACGCCGATTGAACAAGCGCTCTTCGGTGAGCCCGGCATGCCGGCACCACGCGGCGGTTGGCAACGCTCGGTCGTCCGCGCCCTATTCCCTGACGAGAACGCGGCGACCGAATGCGCGACGCTGATCCTGAGCCAGGATTGGGCTGAGGATGTCCATGTTCAGTCGGTGCAATCCGTGCCTGAACAGGACTGGGTCCGCCTGACTCAATCACAATTTGCACCCGTCGACATCACGCCTGAATTCTGGATCGTGCCTTCATGGCATCAGGCACCCGAACAAGCGCAACTGGTGATGCGCCTGGACCCTGGACTGGCTTTCGGCACTGGAACTCATCCGACGACGCGCATGTGTCTGCGCTGGATCGCGCAGCATGCGGCGCTTGGCGGCAGTTGGAACCGGGTGCTCGACTATGGCTGCGGCTCCGGCATCCTGGCCATCGGCGCTGCACTCTATGGCGCGAGCAATATCGATGCGGTCGACATCGACCCCGCAGCCATCCAGGCTTGTCGGGCCAATGCCTTCGCCAACAAGGTGGTATTGCAAGCCGCCTTGCCCGAGGCTGCGAATGGTGAATACCCGCTGGTGCTGGCCAATATCCTGGCCTCACCGTTGAAACTGCTGGCGCCTCTGCTTTGTGCTCACATGGCACCCGGCGGGCACCTGATACTGGCCGGAATTCTTGCGCGCCAAGCCGATGAATTGAAACTGGCCTATGCCCCCTGGGTCAGACTGGAAGTCAGCGACGAGCAAGAGGGCTGGATCTTGATGACCGCACAGCGGGCTTGACTGCGCTTGATGGCATGCACATGACATGATCGCGACATGAGGCTTGCCACCCGTTGTTCTTCCTGCGGCACCATCTTCCGGGTGGTGCAGGACCAACTACGGGTCTCTGAGGGCTGGGTACGCTGCGGCCGCTGCGCTGAAATATTCGATGCCGGCAAGCAGCTTTTTGACCCTGACCGGGAGTCACCCCCCGCATGGTCGCCAGCTATTCCTGCAGCGCTGTTGATGCCTGCTGCGGTAGAGCCGCAAGTCGATGAATTGCCGCCACCGCTGCTTGCGCAGGAATCCAGCGCAATCCTGGAAACTGAAGCCACTGCCGAAGCATCGACAACGCCCGACGATCTGGTTGCGGCGGACTGGCCTGCCGAGCCGGAATCACGTCAAGAACCACATTGGTCTGATACGACAAGCAACTATTCCGAGCCTTTACCCGGCTCGATTGAAGCCGGCATTTCGGCAACCGCCGCCGTCGTCCAGTCAGACAGCCCACAACCTTTGCCTGCTTTCATGCGTAGCCCAGCGGGCGGTAGGTGGCGCAGGCCCGGCGTGCAAGCCAGCTTGAGTTTGCTGGCTTTGTTGCTCTTCTTGATGCTCTGCGCACAGGCTATCGACCATTTTCACGATGCCATCGCAGCCAAGTATCCGTCGACCCGGCAGGCCTTGCGGGCTCTGTGCGAAATACGCGCTTGTGAGTTACAACCTTGGCGACGAATTGCGGCGCTTAGCGTCGAAAGCAGTTCACTCAGCAAAGCCGCAGCAGGCAATCAATATCTGCTCGCCTTGACCCTGCATAACAAGTCAGATATTGCTGTAGCCATACCATCGATCGAACTGAGTCTGACCGATCAAGCTGGCGCCTTGCTGGCCAGACGGATGCTTGCACCAACAGATTTCGAGGCCGGGGCACCGCTGATTGCGGCAAACGCTGATCTGCCGCTGACGAAACTGCTGTCAACCGGTGAACAAAGCGTCGCCGGCTACAGTATCGAAATTTTCAACCGCTGAGTTTTTCGTCTCGCCCAACGGTCTACCGCAATCAAGCCCCGCCCAAGCGCGAGCACGCTTGTACGATCGGTCGGGCAAGCTTGCCCGACCTTCTGCCTGGATTCCCGGTAGACCTGGCAAGGTGCAATTTGACTGCACCTTGCTCAAGTCTTAAGGCTTGTTGCCAGTCGGGAAAGGCCAAGCCGCTTGCGGGCTCAAAGTCGTCTTGGCTGAAGGTGCCGTAGCAACTGGCTTGGAGGCGACCTTCTTGGCTGAAGGCTTTGCAGGTGCGGCAGCCTTGGCAGGAGCAGCAACCTTCTTTGCTGGTGCACCGGTCTTTGCAGGCGCGGCGGCCTTTTTCGCTGGTGCGGCAGCCTTTTTCGCTGGTGCAGCAGCCTTTTTCGCTGGTGCAGCAGCCTTTTTCGCTGGTGCAGCAGCCTTTTTCGCTGGTGCGGCAGCCTTTTTCGCTGGTGCAGCAGCCTTCTTCGCTGGTGCAGCAGCCTTCTTCGCTGGTGCAGCGGCCTTCGCAGGCGCGGCGGCCTTTTTCGCTGGTGCAGCAGCCTTCTTCGCCGGTGCAGCAGCCTTCGCAGGCGCGGTGGCCTTCTTCGCCGGTGCAGCGGCCTTCGCAGGCGCGGTGGCCTTCTTAGCCGGTGCGGCGGCCTTCGCAGGCGCGGTAGCCTTCTTAGCCGGTGCGGCGGCCTTCGCAGGCGCGGTAGCCTTCTTAGCCGGTGCGGCGGCCTTCGCAGGCGCGGTAGCC
>CAIJIT010000129.1 GCA_903820745.1 uncultured Burkholderiales bacterium
AAGCCAATTTGAGGGGCTGTCGGAATCATTCAGTTCAACTCACATAACTAATTTTGACGAAAGGCACCAACAGCTCTTCGACCGAGATGCCGCCATGGACGACGGCCGGTTCTCCTTGTTGCATGAAGGCCGCGCGTCCACTGGCAAATAAGGTCATGAAGTTCGCCGGTAGTCCAGCGACATCAAGACGGTAGGTGTTCGGATTCGCGGCCGCCGACTCGGACGCCAGGGTCTCGCTGCGGTAAGTCCGGACGCGCTCACCACGCAGTTCGGGGGCCACACCCTGGTTGGGCCGGCCCTGGCCGACGGCTTCCACATTGCCGTGGTCGGCGGTCAGGTAGACGTGGAAGCCCTTGTCGAGCAGCAGCGAAAACAGTTGATCGACGAAGCCGCTCTCGCACCAGCTTTCGATCTGTGCGGCGATGCCACGCTTGCCCAACACGGCGCCGTGCACGATCTCGTCGACCGTGTCGACCACCATGCCCGCAACCCTGATCGATGGCGCTGAAATGGCCGCGCCCAGTTCTGCCAGCTGATCCGTTCGCTTGATGCCCTTGCGGTACATCACCTCATTGGCGCGCAGACCCTGGTCTTGCCAAAAACGCGACCACTGGGTCGGCTCCGGCGAGGTGGACTCGATCGTGTCGGCGAACTCTCGGGGCTTGAGTCCGGAGAACAACGCCTGCCGGGATACCGATGTCAGCGTCGGAAGCCAGGCAAAGCACGCGCTTTCCTCGAACCCGAGCTTGGGCGCTCGCTTGGCCAGAGCCTCGCGAATTTGAACCCACTGATCAACGGCAAGACCATCGAACACCAGCAGGGCAATCTTGGCCTCGCCTGCACCACGCCGCATTGAAAGGAAGCGCGGCACGTGGTGCACCATGACCGGCCCTTTGGCGACAGGCAGCGAAGGCAGGTCGGCATAGTGCTTGGTCACCCATTGCCGCAGATGCTCGTCGGTGGTGGCTTGCAGCTCTGCAATTGCGGTCTTCAGCCCTTCGGCGCGCACCGTGTCCAAGGCATGAAACCGCGCAAGCACCTCGCCGAAGCGGCGGGACAAGTTGGCCCAGTCGCGGTAGGAGGATTCCAGCGTTGGCAGCGACTGAAGAATGCCCTTGATGCCCTCGGCGACCAGGTTCCTCAGTGCGAGCGGGTCTTGGACGATGCCCACTTTCGCCCACTCAGGAATGCTGACAGCAGCGCCCTGAACGGCAAGCGGGTGAAGCAGGCCGTCCAGGAACATCGAGTCGACCAGTACCCGAACATCCGGATGCTCAAACGGCACGTCAGCCTTGGCAAAGAAATCGGCCGGCGTGGGTTCACCGGTACGTGTTCCCGTCAAACCAAGGTGTGACAGGTAGCGGTACCAAGCGTCCTGCACGACGCGAAGCAACGTGCTCTTCGATGCGAAAAGTTCGCTGATTGGCAGATCCTTGAACGCCGCGTGATCGCCAAGCACGTGCGCAACGTGGTCTGCCAGGACCAGCGGCAGACCGGCGTCGCGGTAGTGCAATCGCAGCAACTCTCGCCAGAGGTCTTCAGGCCTCGAGATCAGGTGCGGGCTGATCTTGAAGATGTGGGTCAGGACAAACTCTTTGGTCGCGGACTCGCCCAGGGCCTGGGATGCATGCTTCGCCTGTGCCGCGAACAACGCCTCATGGTGCTCTGCGCCGATCTGTCGAACGACGGGATAGCTGAGCCTGGGGAACAGGTTGGCAAGGCTCAGGCTGACCCGGCGTGCCTGCCTCAGGTAGTCCCAGGGTAGATCGCTGACGTTGGTGCCACGCATGTGCAACACCAGGGCCTTGGCAGGCGCTGCTTCACCACGGTCCCAAGCCTTCCGGTACCGATCCTCGTACTCGGCGCGAAACGCGACCGAGTCCTCGAACGGCAGCACCTCAAAGCCTCGTTCCCGCAGGCCTGACAGCACCTGCTCATCCAGCAGCACATCGTCGGGGTCGGCGGCGATCCACAGGCGAGACAGGTCTGCCGGAAACTCCTTGAGGATGCGATCAATCCACGGGCTCATACCGGCCCCACCCGAAGCATCATCACGGCGTTGAGATCCGGCACGCTGGCCTCGGCGTCATCCAAAGCTGCCATCCGTGCCTGGTGCTCGGCATTCAGCCGCCTGCGGCGATGCTCGCGAACAGCAGGCAAGCCAATTCTGCCGATGGCCTGATAGCGAGCGTCGTAGGCGTACTTGGCCCGCTCCCGCTCTTCCTTCAGCCGTGAACGGTGCTCCCCGAGCAGTTCGGAAAACAGGCGTTCGCCTTGGGTCTTGGCTGCGGTCATGGAGGCCTCGAACCACAGCACCGCTTGCTCGGTGGTGGTGGCGCCGGTGATCTCGATGGCTTCCGTCAACAGCAGGTCCCAGATGCGCTTGGCCGTAGGCACAAAGGTCCGCCCGTCGTCTGTAGCGAAGACCGGCAGGAAGCGCTTTCGGTTGAGGCCTTCAGCGGACAGGCTGATCTCCCACAGTGACCAGACACCCTGCACAGCTTCAGGCAGGCCGGCGATCTTGACCACCGGCAAGGGCTGCCCAGCAACGCAACGTGACAGCTCGCTGATAACCGCTCTGGCGCGTGGGTCCTCCAACGTGACCCACTCCAGGTCCGGGTTCTGTTCCGCCGTCCTGGCGTCAAAGCAGACTTTCGTGGACTCGCTGCCGTCCACCCATTTCACGCGCCATGCGTCACCGGTTTTCAGGGCGCTGCCGCCACGCGCTGGCAAACCGGATGTGATGGCGCGCTCCAGCCAAAACTGCGCCGGGTGGTCGCGCCATTTGCGAGCCTCAACGGCATCCAGCCCGTGGGCATCCGCCAGCAGGTCGCTGTTCTTGCGCTCGTCGGCGACCTTGTCGCGAACCTGATTGATCACGGCGTCGCACGCCTTGTCGATCGAGCCAGGGTCTTGCAGGCCCTGCACGAACACCTCGTCGAACATTGCTTCCGCCTCGACCGAGTCCATCACGTCCGAGGCCTTGTCCACGCCGAATTCCTGGGCGATGACTTCGAGTTTGGTCTCCAGCACCTGGCGGACGCGGTGCTCCACCGTGTCTTCGAGAACGAAGTTGATGGCCCGCACCACATGGCGTTGGCCGATACGGTCCACGCGGCCAATGCGCTGTTCGATGCGCATCGGGTTCCACGGCATGTCGAAGTTGACGATGACGTGGCAGAACTGAAGGTTCAGACCCTCGCCGCCAGCGTCGGTCGAGACCAGAACCCGAACGTCTTGCGAGAAGACCTGCTGCGCCTTGGTGCGGGTATCCAGGTCCATGCTGCCGTTGAGCAGAGCCACAGAGAAGCCACGGCTTTCCAGGAAGCCCGCGAGCATGGCCTGTGTCGGCACGAACTCCGTGAAGATCAAGACCTTCATGGTCGGATCGTTCTCTTCCTGCTGCAGCTTGTAGATCAACTCCAACAGGGCCTCGGCCTTTGCGTCGGTGCCCTGGGCCTCGGTTTCCCGGGCCAGGGTCAGCAGGAGGTCAACCTCGGCCTTCTCCTGCACCCAGCCCGAGGTCTGCACCGCGATGTCCACCTGGCTTTGACCGTCCAGCTCGGCCCAATCGTCCATCTCGGTCGAATCGAACAGCGATGCCTGCGGTTGGGGTTCATTGAGCAACGCCTGCCGCTTCTCCAGCGTGGTGCGAATCGCCGCCGTGCTGGACGTCACCAGCCGCTGCATCAGGATCATCAAGAACCCGATGTGCCGCTGCTTGGCCGCCAGTGCCTGGTTGTAGCCATGGCGCACGTAGTCGGTGACTGCCTCGTACAGTCGCTGCTGGGCGCCGTGCCGGTCTTGCCATGCCACGGCCTGGAGACGGGTGACGCGAGGCTTGAACAGCGGCTGGCCCTCCGCATCGATCGCGTTGCGCTTCTCGGTGCGAATGACGAAAGGCCGCACGCGATCTCGGCTGACGCTGCCCTCATCCGGGAACGAGTCCCGGTCAATCAACTGCATCAGACGCAGGAATTGGTCGGTCTTGCCCTGGTGCGGCGTGGCCGACAGCAGCAGCAGGTAGGGCGCCGCTTCGGCCAGCGCAGCCCCCAGCTTGTAGCGCGCCACCTGATCGGTACTGCCACCCATGCGGTGCGACTCGTCGATGATCACCAGATCCCACGACGCCGAAATCAAGTCCTCGAAGCGCTCGCGGTTGTAGTTGTTCAGCTGCTCCAGGCTCCACCCTTTGCGGCCTTCAATCGGCTTGACCGAGTCCAGTGAGCAGATCACCTGGTCGTGCAGACGCCAGAGGTTCTCTTCGTCATTGCGCCACTGCCGAAAGGCGGCCAGTTCGGCCGGGTCGACGAACTGCAGCTTCTCCCCGAAGTGCAGGCGCATCTCGGCCTGCCACTGGCGCACCAGCCCCTTGGGCGCCACCACCAGCACCCGCTTGGCCATGCCGCGCAACTTCAGTTCGCGCAGGATCAACCCGGCCTCGATGGTCTTGCCCAGGCCCACCTCGTCTGCGAGCAGGTAGCGAATGCGGTGCTGGCTCATCGCACGGTTCAGCGCATAGAGCTGGTGCGGTAACGGGACCACGCTGGACTGGATGGGCGCCAGCAGCAGGTTGTCCTCCAAGGCGTCCAGAAGCTTCGCCGCCGCTGCCGTATGCAGGATGTGCTCGACCGTAGGCTGAATGCTGTCGAGCTGAGCCAGGTCCTGCGAGCGCGCGCGCACCACCGCGTCCTTGGTGGGCAGCCACACGCGGTAGGCGGTTTCGCCCCACATGTCCTGCCTGTCCACCACGCGGCAAGGCGCAGCATGGCGCGCGTGCCAGCACCACGCGCCTACGGCGTGACCAACCGAGGTTTGGCCGCTCTCCGCCATCAAGCCCCGGCCTCCGTGCGTGTGAGCGCCTGGTCGTACCAGAGGAGCAGTTTCTCGTCTTCTTGCAGCGCCTCTTCAGGGATTTTTTGCGCAGTCTCAATGATGGCCTTGTAGTCCTTCGAGGCCCATGCGACCCTGAAGCCGGCACGCAGCGCTTCCAACCGAAATTCCTTCAACTTACGCCCGGTCGATGCCTGGTAGCTTTCGAACTCCTTGAGCAGCGCTTTCTCGCGCTTCTTCTCCAGATCCTGGGCTTTGTTTGGGTCAGGCACGTACCAACGGTCTTGGGCCTTCGCCTTCAACTGCGAGTCAATCTTTTCGAGGCCGCGCATCTCGCGGTAGCTGTGTGAGAGGTACGAATGGATCTGGCTCGGGACATCACCATCACCCTCGTAGCGCAGAAAGTTGTTCTCCAGCAGCGCGCTCAGCTCTGGCTTGGCCTCATGCTTCTTCCAGCCGGCACCGAGCTGCGTGATGAACTCGGGGTGCAGCTCTTGATATGTTGATGGGCGTTGCTTGAGGAAATCTGCGAGCCAGTCGATGGCGCTACGCTCGTCGCTGACAAACAGCTCCATCTGCGGCGCCTGCGCCACCTGGGCGCGCTTTTTGTCGTAGAGCCCCACTTGCTCGTTTAGGAATGCCATGCCGTCGCGCTCGGGAAACCGGCTGCGCAGGCCGCTAAGAAACTCATCGCTGGAAAGCGGCACCGGCGCGTCGTGACGCACAAACCAAGCAACAAGTCGGTCGTAGATGCGGCGCGGTTCACGTTCGACAATGAACTCTAGCGCGCCGTCCTTCACCTTGGTGACCGAGAGTTGCCTCAGGTGCGCCTGTACGAAATCCCAAGCTGAATCCGGAGTGGCGCCGCGCTGTGCCATGCGCTGTTCCAGCCCTCCATTTGGCTTGTATGCCGATATCACCAGGTCTTGCTTCACGGCCGTGGTCGAGGTGACTTGCCGATAGCTGCCCTGTACCTTGTCCAAGGCCGTGACCTCGGCGACCACGAAGCCAGCCTGCTGCAAAGCAACCTGGATGGCATTCCAGACCGATGCCTTGCTGTTGGAGAACACCACTGTCATCCAGCGCCCGGGCTTGAGCACGCGGTGGTACTCGGCGAAACAGCGCTGCATCAAGTGCTGGTATTCGGGCAACGCCTTATTCTTGAAGCGGTCGATGATGGCTTCAGGTTGCGCGTCCGTGGTTACACCATGCCAGGACTCGACCAGGAAGTTCAGGTCGGAGTAGTAGATGTTCTCGCCAAACGGAGGGTCGGTGAACACGTAGTCGATGCTGGCGTCTGGCAAAGGCACGCGCGCAGCGGTCCCTGCGGTGATCGCTGCCGTATTTTCACGCGCGTGGTATCCCTGGAACGCCTTCGCAAGCCGGTCGAGCTTACCCCCAAGGTTATATGACGGGCTGCACTCCGAATGCTGAGATGCCACGTAGTAAACACCGTTGAGAGCGCGGTTGACCTGTGAAAAGTGCGATGGGCTATAGCGGTTTAAGACCGCAAAGCCCCATATCGCCTGTTCCACCATGAACAGCAAAAAACCTCGAATTCGCGCGTCGGGATGTGCGTTCGCCCTTTCCCATAGCTTGCCCATGGCTTGCGCGGCACGAGGCAGGAAGAAGTGATGGATGTGAGTAATCCCGGAGTAGTCCATGCGCGCCCGTTCGTGGGTCATGTGCATCGGCGGAATTAGGTGGGTTGGTACCTTTGCGGGCAGTGGTAACGCTTCAATGCGTGATAGCAGCGCCAGATCGCTCGCATCGGGCTTCTTCTCATGCCGAGCTTTGCCGACGACGTAGGAGATTAGAGATGGCGCGCGCTTGGGCACTTGAATCGTCTGTCCGGTCGCAGCATCCGCTTTCGCAGTCTGAATGCGTTCGAGCCTTTGTTTGGTGAGCAGGGCACCGCAGTGAGGGCAGGGAAAGTCTTCCCTGACGCGTTTCGTGTCTTCATCCAGCGCTTCTGCAGTGAAGTTGATCTCTCCTGCGCACTCCGGACAGCTGTAGATCTGGCTCCACACTGTGAACTCGATCCGCCCCTTGGTCTTGCCATCACTGTGCAATGTCTCGTACATCCAGCCGAGTTCGTGGTCGACGTCTTTGAGTAATTGCTTACCGGCCTTGGCGAACGCGTCGACGTCAAATGGCAAGTTGTAGTTGGCAGAAATGAAGGTGGCTGCTGGCGACAGGTCGTTTAGCACCACACGGCGAACACCCCACTGCGGCGCAGCTCGGCCTTCCTTCTTCCAGGCAATTTCCAGCTCGTGGCGGTACGTGGCCGGCGCGCAACCGCACCACTGCGCTGCGACCCCGGTCATGCCAGAGCCAGCGAAACTGTCAAGCACAACGTCGCCTGGATGCGTGTAGTGCAGGATCGACGGCACTATGGCAAGGTGCGGAACCTTGGTGTGATACGAGTGCGCCTTGTAGAGCGGGTCCGTCTTGCCCACCGACACGTCGATAGCCAGGGGCTCGCGCGCATACTTGGCGTCGGGGTCGTAGGGCTTGCCATAGTGCTTGACGAAGTCTGCCAGCCAGGGGTTCGGACATGCCGTGTAGTAAGGAGGGTCAGACATAGCCAAGATCGCATCGTCGGTCCCCAGCGGGAACCCATCGGTCTTGCGGAATGCAGGGTCCTTTAGTTTCTCGGAAAGCAGTTGGTGGAAGTGGTCCCGCCGTGCCTGCTCGTTCGGAAACTTCAAGCCTAGGCACTCGACGGGGCCGCTCGCGATCTTTTGGTCTTTGTAGAGGTCGTTCATGAGTTCGCTCCGCGATCAGAGGTTCGGTCGCACTTTGTGCACGTAGGTGGTTTTGTCGATCCCGATGTAGTGCAGGAATGACTTGAAGACCGTGTAGCTAACGGGGTCCGTCCTTGGGACGGGGAAGGCTCTGTTGTCTGGGCCGGTCCATTTTTCGTGTGATCCATCGCCGGCCGAAACGTCAACCACGTGCCGATAGAACTTGAGCGCCTTTTGAAGCTCTCGCCGGCTGATCACGTTCAACGTTGCCGGGTGGCTTTGGAGACGATCGGCAATGACGCCAGCGCCTACAAAGCGCAGCGGGATGTCGGCGGGCTGGAAGTCATACGGCGCCGGACCAGTTAGCGCGCTTTCAAGTGGCAGGCCGATCCCGGATGCGTTGATCTTGGGGTTGCCGGTGCTGAGCTGGTTGGCGAAGGTGCGCCACGTGCCTGGCTGGTGACCCAGCCGCCATTCCTGATACCCGGGTGGCGCGAGGTCCAGCGACGCCTCCACGACACGGTCCAAGCCCTCAGCGTTCGACGCCATGCGTGCGACCAGTGACTGGATGCCCGGTGCCTTGAACCAGTCCCATGCTGACCAGTTGGCCAGCGCCTCTTCGAGCCAATCAGGCGTTTCGCGCAGCGCCTGGTAGACACGCTCCTTGTAGCGCAGGTGTCGCGGCTGCTGGGCGTTGATCTCCGCCCAGGAGAGTGCGGCCTCGACCCGGGCATGGAACAGTTCGTGGGCGTAGGTCAGGCCAAAGGCAAGAAGCGCAGCAAGGCTGTGCGACCCCTGAACACGCGCCGACTTGAAGTCGTCCAGAAAGCTGAGCGCCAGATCGTCCAGCTTGCTGGCGTCGAAATGGATGCCCCAGGTTTCCTCGGTCCAGACGTGATACGGCTGGAACCAGGCGATGGCCTCGAAGCCCTGTCCCTTGGCATCCTTGCGAACGTCATCGACACGGTTGCGGAAGTCGCTTTGATCGAGCTGCAGATCGTCCAGCGCATCCTTCAGGTCGTTCGACAGCGGATCGAAGCCGTGGACCTGAACCGAGTCCTGTACGGGCTGTGTGCCCGTGTCGAACTTGGGCTTGCCCATCTGCTCGATGCGCGGCTTGCGCAGCGCCGCAGGCAGGCGCCTTTGCACGGCCCAACGGACCTCGGGGTACGAGGACATGCCTCGGTGAGGCACCCATGAAACGAGGCCTTGACTGCGGCGGCCAGCGGCGCCGGGAAGAATGCCGGCGTAGTTGCCATCGCGGGATGGCGGCCAGCCGGATGCGGCGATCGCGGCAACTGCTGCGCGTGCGAGCTTTTCAAGGTCGCCCGATGTCGGCTGTGGGAACTTCGCGGCGCGTGGCAGTGAAGGCAATAGCCGTTCGGCGGTCAACACCGGACGCTGAAAGTGACTCGCCATCGCCACCTGCGCTTCGGCATACCCTTCGAACTTCTTCATGTCGCTATTGCGAGCGTAGAAGTCCTCGTTTTCTTTCTTCTTGCGGCTGATTGCCTCGTCGAACTCAGCGACTTTGGACTGGTGCTCCAGTAGCAGTGCGTCGGCGTCTGCCTTCAGCCCTGCCGAGATCCATGCATCCGGAACAAGCGGTTTCGATCGCCCCACCGCCACGCAAAGATTCTTCCCGTCCGGCAGCAAGAACACACCGTGGCAATGAGCGACAACCTTGGTTCCGGCCTTGATGCGTGAACCGGTGGGCTTGAGCTTGGCTGGTGCCCACACGGCTTCTTCCATCTGGCCGCGCAGCGTCTCTCTGCCAATCATTCTGGCCAACGTCAGCGCAGTGACTTTTGTGCCGTGAACGGAGATCTCGCGAACGCCCGTCGAGATGAACTCGACGATGTCCGGATCGCTGATCGGCACGTCGATGAAGAACACGTCGGGCGCGGTCGTCCACGCGAAGCTGGGGGGAATCCAGCTTTGCAGGCGCAGGTGTCTGCTGCTTGGGCCGCTCACGAGATTACTCCACCACGAACCGGAGTTTGCTGGCGTCCTTGCCCTTGCACCGGTCATTCAGGAAGGTCTCGAACCGCTTGCGGAGGTCATCCGGCGTGGCGGGTGAGCCGCCTTGCAGCAGGGCCTTCTTGATGTCATCACCGCTGACGCCGATCTTCTCCAGCCCTGACAGTGCCTCCTGCACGGCGCTGACAAAGTCCGGGGTGACGGGGTCGGCCAGCTTCTTCGACGCGACGAACTTCTTGATCAGCTCCCGGGCCGATGCCTTCAGCAGGTCAAGGTTGGCCTGGATGATCGGGTCGTCCAGGTTGTCGAGCAGCGTTTGCTGCCAGCCGTCGAGCAACTTGTCCAGTTCCTCATCCAGTTGCTTCAGCACGTTGGCGGCCGGCAGGAAGTCGCCTTGCTCGTTGGCCGGCCGGAAGCTGCAGTGCGGGCAATAGGGGCTGGCAGAAAGCTCCGACTCCACCAGCGACGCGCAACTCTTGAGCTTGTCGAGCTTGTCGTCGAAGGTGGTGAGCTGGCTGGTGGGCATCAGCGAAATGCCGGCCAGGGCCCGCATGGCCACCAGGCGCGAGTCTTTGCGCAGTGCAGACTTGGACTTGTCCTCCGCCACGCCCAAACGCGCCTTGCTGTGCTGGGCGATGTATGCAGTGAGATAGTCCTTCTTGAGCTGGGCCAGGGTCTGCCGGTATTCGGCAGCATGCTGCGCGTTGCGGTCCAGCGCGAGCTTGTCCAGGATGTCCTTGCGTGCGCTCTGCGCCTGCTTGACCCACGCGTGATCGCTGGACAGCACCATCTCGGCCTGCGACAGGTAAGCGGCTGTGCTGCCCAGCTCCGTCACCAGTTCCAGCAGCTTTTCGACCGCGGCCAGGACCTCGAGGTTCTTCTTCTGGGCGTCGATATCGTCAGAGCCGATGCGCAGGTTTTTCAGCTTGCCGACCGTGTTGTACGGTGTCAGGCCCTCGGTGAAGGTCTTGAGCGCTTCCAGCCGGGTGCGCCAGTCTCGGATTTCATCGTCCGTGAGCAGCGGCTTGCCCCAGAAGGTGAGCTTGCCTTGCAGATCAGTGCCCGCCGTCAGGACTCGGCCGACCAGCTTGGAGACGGCTTCGAGGAGCTGTTTGACGGGTTCTTCCGAACCTTGCGTCGCCAGTTGCGCCAGGCCAGGTGACAGGCCAAGCAGTTCGAACAAGGACCGCAGAACGGAGACGTTGATCTCCTTCGGCGCTTCGACATGCTTGAACTGCTTGAGTTCTTCTAGACCGCGCTCGGCCAGCAGCGTGATCTTGCCGGAGTCGATCTTGTCGCCTGTGATGGCCAGTACGATGTCGCCGGAGTAGACGAGGCCGCCCAGCACGGCCACCAGCAGGTCCGGCTCCAAGCGGAATTTCACCGGATGGAAGTACTCCACGTCGGTCTGTCCGTTCAGCAGCTCGCTGCGGTTCAGCACCTGGCCATGCCCCTTGGCCTTCAGGCGGCTCAGCACTTCTTGCGAGTAACGCGAGCGCCCCGGTTCGATGCGGTCACCATCCAGCATCTCCAACGCGTCGAGGATTGCATTGGCGTCCTTGGTGCGGGTGCCACCGGCCAGTGCCTTCAGCGCATTGCCCACCAACTGCTTGCGGTTGGACTCGGTGACCAGCACCGGGAACGTCGGGTATTCGGGCGAGACCTCGGCGAACTGCTGGTTGAGCGCCAGGCCGGAGACGACGTTGACGATGTCGCGGAAGTTGGCGCGCTCATCAGATCCCAGGCGCAACTTGTCGCGGATAGAGACGCCTTTGGCCCAGTCCTGCAGGGTCTTGGACTTGCCCTGGTACGTGACCTCGAAGGCAGTCATCTGCTTTTCCTGGAGCCACTTGCTCATGTCGCGCAGCGCGTCTTTGGCTTTGTCCAGGTAGACAGCCTTCGCGCCGCCGCTGGCGGTGGAGGCAAGGTCCTGTGCTGCCGCGTAGAAAGCCAGGTGGCGCTTGATGGCGTCGTCCAGGCCCTTGAGCCGGATGAACACCTCATCAGACTTGTTCTCGTCACGGAAACGCGGCGGCTCGAAGGGCTGGATGAAGTAGACGTAGAAATCGCGCTCGGGCTGGGCGGTGGGCCGGTCGTTCGGGGCGCCGAAGAACAGGTAGCCATTGCGGTCGACGCGGCGGTCTTGCCACTCAATCTGGTACTGCCAGATCTGATGGCCCGTGACGTAGGTGCTCTCGTCGGTGCGTTCCATCAGCTGCTTGATGGCACCGTAGTAGGCGCGGTCCAGCGCGTCATCCGATAGGGCCTCGGCACGCTTTTCGATCTGCGCGTCGTAGTCGACGTCCTTCTTGAGGTCGAGGTAGTACTGCTCGGTGTCCGGCGCCTTGGAGATGAACTGGCCGTTGACCGTCTTGACGATCTCCCGCAGGGTGGTTTGCACGGCGGTGAGCAGGTCGTCGGCCGGGTCGCCACCCATGTCCTCGATGCCGGGCTGGTACAGACACAGCGTGTCGCGCAGCTCGGCAGCGGTCGGCCCGACTGGCACGTAGATGTCGCCGCCCGTGGTGAGTCGATGCACCGAAAGGCCGGCGATCACGCGCTGCGCCATCGGCTTGTAGGCCGGGCGGGTGAAGGCCTTCAGCACGCGCTCGGCCAAGACCTCCGACACCTTCAGGACGGGGCCGATGCTGGGGTCGGAGCGCAACACCGAGTTGGAGGTCACGGTCTCCCAAAACTTGTCGTACCCGATGAGCCCTGGGCGATCGTTGGGAACCTCGTCGTTCAGGACGGCCTGGATCTGGTCGCGCAGGGTCACCAGGGCGCCGCGCTTCTCGGTGAAGATCAGCCGCTCGAAGGTGCCGATGTACTCCGGGTGAACGGGAAACAGCCGCACGTACTCGTCCATGCGCTCGTTCATGGAGCTGTAGAACTTGGCGAACTTGGTGAGGTAGGTCCGGATCTTGTTCTGCTGATCAGCCGTCTTCTTCAGCAGGCGCTCGGCGACCACGAAGCTGACGTCTTGTCGGGCGAGAAGCACTTGAGTGAACCGGTCCTTCACGCGGCGCAGGCTGTCGGCGACGTGCTGGAAACGGTTGCTGTCGAAGATGGCTTCCTGCACGCCGGCCACGAACCGGAACCGCAGGTGTTTTGTGACTTCACCGATCTCACGCAGGAACGACAAGTCCAGCACCAGGTCGTGGTCCTTGCGGGAGCGCAGGTAGTCGAGAAACTCGTCGACCACCAGGAGCACGCCGTGGTTGGGGTGAACCTCGGCGAACGCGGCCATCATCTCCTCGAACGCCGCCTTGTTGTTGACCACCTTGTCGGCAGCCGGGAACGAGTAGCTGACGCCGTTCTTTTCCAGGAAGAGTTCAAGCTCCTGGGTGATGATGTCCCGCAGCGACATCTGGCTGGAGATCTCGATGCGGTGGACCTTGAACTTGCCTGCGATCTTCCCCGCCGCTTCGGCAACCTTGGGGTGACGGATCATGGGCTGGTAAGCCGCGTCTTCAGCCACCAGGGACAGCACGGACATCAAGTGCGATTTACCGGTGCCGTAGTTGCCGACCACCAGCACGCCCATGTGGTCGACGGACTCGTCGAAGGAAAGCTGCGGAATCATTTGCTTGGCGATCCGCTCGGCCATGTCGTCCGACATGACGTAGGTCGCGACCAGCTTCTTGGCCTCGTCCGGACGATTGGCGTCGAGCAGTTGGATGACCGATTCGATCGGTTCGAATTGAATGAGATCGCCGTAGCGCATTTTTTTCCTCTCTTCCCTATTACTGAATCTCGAAGGGGACCACGCCAGCAAGGCTGTAGTCCTGGTGTTCTGGATGCCCCATGTCGGCGTAGGTCAACCGGCCCGTTCTCGCATCGCCCTGCAACTCGCCCGGCCAAGCCGCCACGACGCGTTTCGCGTGTGCGTGACGTTTCAGTAGATCGAGTGGATCGAGCTGAAGGGATCGGTCGAACAACAGTTCGATGTTGTCCAGCAGCAGCAAGTCGCCAGGGGCATGCTGATCGGCCAGCTCACGCAGGATCGTCGTGGTCTGCAGGTGGCGCTGCCGCTGCGGCAAGCCCGCGAGACGACCGCCCAACTCAGCCCCGACGTTCAGCGTCGTGACACCCTTGCTCTTGGCTAGGGAGTTCAGCAATGCCGTCTTGCCGGCATTCGGCGGCCCGATGAGCAGGACGAGCTTGCTTTGCAGTGCTCCGACTTCATCGACCAGGCGTTCCAGCTTTTCGTTCATCCCCGCCTCCTTCCGGGTAGGACCCGGAAAAGGCACTGCAGGCATGTAGTGGGTTGACGGCTCGGCATGGGTCACTCGAAAAGGCGGGACTGTTTGACGATGTAGCCCGCGGGCTTCTTCTGCTTCTCGATCACTCCTTCGTCAGCCAGTCGCTGCAACCACGCCTTGGCTTGAGCGGTGGTCACGTCCAGGGCTGCTGCGACTTCGGCGTCCTTCATCGGGGCCTTGAGCAGCAGCGTGATCGCTTCTCGGACCGCCGCAAACAGCGCATCCGCAGGCGTTGCTGGCGCCGACACCGTTGGGCTGGCTGGCTCCGGCGGAACTTCGGAAGGTGGCGAAACCAACGCGGCCGGTTCGGGCGTCGGTTCAACGGGTTCGCTGCTCGGTGCTTCGGCAGGTGGCGGCGCTGAGTCGCTCGGCGCTTCGATTGCCGGCGGTGGCTCTGCAACCGATGACGTCGAGGGGGCAACCTCCGTCACCCCGTCTCCGGAAAACAGGGCAAGTCCTGACTGCGGAGACGGCACTGGCGTGGGCGCAACGACCCCAAACACACTCTCGAATGCATCCGCGTCTTGCGGGTTCGGCCAGGGAAGCGCCCCCTTGCTGCGCAGGGCGTCGAGTCCAGGAGACGAACCGCCCGTCGATCGAACGTACACGGGCACGAACTTGAGCTTGTCCAGTTGCTCGATGGCTCCAGCCCAGGTGCCGCCCTTGTTGAGATCAGAGCTGACGACCAGGGAGGCATCGGCCAGCGCATAGATCAGCTTGTTGCGCTGCATGGCGTTGCCGACGTTGAACCCCGCGCTCGGGTCGTAGGGTGAAATCAGAACCAGTTGACCATCGAGGAGCAGGTTGCGGTGCTCGCGGTTCATGGTTGTCTTTTCTAGGCTGTCCGCGAGGACGCCACTGACCTTGCCACCGGCTTCAAGCGCACCGCGCATTGCGGCCTGGTCAATGCCTTTTGCCCCACCCGATACGATCGTCCTTCCAGACCGCGCAGCTAGTCGACCAACATCCATCGTGTAGTCGATCAACGAATCGTCGACATGACGAGATCCGACCACGGCGAGCCCACCCGACTCCAGCAAGCCCATGTCGCCGCAGCCGTACAGCACTGCCGGGGCGTCTTCACGCAGGCGGGCCTTGAGTCGGCGTGGGTACTCGGCGTCGGCGCGACTGACCACCCAGATGGCGCGCGCCTGCCAGCGTTCGATAACTTGGCTGAGTAGGAAACCTCGCCCCAGCAGGCGCTGCAGTCGGGCTTCATCAATCACCGGCTGGCAGGCACGTAGGAGGTCTGCCGCATCTGGCGACACGAGGTCCGCGGGCTGGCGCTGTATCTCCCGCAGGTGACGGGCGAGGCGCTTGTATTCACCCGGCGACAGGAGTTCCGAGGACGACGTGCCGCGACCAGCGATCAGCGGCGCCGTCAGCAGAAGGATCGCTTGGGTGTTGGGGGACAAGGTGGGGGTCATTCGTCGTGCCCCGTTTGTGAGAGCGCCATCGGCCAGACATCACCGCTTCCGCTCTTGCGCAGCAGCCACGCGGCCACGGTCAGCGTCCAGCGCGAGTCCACCATGTCATCGACCAGGAGCACCGGCCCACGCGGTACCGGCTGACCATTGATTTCGAGCGAGCCGTCGATGTTGCGCGCTTGTTGTGTGCTGTTTGCCATCATCTTCTGTTCGGGCCTGTCGTCCGTTTTCGCAATGACCATATGAAACGGCAGACCCAGAGCCGCAGCCAAGCGCTTCGCAAAATTCGGGACGAGATCGGGATGACGCAGCGATGGAACGCACGTCACCCAGGTCGGTTTGGGTTGGGGATTCCATTCGCGAACCATCTTCACGCATGCACCAACCAGGTCATCGGCGAACTTGCCGTCGTGATACTTGCCTTGGCGGACCAGGCCGCCCCAGCCAGCGTCACCCCATACGCACAGCGCCTTTCCGGGCTGCGCTTGGAAGTTGATGGTCGAGTTGCTGGCAATGCCGTACTGAGGCATACCGCCGACCGGCCACTTCTTGCGGGGCTCGATGGGCAGGCTGGTGCGCCGAAGAAATGCGATGGCGTCCCGAACCAATGCCTCATTCACTCCAGTTGGTAGCGGGGGAAGCGCCGGCTCGGTGACAACACTTGGATCACCATCGAGCGCGCCAATCAGAAAGCCCATGTGATCACCAAAGGGCAGACTGACGTACTCCTGCATCTGCTGATGTTCATCACGCCGCAAGGCCGTGAGTCGCTCGGCGCGCGCCCAGAAGGCTTCGCTCAGCGTGGCTGCAGTGAGCTGCCACTTGGTGCCCTGTTTGGCGATGGGCGCCGGTGCTTCTAGGGACAGCAGTGCGATCGTCTTGTCGACGCGCCCCTTGCTCAGGTTGACGCGGCTGAGTAGCTCAGGGACGGACAAGCCGTCTTCTTCTTCCTCAAGCGCACCCAAAACATCGGCTACCTCTTGGCGGGTCGGGAATGCGCTGCGGATGAACCAATCGGTGATGTCCGACTCTTCTTGGCCACTGAGCAGCACGCCGTAGGCGGAGTCCAGAGCGCGCCCGGCACGGCCCACTTGCTGGTAATAGGCGACGACCGAGCCCGGCATCTGGTAGTGGATGACGAAGGCTAGGTCGGGCTTGTCGTAGCCCATGCCCAGCGCCGTCGTCGCAACCAGCGCCTTTACCTCGTTGTTGAGCAGCGCCTGTTCCAGCTCTTCCCGACGGTCGCCCGTTTCGCCTGTGTAGGCCTCGACGTTGAAGCCCCTGGTTTTGAGCCAGTCGGCGACTTGATTGGCGTCGCGCACCGTCAGCGTGTAGATGATGCCGTGGCCCTGCAGCGTAGCCAGTTGCTCTGCCAGCCAGGCAAGACGCTCGGCCTGACTGGGCAAGCGGATCGTTTGCAGGGAGAGCGACGTCCGATTCAAGTCGCCGCGCGAGACGTCCAGCTTCGGACCGAGCACGGCAGCAAGGTCCTCCATCACGCGGTTGTTTGCCGTTGCCGTGGTGGCCAGCAGCCGCAAGTTGGGCGGCAGCGTCTTGACGATCCGCTCCAGCAAGCGGTAGTGAGGGCGGAAGTCGTGGCCCCAATCGGAAATGCAGTGCGCTTCGTCGATGACCAGCATCGAGATCTGTGCGGCGATGCCGGCCAGAACCTGCGTGCGGAAGCGCTCGTTCGCCAGGCGCTCGGGCGAGATCAAGAGAATGTCGATTTCCCCACGAGCCAGCTTGCCTTCGACTTGGGTCCAGTCATCGACGTTGTCGGAGTTGATCGTGGCGGCGCGAACGCCCATGCGCTCCGCCGCGGCGATCTGGTTCCGCATCAGCGCCAGTAGCGGGGAGATCA
>CAIJIT010000130.1 GCA_903820745.1 uncultured Burkholderiales bacterium
TAATCCAAGGCTTGCCCGGGACAGAACGATGTTTCGCAAAGAAATTCAGGGCGGTTAGCTCAGTGGTAGAGCACTGCCTTCACACGGCAGGGGTCACAGGTTCAAATCCTGTACCGCCCACCAGAAAATTCTCTAAAAGACAACGACCTACGCCACCTTCGGGTGGCGTCTTCGTTTCTGGTAAGGAGAAAGTATGAAAAAGAGGGTGGCGGAGTCCACCCGGTAAAACGGGGTTTGGTTACAACTGTGACGACCGCTTCGTCTGAATGAAGTACGCGGCTCGTTCAGGCTCATACCACGTTGGATAAGGCTGGTGATTGCACATAGGTCCGGAAGTGCTATCATCCAAGAAGTGAACGGAACCCACCGCAAGACCCTGGAGAGAGTACTCTTCGACCCAGTCAATGGGAACATCGAGTGGGCACGCATCGAGTCCATGCTCAAAGCCGCGGGTTGCAGAGTCGTCGAAGGTGCAGGCTCATCCGTGACCTTTGAGTTCAGTGGCCGAAAGATGACACTTCATCGGCCTCACCCAGGCAAGGAAGCACTTCGCTACCGAGTCTTGGCCGCGCGGGAGTTCATTGAACGAATGGGAGTCAAGCCATGATCAATTTCATGTCCTACAAGGGCTACAAAACAAGCATGGTCTTCGACGCAGAAGACAAAATCATTGTCGGGCGTGTCCAAAATGTTGACGACATCATTTCGTTCCACGGCGAATCGGTGTCAGAGTTTGAATCTAACTTTCATGCAGCCATTGAAGACTATCTGGCCGCCTCCAAGGAACTCGGATCGCCTCCAGAAAAGCCAGCCAGTGGGAAAGTCATGTTGCGTATCGCGCCTGATGTGCATGCCGCTGCACTCAAGGCTGCCGCAAGGAGTGGCACTAGCCTCAATAAGTGGGCAGAAAGCGCTCTTGGCAAGGCCGCTCGGAAGGCCCCCGCACGTTCAATCGCGAACTGACGCCTAACAAGCGGCTTAGCTCAAACGTTCGGCGTCTCAGTAGTGATATCGAAGCTGTGCAAGCAATAGAGAACCGTCCTCGATCTTGTAGACCAGTCGGTGTTCGTCATTGATGCGCCGAGACCAATAGCCAGAGAGTGCGTGCTTGAGCGGTTCAGGCTTTCCAACTCCAGAGAATGGCTCTCGCATTACTTCGGCGATCAGCTTGTGAATTCGTTCAACCATCTTCTTGTCTTGCTTTTGCCAGTAAAGGTAGTCTTCCCACGCCTCATCAGCGAAGATCAACTTCACTTGGCCAGTTTCCGCTCTACGCCGTTACCCGCGCCCAGCTGGGCGGTCGCAGAAAGCAGACGCTTGGCGTTGGCGGGGTTACGCAGCAAGTAGGCAGTTTCCTCAAGAGCTTGGTAGTCCTCCAAAGAGAGCATCACAACCGCCTGTTCGCCGTTGCGGGTAATGATCAAAGCCTCGTGGTCTTCGCAAACACGATCCATAGTCCGAGCCAGGTTGGCACGGGCTGAAGAGTAGGTAATGGCATCCATGGCAAGCCTCTAGATAAGTACGTCTTATTGTACAACTCAAGAGGTGATCTGTCCAACGCGGGCAGCGACGCCCAACCCTTCAATCGAGAGGACGTGCCCCGGCAAACCGGACCACGCCGCTCATCTCAAACGTCCGGCGGACCCAATTGCCAAGCTATGGAGTCCGTTTTTCGGGCACAAGATAACTCACTGTTTCCGAGTTTCGTCATTGCCGTTCACTTTGGTGTGGCTGAAATAATTGGCAAAGTGTGTGTTTCTTGGCAACAAGATTGGAACGGCACGGGGATTTAATCCCCCGGTATGCGGCCTTGCCGTAAAACTGCGAACGGCATATGGTACCGGGGCGATAGATTCCACTCCAGAAAATTTATGCACACTCAGATGTCTTGGGCAACCGGCGAATTGTCGGGGTGAAATCGGCCCGGCAATCAGCAATGACATACCGTCGTTTCGGTAGTTATAACTGCATTTTTATTTTTCCAGGGACTTCGCTAGAAGACGATTTTTACTCAAGTCCCGTGGAATGGAATGACGCATGTTAGTGAAAAAATTGCTCGGAAGACCTGCAAATAAATACCATCTAATTATGAAATATACATCAATATCTTTAGAAGAAAATTTCAAGAAATCCGGTGTAACCTCATGAAATTAAATCCTAAGAATTCATTGATATCGGCGATTGCATTTATCGTTATCACGTGTGTAGCAGCTGTAATTTTCTCGCCCTCATTGAATTGGCGTATGCGAGCAATCGGATTGAAGCTATTGGGTAATTTTCCAGAATTACTTATGTCTGATCTGGCAATCATGTTGCTTCCCGGTTCGCCATTTGCTTTGGATCGTTTGCCAGAAACAAAAAATCCTTTTGCAGTGATAAAGAACCCGTTAAAGTCGGCTGCAGACGTAGAGCTTGGGCGCGGTGATTTTCGAAAGAATTGTTCCACCTGTCATGGCGACAAAGGGCAGGGTGGCGTTGTAGCCCCATCTCTGCAATCAGTTTATTTGAAACACGGCAGGAGCGACTGGGCCATTTTTTCGACCATTCGCAACGGTGTGCCGAAGACAGCCATGCCCGCCCATAATTTGAGCAGAGATGAACTGTGGCGACTGGTTGCCTACGTACAATCGCTGGCGGAGTTGGATAGGTCTGAACCAATCTTGGTAAATACTGGATATTCTAGAAAAATTCAATCGGTCAGCTATCAAAATATTACTGACTCCGAAACCGGTAGCAGAAATTGGATGACATACTCAGGATCATATTCAGGCGCGAGGCATTCTTTGCTTGAGCAGATTTCACCAAAGAACGTCAATTCAATTGTGCCGAAGTGGATTTTCCAGTTTGAAAGTGGACAGGAATCCAGAATAGAATGTACGCCTTTGGTACATGAAGGGCGCATGTACTTGACTAGTGCGAACGGGGATGTATTGGCACTTGATGCCGCGACGGGTGAGAAGATTTGGAGTTTCTCGCGGAGGCCATCAAGCGGGGGGTTGGGTTGGGCAGGTGGAGTCAATCGGGGCGTTGCACTGTTAGGTGAACATGTTTTTGTAGGCACTGCCGATGGCAAATTAATTGCTTTGTCAATTGCTACAGGCAAAGTCGTCTGGGAGGTAGAAGCTGCGGAACCATTCTCCAAGCGGTCCATTTCCGCAGCTCCTCTGGCCATCAACGAGCTGGTATTAATTGGTACGGCTGGCTCATTTGGTCGGGGCTCCATTGCAGCATTTGATGCGCGTACGGGCAAGGAAAAATGGCGCTTCTTCACCATCCCATTGGCGAGTGAACTTCATGGGGATAGTTGGGCGGGAAAGTCAGGTTTGACGGGTGGTGCGGCTGCTTGGATGACAGGCTCCTACGACCCGTCACGCGACATCGTCTATTGGGGCACCGGAAATCCAGCGCCGGACTACAACAAGTTGCTTCGTTTGGGTGACAATCTTTATAGCAACTCGGTTCTTGCACTGCAAGGCGCAAGCGGCAAGTTGTTGTGGCATTTTCAGTTCACGCCTGGCGATGATCACGACTGGGACTCTGCTCAAGTACCTGTATTGGCAAGCCTTGATCGCACACGTCATGGCGGTGAGCAACTTCTGACACCGAACCGCAACGGGTTCTTCTACAGCCTGGATCGATCGACTGGAAAGTTCAATTTCGCCCAAGCCTACGTATTTCAAAATTGGGCAAAACTCATTGACAAGAATGGTCGCCCGGTTTTAGTTGAGCACGGTCGCGAAGCGGCCCGGGGTGTGCTGTCCTTTCCGGGTAGTGGCGGTGGAACGAACTGGTATCCGCCAAGTTTTGATGGCGGCAGGGGTCTGTTCTTTATTCCTGCGCAGGAACGAAGTCAGATCTTCTTCCCCGGAACGCCGGAGCAAAATCCCGGGCCAAAGAATTTCCCCGCAGACTCTGGTAAACCCCACTACACCTTGATCAAGGCCGTCGACGCAAGAACGGGATCCGAGGTCTGGAAACATCAATTCCCGATGCGTATGGACAAAGAAGGTACGTCCGGACTGCTATCGACAGCGAGCGGACTGGTCTTTGGAGCCAACCTCTCGACGTTTTTAGCACTGCGATCCGACAATGGTGAAAAGCTCTGGGAGTTCTCAACTGGCGGTCAAATATCCGCGGCTCCAATGACCTATAGCGTGGCTGGCAAGCAGTTCGTAGCCATTGCCGCTGGCAATACCTTGATGGCTTTCGGGTTGGCTCAGACGGCCGGGCACTGAATCAACATTCCCGCCTTGGGCGTTCGAAAGTTTAGGTTTGGCTGTGCTTGAGCGCCTTCTGCAATAGACATACCAGTCGCTGATTGCGTTGTTCAAAAAATACCTTTAGCGAATCCTTCGATGCACCGGTTTGCGCGCTGGTTGAGTATTGCCGGACGGAGCAGGTTCCAGGATCAAATGAATGTCCGCTGAATGGACATGGCGGCCAGCCCGGTCGCGAGCGCGCCAAAATTGCGACCGACGAAACAGACAACCCACCGGAGACATCCAGATGATTCGACGCATCCTGATTTCAATCGCCGCGGCATTGCCGGCTTTTTCATTCGCAGCCTTTCCGGAACGGCAGATCACCCTGATGCAGGGCTTTGCCGCCGGAGGCAATGCCGACGTGATTGCGCGCATCGTGGCAGCAGGGCTGGCCAAGGAACTCGGACAGCCCGTGGTGGTGGAAGCCAAATTGGGTGCTGGCGGCAATGTGGCATCAGGCATGGTGGCCAAGGCCACGGCTGACGGCTACACATTGATCTTGCTGACCGGCGGCCATGCGGTGTCCGGCGCGGTCTACAAGAAGCTGCCCTTCGATCCGGTCGAAGACTTCGACTGGTTGTCGGTGGTGAGCAAATTCCCCTTCGTCATTTCAGTCAATTCAGCCAGCAAGTTCAACAATCTGCGCGATGTCATCGCGGTCGCCAAAGCAGCGCCGGAGACCGTCTCCTACAGTTCGGTCGGCGTCGGTTCGACGCAGCATTTGTCAGGTGAATTGTTCCAGGCGATGTCGGGGACCAAGCTGATTCATATTCCCTACAAGGGGGGCTCTGGCCCGATCCAGGATGTGCTGGGCGGCCGCGTCGATTTGATGTTCGACTCCGTCACAGTGACCCGCGCGCAGGTCGAGGGTGGCCGGCTGCGGGCGTTGGGCGTGACCTCCGCGCAACCGGTGCCGTTGCTGCCCGGCGTTGTTCCGGTTGCCGATACGGTGCCAGGTTTTGAAGTTACTTCCTGGACGGGGATCGCGGCTCCGAAAGGGTTGCCACCCGCAATTGCCCAGCGACTTCATGTGGCCCTCATCGCCGCCCTGGCCGACCCTGAAATCAGGCAAAGGCTGGAAGCCACCGGGGGCTCGGTGACGCCTTCAACATCGGGTGCCGAGATGAAAAGCTATGTCGCCAATCAGGTCAGCAAGTGGAAAAAGGTCGTGGCTGATTCGGCCATTCCGCAGCAGTGAGCCGATCGTTTGATTGATTGCCCGCCCCAAGGGGCCAAGGGGTAAGCCTGGCCCGGCCAGCAGAGAAATTGACTATTGAAGGGTTTTTGCAGTTGCTGAGATCGCATTTGCACTGTGAAGACTGCCCGTCGGATGGATGTCTTTGCGCCCGACAAGGGAATCTCAGGCGTTCTTCAGCAACTGACGGCGATCACAGTGGCGGGCTTGTATGCTTGCAGGCTGTCGGCCGATCAAGGTTTTGCAACCGGCCCTATCTCCAAAGACGAGTCAACAGGCGCTTTGACGCGCTGGAACAATAGCCAAACATGAAAACCAACCATTACGCACCCTTCGCCATTCAAACCCTGCTGTTGTGCATGCTCGGCGCCGGGCCGGCCTTGGCCGCCGACATCCGCGATACCGCTTGCAAGACCACGGCCGAATGCCTGGAGGAAGCCGATAAATTGTCCGGCAAGGTGGTCAAGGACGCGACCAGCCCGCGGGGCAAGGCGCAGGACGAGTTCTACTGGATGGGCCGCATCAATATGGCCTCGACCGTGATGCTGCTTGAAGAAAAAATCATCCCCGCGGCGCTGAGTAAGCCGATCGCCGAAGGTGTGTTTTATTCGATCCAGCAGGCTGAGCAACCGGGTGGCAAACGCCCGATCGATGTGCTGCAGATCGAGCGCATCATTTCCGAAAAAGCCGGCCCTGAAGCCACTTTGATCCACTCGGGGCGCAGCCGGCAGGACATGCGGGCCACCTATCGTGTTGCCCTGATCCGCACCGCCATGCTCGACACTGCCGAGGCCTTGTTGGCGGCAAGGAAAACGCTGCTGGAGTTTGCTGCGCAAAACGTTGACACCTATGTGCCGGCCTATACCAACGGCGTGCAGGCGCAGCCGATCAGCTATGCCCATTACCTGCTGGCTTTTGCCGACTCCTTTGAGCGCGACAGCCAGCGCATTCGCGAGCTCTATGCGCGCTTGAATCTCAGCCCGATGGGTACCGGCGTGCTGGCCAATTCAAGCTGGCCCTTGAACCGCCCGCGTCTGGCTGAATTGCTGGGCTTTGACGGCCTGGTGGTCAATTCCTACGACGCCGGTCAGGTGATTACCTATGACGTGCCGATTGAAGCGGCCAATATCGTCGGCTCGATCGCCATCCGCATCGGCGCCATGCTGGAAGACATCCATACCCAATATCACCAGAGTCGCCCCTGGATCATTCTGGACAACAGCCAGACCTATACCAGCAGCGCGATGCCGCAAAAGCAGAACCCCGGCATCATCCAGGGCGCCAGGATCAAGGCCACCGATGTGGTGGCATTGGCTCATTGGGCAACTTTGCGGGCGCATAACGTGACGCCGGGGATGACCGATTACAAAGAAGCGGTGCCTCGTACCTATGTGTCAGCGGTCGAAATGCTCAACCAGTTCAGCACTGTATTGAAGTCACTCAAAGTCGACCCGAAGCGCGCATTGGAAGAACTCAATGGCGACTGGACGACCTCGATGGAACTGGCTGAAACGCTGCAGCGCCTGCATCAGGTGCCGTTCCGGATAGGTCATCATTTCGGCAGTGAAATCGTGATCGAAGCCCGCAAGAACAACTGGCGCCCCGATCAGTTTCCCTATGCCCGGGCGGTCGAGTTGTATGCCGAGGCGGGACGCAAATACGACATCAAGGACTCGGTTCTGCCGCTGAGCGAGAAGGTCTTCCGCTCGACCCTGGCGCCTGATGACATGGTGCGTACCCGTGTCGGCATCGGCGGCCCGCAGCCTGCTGAAGTGAAACGCATGCTCGGGCTGGCCCGCGACAGCTTGCGCCAGGACCTTGCCTGGTTGGCTTTGAAAAATACCAAGTTGGTTGAAGCCGATGCCAAGCTGAACAGCGCGTTCTTGAAGTTGATCGGCAAATGAAATGCCGCGGGACAGCGGGCTGAATCAGGGGCCGAAGGGCGTTGCCGCAGCGGCGGGGTAGCCGGCAACAGTTCCGGTTGCGCTCCAGGGCAGGTCCAGACGCGAGTCGAAGTCATTGCCATTGACGATCAAGGTCAGGGCAGGGCCGCTCAGTTTGGTCAATTCAAGCCTGATCGATTCGCCGTTCAGGGTCACGGCCGGCAAGCCAGGGAAGCTGAACTTGGAAATGTGGTTGCCTGAACCGGTACTGGCCGGATCGAGCGTCGCTTCGCCGAGCAAGACCTCGGACCCTGCTGCAGATTGACGGTAGATGCGGGCGCGCAAGCTCGTTAGACCTGAAGGTGGCGGTGTCCAGAAGCTGGCTGACCAGACGCCGGCGTCATAGCTGCCGCTCAGGTAGGGGCTGTACCAGCTCAGCGTGTTGTTGGCCAGCGTGAGCAGCGGTTGGTAGCCGCTCAGCGTGCCTGCTGCGACGTTCAGGTGCGGATCGTTGTTCAGGTGGAAGACCGAGGGCAAGCCGGCGGCCGTCCCGACCACAGGGTTGGCGGCCGGGTAGGTCTTGGTGTAATACCGCAGGTAGTCGATCACATAGGTCTGCGGGAAAACCGTCGACGCATTCGGCCAGCCGCCCCAGTTACCGCCGACAGCGAGGTTCAGCATCAGGAAGAACGGTTTCTGAAATATGCCCATGTCGGCCGTCAGCACCTTGGTGCCGTAGGGAATGCCGTCGATATACCAGGTGAAGCTTTGCGGCGTCCAGTCGATCGTGTAGGTGTGGAAATCTGCCGAGAGCCTGGTCGCGTTGCGGTAGGCAAAGGAGGGCGCCGGGTTGATGCCGGCAGCGTTCAGGTAATGCAGCGTGCCGTGGGTGGTGAAGTCACCCGAGCCGTCGTTAAGGCCACCGATCATTTCCATCGCGTCGATTTCGCCGCAAGCGGGCCAGTTGACGCTGCCGCCATAGAGGCCGAACGAGTTGCAGGTCTCGCCCAGCAGCCAGAACGCCGGCCACATGCCCTGCGTGCCAGGTAGTTTGGCGCGCATTTCAAAACGGCCGTAGGTGAAGGTCTTCTTGCGCGAAGTCTGCAGTCGCGCCGAAGTGTAGGGCGCGCCACCGACAGCTTCCTGTTTCGCTGTGATGGTCAGGAATCCGTCCTTGACCACGGCGTTCTGTGCCTGGTAATACTGCGATTCGTTGTTGCCCCAGCCACTGGCGCCAAGGTCGTAGCTCCAGACCGCCATGTCGAGTGCGTTGCCGTTGAACTCATCGCTCCAGTTGAGCACCCAGTCGTTACTCGCGATGCGGGTGTCGAAAGCGCGGGAGTAGCTGGTCTCGAGCAGGTTGCTGTTGTTTGCCAGATCAGTGAACTTGCCTGCGCTAACGCTGACCTGGATGGAACCGGCGGTGTTAGCGGTCGGTGTCACCTCGAGCGTGGCCCGCGTGCCGCTGACGATCGCGAAGCTGCCGGCAGTGCCGCCGCTGAGGGCGATGTCGTCGGCGCTGAAGCTGTTGCCGATGTCTTCGCTGAATAGAAAAATCAGCGACACAGGCCCGCTGGCAGTGGCAACGGTCAGGTTGTCGGTGATGGAAACGGTAGGCGCGACCTTGTCGACCGCCACTGAACTGCCAGCGCCGCCGCAAGCAGTAAGCCAAGCACTCAGCAGTAGCAACAGCGTTCGGGACCATCTCGAATCAGGGCGCATCAATCGAACTCACTTTTCGATCCTGTCGTTATGAAAGCGCTTTCATTGTACTATTCCGGAACACTCTGATGGCTGTTGGCAACTCGAGCCGCAACGCCGGCAACTGGGTCGGACAACTGATCCATCCATCAGGGGTAACATCCCCCGGGATTTTTTCGGCGCCGCCGTCAATGCTTTGATAAGCAGAACAATTCAACCCCTCAGAAAAGTCCGCCAGATGCAAGAACCACAAGCCTTGTTGTTCCCCGCTAGTTCGAGGCTGGTTGCCCAAGCAAGTCGCCGGCGACCATCGTTCGACAGAACTGTTCGTCAATTGCTGCTGCTGAGTCTGATGGCCACCGGTGCTGTCAACGCGGAGCCTTTGCGTTTGCTTGGACCGGCTGACCTGGAGCAAGCGGTGCGGCTGCGCGAGCAGGCATTGCAGAGCGACTTGGGTTTTGAGCTGGTCGAATCCTTGGTCACCGAGGTTGGCCCAAGAAATGCCGGTTCGGCTGGAGATGCCAGCGCCGTTGCTTGGGCGGTCGCCAAGCTCAAAGCGCTCGGTTTTCCCGAGGTGCGGGCGGAAGCTGTGCCCTTGCGCGCCTGGCAGCGCGGTGACGCCCACGCCCATCTGACCGCACCATTTCCGCAGCCTATCGTGATGATTGCGTTGGGGAATAGCGTCGCTACACCCAAGGAGGGCATCAACGCCGAAATAGCCTATTACCCCGACTTGGCCGCGCTGAAGGCCGACAGCAGCGGCCGTGCCAATGGGAAAATCGTTTTCATCGACCAAAAAACCGAGCGCAGCCGCAGCGGTTCGGGCTACGGCAAGGCAGTCGCTGCCCGTTCGGAAGGGCCAAGCGAAGCCGCCAAGCGCGGCGCCCTGGCCTTTGCATTGCGTTCGATCGGAACCGACCATGACCGCCTGGCCCATACCGGCGCCACCAGTTACAGCGAAGGCGTCCGCGCCATTCCCGCTGTGGCAGTCTCCAATCCGGATGCCGATCTGATCGCGCGCTTGTCCTTGCAGCCGCGCTACCAGGGAAGACCGGTGAAGATGCATCTGTCGCTGGCAAGCGAAGGCGGCATCGCGGCGACTTCGCACAATGTGATCGCCGAGATCCCCGGCAGTTCATCACCCGAAGAGGTGGTAATGATCGGCGCGCATCTCGACAGTTGGGACCTGGGGCAGGGCGCAATCGACGATGGTGCGGGTGTGGCGATCGTGACGGCGGCGGCCAAGCTTGTGCTCGACAGCGGTATCAAGCCGCGCCGCACTTTGCGCGTGGTGCTGTTTGCCAACGAGGAGAACGGCTTTGACGGCACCAAGGCCTATGCGGCGAAATACCGGAATCAGCGCCATCAGTTTGTCGGCGAGAGCGATTTTGGCGCTGGCCTGGTCTGGCGCTTTCAGAGCCGGGTGCGGGCCGAAGCGCTGCCTGTGGTGGCGCAGATCGCCGCTCAATTGGCTCCTCTGGGCATCGCCGCTGGCGACAATCAAGCCAACCCGGGCCCCGATGCCGGCTATTTGATGCGCCTGCTCGGTTGGCCCGCGCTGGAGTTGAGCCAGGACGGCAGTGATTATTTCGATTGGCACCACACCGCCAACGACACGCTGGACAAGATCGACCCGCTCAAGCTCAGGCAGAACGTGGCCGCCTGGGCGGTCATGGTTTGGCTGGCCGGGCA
>CAIJIT010000131.1 GCA_903820745.1 uncultured Burkholderiales bacterium
CATCACCGGCGTGTGGGTTTGTGCAATTGCGCCGTCGAGTTTGTTGTTTTGTAGATCCATCAATCGCTTAAGGAAAAATAGCCGCTGAACTTCATCAAGGTTCGACATCTCCCAGTCATGCCGTGGACTGATGGCTGACTGCTCGCCCGAATTGTCCACTACCGTGGCTTGATCCATTGCGCCGAAAGCGATTCGTCCCTTCTGTGGCCATGTTTGTCCGGTTTGGCGGCATGTCCATTGAGTCGTTATCGGAATCCAGGTATTGCCAGGACCTGGCAATGACGCCAACTATCGGCTTCAACTGCCGGCAGGGATGCATCAGATCGAGGGGCTTGTCAATCATCTGGATGCGTGACCTCCGTTGCCAGTTCGGGGCAGATTTTTTTGCTGCCATCGCTAGTATGGGACGGTGGATTCCCGCGGCAATGAGACCTACGCTTCCAAGAACTATGGCGGCGAAGTCCTTTGGCGGATGTTCAAAAACTCAATTCCAAAAATCCAGGAGCACGACTTGATGAGACAAACCAGATTTCCATTTACGGCCGTCACTGTTGCCGCTTTGCTCGCCGCCTGCGGCGGCAGCGCGACCCAACCAAGCATCAGCGGTTTGGCTGCGACTGGTATGGCGCTGGCCAATGCCAATGTGACCGCAAAATGTTCGTCCGGCCCGACCGTTTCGGGAACGACGTTTTCAGATGGTAGCTTTTCACTTGAACTCACCGGCTCGCAGACCATGCCTTGCCTGGTTCAGGTCAGCAACGGCGCGGTGACTCTGCACGGCTTTGCCGCCGATGCTGGGCGCATCAACGTGACGCCGCTCACCGATTGGGTCATTGCCAAGGCGATGGGCCTCGACGATGCCCTTGCCTTTGCCAGCTTCGATGCGAGCAAAGGCTCAGCCATCAAGGCCGGTTTGGATCAGGCCAAAACCTATGTCAAGGCTGAATTGATCGCGCTGACCGGCGGTACCTTGTCGGGCGACCCGCTCACCGGCTTTTTCAAGATCGGTGACGCCGACGACAAGTTGCTTGACAGCCTTGCTGCCGCACTGACGGCCGCCGGCAAGACATTCGACGACCTGCGTCTCGGCGCTGTCCTGGGGCAGCCGCTGAGAGCGGCGATGGATCGCGGCACACTGGTCGATCCAGCAGCGCTCCTGACCACGATGACGGCAGCCCAGATCGACGGTGCAACATTGGCCAGCGGCTTGCAGGCGATCTCCGGCAAGGCCAAATGCGATGTCCAACTGGTGGCGCTGAACTACAACACCGTTGGTGTGAAGGGTGAAAAGACCAATTCATCTGGCGTGTTGCTGCTGCCCACCGGAGCCTGTAACTCAGCGGCCGGGTTGGTGGCTTATGCCAAGGGCACTGATGTCCAAAAACCCCGCACGCTGGCCAATCCGGCCGACTCCGAAACCTTCTTGCTGGCGGCGGTCTATGCCGCGCAGGGCTATGCCGTGGTGGCGACCGATTACCTCGGATTTGCCAAATCTGCCTATGCCTATCATCCCTATTTGCACGCGGATTCCGAAGCCAGTTCGGTGATCGATTCGATCCGGGCTGCAAGAATTGCTGCAAAGTCGAATGGTGCGATGCTGTCAGGCAAGGTGATGGTGACGGGTTACTCGCAAGGCGGGCATTCTTCGATGGCCGCACACCGTGCGATTGAACGCGACAACGCGCGCGAGATCAACCTGGTTGCCGGCGCCCATCTGGCCGGTCCCTACAACCTGTCCGGATCGTTGAAACTTCCCAACGCGATCGCCGGGTACCAATTTTTTGTGCCTTATCTGGTCACGGCTTGGCAAAAAGCCTACGGCAATATTTACAGCAGTCCGGCACTGGCCTTCAAACAGCCCTATGACAGTTACATCGAGACGTTGCTACCAAGTCCAACGCTGAACTACACGATGCTGGTCACCAGTGGCAAGTTACCCGGTGCGGCGGGCGAAACGCCGAACCAGGCCAGGGATGCGATGTTCCAGGCGGCGTTTCTTGCCGATGCCCAGACCAACGCCAACAGCACCTTGTTCCTCGCGGCGAAGAAAAACGATCTGCTGGGCTGGAGTCCGAAGTCCAGATTGCTGCTCTGCGGAGGCGCCGGCGATCCAACGGTTCCTCCAATGGTCCATCAAGCAGTCATGAAGGCTGATTTTGACAGTCGCAATCTGGTCAATGTGAGCAGTGTTGATGTCGATGCCTATGTGCAGGCCGCTTACGGGATTGGTGGCAAAGCTCCGGCTGATCCGGCATCAGCAGCTTTCGCGACCTACTATGGCAACTATCACGGCAGCTATGAGCCACCGTTCTGCCATGCACAGGCCAAGGCGGTGTTCGATCTCGTAAAGTAGCCTGCCGCAGGCATGCAGGAGCAGCGGCAATCAGTCTGTTTGAACTCTTTGCGAGCCCATCAGGCTTGACAATTTCGCTCAGAGGGCTGCCTTGCGGCTTCAAATCCTGCCGGGGGGAGCTTTCCGGATTGCTGCGACGATCGCAAGCAATCGATCGCGCTGGCCGCGGCTCGGCTTTTGCGTCAGGGCGGTTGTCAGCCACGCGGATGGATTTACTGGCTCGGTAGCTGATCGCCCTTCAAGGGTCGCCTTCAGCTGCTGCAACTTCAGCTCGCGTCTGGCCGCCTGGTGTTCCGGAGCGCAATCGCAGTCAAACTCAATCTCAAGCTGCAAAAGCAGCAAGTCCAGCGCCGGTTCTGCCAGGCTTGCCGTTTGTTGCTGCAATCGCCGTGACAGCGCTTGCTCCCAGGCCAAAGGCAGACCCGGCAAGGCGGCCCAGCGCAGATCCAGGTCGGTGCTGGCGGCCGCACCGGATTCCCGTTCTTCACAGAGACCGATCTTGGCAGACAAACCATCGCAACTGGCTTGCCAGGGTTTCTTTGCGACTTCCGCCAACTGCTTGATGAGCGCTGCCCGAGCCTGATTGAACTTGACTTCGATGCCGTCAGCGGTGTTGCGCGGCAATGGTGAGCATTGGCGCCAGGCAAAGTCAATTTGCTGCAAGATCTGCTCCGCGCCTTCAACGCCATTTCCTTCCGCCAGTTCGAGCAGTTGTGCGAGCAATGCTTGGCGCTGCTGCAGATTGCTCGACAGCGCGGTTTCTCGGGCATTGAAAGCGGCTTCGCGCTGAGCGAACACGGCATCGGTCGCTTGCTTGAACCTGGACCATAAAGCGTTTTCTACTGCACGGGCCAGTGGCAAGGCCCGCGCTTGCTCCTGCCATTCCGATTGCAAGTCTCGGGTGCGTGTGGCGGCATCGCGCATCGGTGCGCCTTGCTTGGGATCGGTGAGCAGGCCCTCGGCGCGCCGGATCAATTGCTCCCGGCGATCTTCTGCACTACGACGGGCAGCCTGCAGCGGTGCCTCAAGGCGCTCAAGGCTATTCACCAGTCGAGTCTGCACGGTCTGGCGCGCTGCGATCGGGATACTGTGTTCAAGCGGGCCAAGCTGACGCCAAGACAGTTGGAAATCTGCCAGCCCACGAATCACGGTTTTCCAATCAGCCGCCATGTCAGGCGCATCAGGGAGTTGCGCGGGCATGGCGTCTAGCTGATCAAGCAACGCCAAACGGGCCAGCAAATTCTCTTCGCGGCGGGCTTGAGCTGCTGCCTGTTGAACAGCAATCGGCTCATAGGCAAGCTGCAAAGCGCTGTTGAAACTTTGCCATTGCTCCGCGGTGGCCAGCAGCGCGGACTCCTTCCAGCGACGACGCAATTGATTGATCGATTCGCGCTGCGCCTGCAGATTCAATTTGACTGCGTTCGGGATCTCGACTTCGACCGAGGCCGGTGGTGCCTCGGTAGGCTCGGCAGCGTCAGGCAGGTCAGTCCCCGCCGGCGGATGCGCAGCGCTCGGCGGAATTGCCGCCAGGGTCAACCTTGCCATGGCCTGCGCTTCGTTGATCAAGGCATCGATGGCGCGCTCGCTGCTCCATTGCTGCCAGCTCTTGAGCCGTTGATACTCGGCCTGTAAGCTCAGGTAACGGGCTCGCAGCGGCTCCCCGGCCTCGTTGATCGACTTCAGAAGGCTCTCGATGCCTTGCAACTGCTGCTGCAACTCCGCCAGATGGCCGGCAGCTATCGCCGCTTCAGCCTGTTGCATCAGCAAGTCCAGGCTGTGCAATTGCCCGGGCCGTTTGCTGTCTGGCTGTCGGGCAACGGGTAGTTCGGCCTGTGCAGGTTCGCGCTCGGATTGCCGTTGTTGGAAACGTTGTTCCAGCAGACGGCTCAAGGCCGGGTGGGGAATCGGTGGCAATGAGCCCCAGCTGGGCAAGTCGGGTGCGGATAAGTCAGTGGCCTTGAACCAGGCCAGCCTCACTTCGAACAGATCGCTGCTTTGAAGCGCGGCCTCGAGTGCCCTGCAATCCTGTTCAGCGGCTTGGGGCTCGGGGCAGCTTCCCAGCAGAGCGAGCAATGCTTGCTTGCTTTCGGCGATTCCAGCGCTTTCGTCGCTGCTGCTGGCCCCTTTGGCGCAGCTATCCTGCCATTCTTTCAAGGCGCGCGTGCTGTCAAGGCGCCAGCGCTGCAGGCGCTGCTGAGTCTCGCTGCGTTCGCGCATCGAGGCATTCAATTGATCACTCAAGGCACTGAACTGGACTTGCTGCGCGGGATCGAGCGCCAATGGGTCGAGCGCCTGCCAGTCGCGATCCAGCGCCAGCAGTCGGTTCACCGGAATCGTCGTTTCTTCGTCACGTATTGTCAGCGCGGCTTCAATCAGCAATTGCGCTTTGGCCCGGGTCAGGCGTTGGGCGACCAATTGATCCAGGCGCTGCCTGGCCGCGCGATGGACGCGCCGGTCATGGTTGCGCAGGGCCCGTTCCGCCCGCTTCAGCGCAACTTCAGTGCTCAGGCCTTGAACCGCCGCAATCTTGATGTCGAACAATGGCGCGTCCTGGGCCACAAGCCATAGCGCCGCATCATCGCCTTGGGCTGCGGCGAGCAACGGCGTCCAGAGACCGCGTGCATCTTCGGCCTGCCTTGCCTTGGCCGCAGATTTTTGAACCGCTGCAAGCTCGGTCTGGGCTGCTGAAACTTGCGCAGGTGCAGGACTTGACGCGGCATCGCGCCCGATTTTTTTGAACAACCAGCTCAGCATGGTGGGGCGGTCAAACCGCAGTTCAGGTGGATCGGTCGATCGAGGCTGTGCGGGTGGCAAGCTCAGCTGGCTTTGTCATCCACAGTCTTGCGGACTCGAACGGCGGCGCGCGTCTCAGGCAATTCCACTGCTGCAGCGATGGCGGATTCGACCGTCTGTTCCGGCTTAGGCGGTTCGGCCAGCGCAGCTTCATCGGCCTTGATCACTCGGGTATAGGGGGCCAGGATTTGTACCAATTGGCCGTAGATTTTCGGATTGCCGGCCATCACTTCGCGTTGATGCAGATAGTCGGACTCGCCGGTGAAATTGCCAACCAGTCCGCCCGCCTCGGTAACGATCAATGACCCCGCGGCCACATCCCATGGGCTCAGACCGGTCTCGAAAAATGCGTCGTAATAACCCGCAGCGACATAGCAGAGGTCGAGTGCGGCTGCGCCGGGACGGCGCAAACCCGCACATTGCGTCATCACTTCCTCGAACATCTTCATGTAACGCTTGAAGTTGTCACCGCGCCGGAAAGGGAATCCGGTGCCGATCAGGGCGTCGCTCATCCGAGTTCGTTTGGAGACGCGCAGGCGCCTGTCGTTCATGAAAGCGCCGCGTCCCTTGGTCGCATAGAACAGGTCATTGCGTGTCGGGTCATAGACCACCGCTTGTTGCACCATGCCGCGGTGCGTCAAGGCGATCGACACGCAGTACATCGGCAAGCCATGGATGAAATTGGTCGTGCCGTCCAGCGGATCGATGATCCAGATGAATTCAGAGTCCTTGGCGCCGCGCGTTCGACCCGATTCTTCGGCCAGGATGCCATGGTCAGGGTAGGCTTGCAGCAGCGTATCGATGATCACGTTTTCAGCGGCATGGTCCACCTCGGTCACAAAGTCATTGGGCGCCTTGGTATTGATCTTGAGAAGGTCGAGGTCCATCGACGCACGGTTGATGATCGAGCCTGCCGCGCGGGCCGCCTTG
The DNA here is from genome assembly GCA_903820745.1 of uncultured Burkholderiales bacterium. GTDB lineage: Bacteria > Pseudomonadota > Gammaproteobacteria > Burkholderiales > Burkholderiaceae_C > Paucibacter_A. Next base: position 6,077 of record CAIJIT010000131.1, read on the forward strand.
ATCGCGACATTGAGCATGGGGTGAAGGGAAGCTTGCTGCGTCATGCGGGGAACCTGCGACTGGAAGGAGGGCTGATCAGATGCTGATCGGGTGG
>CAIJIT010000132.1 GCA_903820745.1 uncultured Burkholderiales bacterium
CCCTTGACGGCGACAATGACCAGGTCCTGCGGACCCAGTTCCAGGGCCGAGTCGCTGGCGACAATCGCCACCTGGCTGCGTTGCCCTGCGCTGTCCATGCGCTGCCCATGCTGGCGCAAAGCGGCCAAGGTCGCGCCGCGCGCCAGCGCGCTCAAGTGAACTCCCGGCAAGCGGCCCAGATGGGCAGCGAACCAGCCGCCAATGGCCCCGGCACCCACAATGCAAATTTTCATCGACAAAACCTCCTGGCAGGAGTTTGTCACAAGCTCCCATGAGCTAGGGGCGGCGTTGCCGGCCAGTCGCCGCCAAGATCGGGCCTCATTCAAGGAGTCCGCAGATGGCCACGCGCAACCAGCCTCAAGCCGCCCTCGCAGTTCAGGGCGTCAACATAAACCCCCTGCAAAGTCTCGATGCCAGGCCCGACCGGCTCGATTTCCGCGATCTCACCTATCGTGCACCGTTGCGCTCGCTGCCCGCGCGCTTCCCCGCTGACGAGGAACTCAAACAGTTCCTGCCCGGCTATGTGAAAGCCGGCTTGGTGCTGAACCAGGGCAGCGAGGGTGCCTGTACCGGATTCGGACTGGCTTGCGTGACCAACTACCTGCTCTGGCGCCGCCACCTCGAGGACAAGGCCAAAGAAGCGATGGCAGCGGTCAGCCCCCGCATGTTCTACGAATTGGCCAAGCATTACGACGAATGGCCGGGCCAGGACTATGACGGCTCGAGCTGTCGCGGTGCGCTGAAGGGCTGGCACAAGCATGGTGTGTGCAGCGAAAAACTCTGGCCCTATCCGCTTGACGCCAGCGGCAAACCATCGTTCGTGCGGCCAAGCGAGGGCTGGGCCAGCGACGCCACGCGGCGACCGCTGGGCGTCTATTACCGCATCGACAAGATGTCGGTGGTCGACCTGCAAGCCGCCATCATGGAGATCGGCGCAGTCTATGTCGCGGCCACCGTGCATGACGGCTGGAGCCGCTTAATGCTTGCCAAGCCCTTGAAAGCGCCCAGGCGCCATGCCGAGCTGCCGATCATCGGTGCGCTACAGGATCCGGCGCAGACCGGCGGCCATGCTTTTGCCCTGGTCGGCTACAACGAGCGCGGCTTCATCGTGCAGAACTCCTGGGGCGGCAACTGGGGTGCTGCCGGCTTCGCGGTGCTCAGCTATGAAGATTGGGTCACCAACTCGACCGATGCCTGGGCGGTGGCGCTCGGCGTAGCGCAGTCGCAGGAGAGCAGCGCTGCCGCCCGATCCTCTTCCTACCGTTTGTCACTGGGGCGCTCGATGGGCGGGCTCGCTCGCACTTCGCGTGTCACCAACAATCCGCCGGATGATCCTTGGCCGATCGACCATGAGTTCCTGCACAAGCCCTATGAACCCTGGAGCACCGAGCGCGCCTATACCCACACGCTGCTTTCAGGCAATGAGGGGCATTTGATGGTGACCGACTTCACGCGCCAGCGCGGCGACAGCACCGGCCAGGCGCGCGACATCCTGGTCGAGCGCCCGCTGCAATGGATCAAGGGCTCCAAAGGCAAGACCTTGAAACTGGCGATCTACGCCCATGGCGGCTTGAATGCCGAGGCCGAATCGATTCAGCGCATCCGGGTGCTGGCGCCCTATTTCGAAGCCAACGGCGTCTACCCGGTCTTCTTCACCTGGAAAACCGGCGTTGCCGAAACCATCTCCGACATGATGGAGGATTGGGTCCAGCATCTGCTGGGCCTTTCAGGCGATCGCGCTGGCGCCTGGCTCGATCTGGGGGACGC
>CAIJIT010000133.1 GCA_903820745.1 uncultured Burkholderiales bacterium
ATAAGGCAATGGACCTGCTTGGGGTGTGAGCGTTTGCATGATCGTGATGTGAACGCTGCTCGCAATATCCTGTCAAAGTTCAGAGCCGGCTGCGGACATGCAGCCCTGTAGAGGGAATCCCCGCCCTTTAGGGCGGGGAGGATGTCAAAAGGCTCAAGCATACAAGCAGGCGCTCTGAAAGCAGTCGGATTTGTTCAGATCGCCCCCAGGATTGAGAAAATCCTGTTGGGCAAGTTGGTTTTCAAGACCGGCGGTACGCCTACCGAAACGAAATTAATGGGCAAATTTCTCCGCTGATTTGATGCCAAGCTGCGACACAAGGGTAAACATTGACCAAATCAGCTTCAGAAAAGACCATCTTCCCCATAGAAAGCCTTCTTTTTCGGCCAATGGCGAAGTACCATTGCGGTCGTAGGGCGTGAGGGGGAATGCAAAGGTTTTTTCAACGTTCACCCGGCGCCCGCACATCAACAACCTTTGATGGAGAGAATCCAAATGGCAACTGCTAAGAAGGCCGCGCCCGCTAAGAAAGTGGCCCCGGCTAAGAAGACTGCAGCAGCTCCCGCTGCTGCTCCCGCTAAAAAGACCGCTGCAGCCAAGAAGGTTGCTGCGCCAGCCAAGAAGCGCACGCCCAATGCTGCTTTCATGAAGGCCTTGACACCTAGTGCTGCTCTGGCTGCTGTCGTTGGCGCAGCACCGCTGCCGCGTACCGAAGTGACCAAAAAGGTCTGGGAATACATCAAGGCTCACAAGCTGCAGGACCCAGCGCAAAAGCGCGTGATCCTGGCCGATGCCAAGCTGAAGGTCATCTTCGGCAAGGCAAGCGCCGACATGTTCGAAATGACCAAGCTGATCAACGGTCACTTGAAGTGATGCAAAGCCGCCTTGCGGCGGCTGTCTGCTTCGCACAGAGCCCGGTTTACCGGGCTTTTTTTCGTCTGCTGACTACCCGCCAGCGAGCAGCGACTTCAGATAGCGCCCGGTATGGCTGCCCTCATGCGCGGCCAAGGCCTCGGGCGTACCCGCCAACAGCAACTGCCCGCCGCCCGAGCCGCCCTCAGGGCCCATATCGATCAGCCAATCTGCGGTCTTGATCACATCGAGGTTGTGCTCGATCACGACGATCGTGTTGCCGGCATCACGCAGTTGATGCAGCACCTTCAGCAGCAACGCAATGTCGGCGAAATGCAGGCCGGTGGTTGGCTCGTCGAGGATGTAGAGCGTGCGCCCGGTGTCGCGTTTGGACAACTCCAAAGCCAGCTTGACACGCTGCGCTTCGCCGCCCGACAAGGTCGTGGCACTCTGACCCAGCTTGACATAGCCCAGGCCGACATCGAGCAAGGTCTGCAGCTTGCGCGCCAAAGCCGGCACAGCACTGAAGAACTGATGCGCGTCCTCGATCGTCAGTCCCAGCACCTGGGTGATATTGCGCCCCTTGTAGAGAACTTCCAGCGTTTCGCGGTTGTAGCGCTTGCCATGGCAGGTGTCGCAAGGCACATAAACATCGGGCAGAAAATGCATTTCGACCTTGATCACCCCGTCGCCCTGGCAGGCTTCACAGCGCCCTCCAGCCACATTGAAGGAGAAGCGCCCCGGCCCATAGCCACGCTCACGGGCGGTGTTCATCTCGGCAAACAACTCGCGTATCGGCGTGAACAGCCCGGTATAAGTGGCAGGATTGCTGCGCGGGGTGCGGCCGATCGGTGATTGGTCGACATTGATCACCTTGTCGAAAGCGTCCAGGCCTTCGATGTCGTCATGCGGCGCCGGGTCCGCATGGCTCTGGTAGAGCTTCTTCGCCACCGCCGTATAGAGCGTGTCATTGACCAAGGTGCTCTTGCCTGAGCCCGAGACGCCGGTCACGCAGGTCAACAAGCCGACCGGAATTTCTACCGTCACGCCTTTCAGGTTATTGCCACGCGCATTGACGATTTTCAGCGACAGCGGCTCCTTCATATCGGCCAGACTATGTCGTTTGCTCGGCACCTCGATGCGCGCAGCCCCCGACAAATACCTGCCGGTCAGCGAGGCCGGATTGGCCGCGACTTCTGCCGGACTGCCCTGTGCAATGATGTAGCCACCGTGCACGCCAGCACCAGGCCCGAGGTCAAGCACATGGTCGGCAGCGCGAATCGCTTCTTCGTCATGTTCGACCACCAGCACCGTGTTGCCGAGATCGCGCAAGCGGCGCAAGGTGGCGATCAGGCGGTCGTTGTCGCGCTGGTGCAGACCGATGCTGGGCTCGTCGAGCACATACATCACGCCGGTCAACCCCGAGCCGATCTGCGAGGCCAGACGGATGCGCTGCGCCTCGCCGCCCGAGAGCGAATCAGCGCTGCGATCCAGGCTCAGATAATTCAGACCGACATCGTTGAGAAAGCGCAGCCTTGAGGTAATTTCGCGCACCACCTTGTCACCGATCTCGGCCTTCGAGCCCTTCAGCTTGAGCCCTTCAAAATAATGCAGACAGTCGCGCAAGGTCGAATGCTCGACCTCGAAAATGGCCCGTCCCTTGACGCCTGCGGCCGCGCTCGCTGGTTGCAGCACCACATGGCGCGCTTCCCGACGCAGTCTCGAACCTTCGCATTGCGGGCAGGGCTTGGCCGCCATATAGCGGGCTAGATCTTCGCGTACAGCAGCCGAATCGGTCTCCTTGTAGCGCCGCTCCAGAGTCGGCAGGATGCCCTCAAACGGATGCGAGCGTTTCAAAGCCCGCTTGCGCGTGGCGCCGCCGCTCTCGGCCTGGTAGACAAACGCGATCTCGTCGCTGCCCGAGCCATGCAGAAGTGCATATCTGGCGGTTTCCGGCAACTCCTCGAACGGCAGTTCGATGTCAAACCGGTAATGCGCTGCCACGGCCTCGAGCATCGAAAAGGTGTAGGCGTTGCGCCGGTCCCAACCCTTGACCGCGCCGCTGCCCAGGCTCAAGGATGGAAACGCCACCACACGCTCGGCATCGAACATGGTCAGCTGACCCAGTCCTTCGCAAGACGGACAAGCGCCGACCGGCGAATTGAAGGAAAACAACCTCGGCTCCAACTCTGACAGCGAGTAGCTGCAGGACGGGCAGGAGAATTTACTCGAAAAAATCTGCTCGGCGCCGCTGTCCATATTGATCACCAGCGCACGCCCCTCGGCCAGCCGCAACGCTGCCTCGAAACTCTCCGCCAGGCGTTGGCGCAGCCCTTCCGCGCCATCGGGCTCGCTCTTCACTTTGACACGATCGACCACCACATCGATGTCGTGCTTTTCGGTTTTTTTCAGCACCGGGAAATCGGGTGCGTCGATCGTCAGTCCATCGACACGAAAGCGCACATAGCCCTGTGCTTGCAAGCCCTCGAAAAGATCGATGAATTCGCCCTTGCGGTCGCGTACCACCGGTGCGAGCAGCATCAGCTTGGACTGATCCGGCATCGCCAGCACCGCATCGACCATCTGGCTGACGCTTTGCGCCTCGAGCGGCTGGTGATGGTCAGGGCAGAACGGGGTGCCGGCGCGGGCATAGAGCAGGCGCAGGTAATCGTGGATTTCGGTGACCGTACCCACGGTCGAGCGCGGGTTGTGGCTGGTGGCCTTCTGCTCGATCGAGATCGCTGGTGACAGCCCCTCGATGACATCAACATCGGGCTTGTCCATCCGCTGCAGGAACTGCCGCGCATAAGCCGACAAACTCTCGACATAGCGGCGCTGGCCTTCGGCATAAAGGGTGTCAAACGCGAGGCTGGATTTGCCCGAACCGCTCAGGCCGGTGATCACGACCAGCTTGTTGCGCGGCAGATCGACGTCGATGTTCTTCAGATTGTGGGTCCGGGCGCCCCTGACGCGGATCATCGGCGCCTCCATCGATGGGGTCGGCAGCGTTGCCGGAGAGGCATCAACAGGGCAGGAATCGGCGTCGGGCATGGTCTGGATAAATGCAGGGGAACCGGTAATCATAGAGCGCCTGCCCCAAATGCTGTCAAACCCGGCTTCAAGGTGATTCACGTGCCCCTGCGGTAAACCCTTCCATCGGCTTGGCAGGCAGTCTGGGCAGCCAGAAGAACCCTTCGTCGCATCGGTCTGGTGGCGAGCCGGACAGCTGCCGATACTGGATTCATCGAGGCGGCAAGTCGCTGCCTTGCAAACCAGGCAAGGAGCCCATCATGAACCGGAAATTCCTGTTTCAGAGCACCATCGCAGCGCTGCTGCTGGCCGCCGGCGCAGCCCAGGCAGATCCATCAGAAACCGTTATCCAGAAGCTGCCGCGGGTGGTCATTACCGGCCGCGCCACGCCAGTTGCGGAGAGCCAGATCGTCCAGTTGCCCCGCGTTGTGGTGACGGGGATGTGTCTCAACAGTCAACTGCAGCAGCAGGCTGCGGCCAAGCCGGCAGCCAAACCCGTCTTGCGCCGCAGTTGAAGCGAAGCATCGCTCTGCGTGAGGATCAAATGATCGGCGGCAATGCCACTTTGCCGTCGACGCTGAACTGGTAATCCCTGAACACATGCTCGGCCGAAAGGGACTGGTAGCTGCCATCGGCCAACAGGTGGCTGGTGTCCTTGAGCCTGTAGACATAATGCCCGCAGGTCCAGCAATTGAAATCATGCATCTGTGTGCACAAGCAGGTCTTGTCGAGCACCTTGATGCGCTTCGGATCGGGCTGGATAGCCAGTTCGCGGTTGTAGGCGGTGATATAGGCGCAATTTCCCGAGCCGTCGAGCAAGTAGCCATAGGCCTCGCAATTGGGCCGGATGCCGTCGCCGATCGCCGGGCTGCTCTTGAGCATCCGCATCGGATAACCGGTCGGTGAAATGCCATTGACTTCGACATCGTCTTCACCGGCCTTGAAATATTCCTGTCTCACCTTGGCCGGCAAGCCGCATTCGCTGGTCACGGTAAAGCGGGTCGCCACTTGCACCGCCGCGACGCCGCTGGCGAGATAGGCGGAGGCGTCCGAGCCGGTAAAGATGCCGCCGGCGGCAATCACTGGAATGTCGAGTTGCTCGATGCGCAACCAGCCGATGATTTCGGCGGTGATCGTGGCCAGGTCATATTGCTGCCAATCTGCCAGGCCGAAGCCGAGATGACCACCTGCCAGCGGTCCTTCGACCACGATGAAGTCAGGCGCGCGATTGAGCCTTGCATTCTTGCGGATGAATAACTGCAGGGCGCGCAGCGACGACACGATGATGCCGAGCTTGGCATCACGGAACCGCGGATGGTCTTCCATCAAAGCAAAGGAGTTAAGGTGCAAACCCGCCGACAGGGTGATGCCGTCGACTCCTGCATCCAGCCCGGCAGCCAGGCGCACGCGCAGGGTGTCCTTGGCGGCGTTCATCGTCAGCTTCTCCATGCAGTTGATGAAGATCATGCCGTCGCCACGCTTGGCTTCCATCGTTCGCCCCACATGCAGCTGCGTCGCCTCGGCCAGCTGCCCCAGGTTGAATTGCACCGCCGATTTGTCCGGATTCTCGAAGTTATATTTGAACTGCTGAAATTTATCGCGGGTGAACTTGGTCTTGAAACGACGATCGGAAACCGTTGGCACCATCGCGTCCGAGATATGGCCGATGCCGCCCAGACGCGCGACTTCAAGCGCCAGTTCAGCCGATGAAATATCGACCCCCATGCCACCCACAATGATCGGCACCAATTCACGTTTGCCGAACCTCAGACGGTAGTCGTCTACGCACTTCATAGTCATATCTTGCCCAAATTCTTCAAGTCGGTGGATGGTCGTTTCGACTTCCAGATGTGCCAGTTCCAGCCGACGCCAACCCTGAGTGTATCGACTGGCCGGTCAAAGCGAAGCAGCTGACCTGAGCCAGCCCGGGGTGTCCGAACCACAATGACGAAAAAAAGGGACCCGAAGGCCCCCTTTCCTGTAGTTCTTCGATCCCGTTCAAGCGGCGCTCAGCCACATCGCTGTATCGAAAGCACTGCTCATCAGCGGCATGTTCATGCCGAAGTTGGCATTGCTCGCAGCCTTCGAATTCTTCGCTGCCGGCTTGACAGCAACATTGGTCGTACCTTCAGTAGCCCGCTCCCATGACCCATTTTCTTGGGAGCGGGCTACTGAAAAGAATAGAAGCACCTGAACGGAACCTTGCGTTCGGCCCAGTAATCGGCCGCCTCTCTGAACACATCGAGTAACTGCTCGCGCACTTCCCGATCAAATCTTGCGTTGTCGGGCAACTGCTCCAGCACCAGCACGAAGCCCGGCTGTGCGCCCGCCTTGTGAACCAGATCGGTCATGCAGTCATAGAGCGCATCCAGATTTTTGCCGAAATGCGTCGGAAACAAGAATGCCTGCGCAATCCCTTCCAGCACATCCTGTTTGGACTGCGCATCGGTCAGGTTGGCGTACAGGAAATGCTGTCCCGCATCCTGCGCTGCCTGCATCAAGTCCTCAACGCGGTAGGCCCGGATGGCCTGCACGATGTTGGGACGGACGGTCTGCAAAAGCATGGTCACAATCCTCCTATATAGTCACGTCAATGGTCAGCAGCGTCGATTCATGGCCCGGCTTCATGGCTGTATGCGCTTGAAGCTGGCGTAATGGTCGCCGGTGTAATAGCAAACATCAGGCACCGTCGGAACTGGCCCGCCGCAAATCAATCGCCTTGCTCCGCGATTGTTTGCGCCAGGCGTGGCGACGGTGTATTCATGGTAGTAACCTCTTGTCATCGAAGGCAGGATGCGCTCGCGATTGCCAAATACACTACCGTCCTTTCCGAAAGGGAAAGGTCCCCCGGCAAGAATCAGTCGATAGCTTGTTTGAGCTTCGCGGGGCAATGCGGCCATCGACACCGTTTCCGGCGCAGCGACCGATTCCTTCGCTTGCACTTGAGCTGACAGCGCGAACGCCACCAGCGCAATTACGACCAGACCTGACTTGCGCCAAATGCGCCACCTGGGCGGCCGAGAGAGCAAAGACACGGGATTACCCTGTTTTCAAAACCGCATGGTATCGAATTTGCTCAAAAACCTCAAGCGGCAGAACGCCGCAGCCCGGCCTTCAAAAGACAAGTTTGTTAGCGAACACTCTCGTTTAAAGCACCAGATACATTAATATCTTGAGGAATTTTGCCTGCCAGTGAGTCCCTACAAACTTTTGTAAAACAATGCGGCCAGGCAGATTTAATGCACTATTTTGGTGCTTAATCGCCTTTTCCAGCCTGCCTCAGCGGCTTGCGTTCGCATCGGCAACAGTCAGCGCAGTCATATTGACGATGCGCCGAACCGTTGCCGAAGCTGTCAGCACATGCACCGGTTTCGCCGCTCCGAGCAGGACCGGTCCGATCGCAATGCCACCGCCGGCAGCGGTTTTCAGCAGGTTGTAGGAGATATTGGCAGCGTCGATATTCGGCAGCACCAGCAAATTGGCCTCGCCGCTGAGCGTGCTGTGGGGCATCAGGCTCTTGCGGTAATTCTCGTCCAGCGCGGCATCACCATGCATCTCGCCTTCGACTTCCAGCCATGCCGCATCGGCCTGGATCAAAGCCAAGGTAGCGCGCATCTTGACCGCCGAGGGCTGATCACTCGAGCCGAAATTGCTGTGTGACAAAAGCGCTGCTTTGGGTCGCAGGCCGAAGCGCATCATTTCCTGGGCCGCCATGATGGTGATTTCGGCCAGTTGTTCCGCCGTCGGGTCATAGTTGACATGGGTGTCGACCAGCATCACCTGCCTGCCGGGCAGGATCAGACCGTTCATGCAAGCATAAGTCTTCACGCCCGGACGCCGCCCGATGACCTGATCGATGTAATGCAAATGCATCGCGGTGTTGCCCCAAGTCCCGCACAACATGCCGTCGACCTCGCCCTTGTGCAGCATCATGCAACTGATCAAGGTCAGTCGGCGGCGCATCTCGATCTTGGCCAACTGGGCCGTCACGCCCTTGCGCGCCGTCATCTGGTGATAAGTCTGCCAGTAGTCGCGATAGCGTGCATCCTGCTCGACGTTGACGACATCGTAGTCACGCCCTTCCTGCAGGCGCAGGCCGAATTTTTCGCAGCGTTCGGCGATGACGGCCGGTCGGCCGACCAGGGTCGGTCTGGCAAGTCCTTCGTCGATGACCACCTGACAAGCCCGCAGCACGCGCTCTTCTTCGCCTTCGGCAAAGGCCACACGCTTGTTTTTGGCTCGTTTGGCGACAGCGAAGATCGGCTTCATCGTCGTGCCTGAAGCGTAGACAAAGCTCTGCAGCTTTTCCCGGTAGGCATCCATGTCAAGAATCGGCAACTGGGCGACGCCACAGTCGGCCGCCGCCTTGGCCACTGCAGGTGCGATTTTCATCATCAACCGCGGATCGAAGGGCTTGGGGATCAGGTATTCGGGGCCGAAGCTCAGATTGACGCCGGCATAGGCTGCAGCCACCACCTCGTTCTGCTCAGCTTGAGCCAGTTCGGCGATCGCATGGACCGCAGCAATTTCCATCTCGTCCGTGATCGTGGTCGCACGGCAATCCAGGGCGCCGCGGAAAATATACGGAAAGCACAGGACGTTGTTGACCTGGTTCGGATAGTCGGTGCGTCCTGTGGCCATCACCACATCGTCACGCACTTCTTTGACGTCCTCGGGTGAGATTTCCGGCATCGGATTCGCCAGCGCAAAAATCATCGGCCGCGGCGCCATGCTGGCCACCATCGCCGGCTTCATCACGCCGCCAGCCGACAGCCCCAGAAAGATGTCAGCGCCGGCTATCACCTGACTCAGGCTGCGCATCTCGGTCGGCTGGGCAAAGGCGGCCTTGTCAGGGTCCATCAGCTCGGTGCGACCTTCGTAGACCAAACCAGCCAGATCGGTGACCCAGATGTTCTTGCGCGGCAAGCCCAGCTTCATCAGCAATCCCAGGCAGGCAAGCGCCGCAGCGCCTGCGCCGGAAGTCACCAGCTTGACCTGCTTGATGTCCTTGCCCTGTATTTTCAAACCGTTCAGGAAGGCCGCGCCGACGACGATCGCCGTGCCATGCTGGTCGTCATGAAAAACCGGAATCTTCATCCGCTCGCGCAGCTTGCGCTCGACATAGAAGCAATCCGGGGCCTTGATGTCCTCCAGGTTGATGCCGCCAAAAGTCGGCTCCAGTGCCGCGATGATGTCGACCAACTTGTCGAGGTTTCGTTCCTGGATTTCGAGGTCAAAAACGTCGATACCGGCGAACTTCTTGAATAGCACGCCTTTGCCTTCCATCACCGGTTTTGACGCCAAAGGGCCGATGTCGCCCAGGCCAAGTACAGCAGTGCCATTCGTCACCACAGCGACCAGATTGCCTCTTGCCGTGTAGCGATAAGCGTTGGCCGGATCGGCGACGATTTCCTCGCAAGCCGCTGCAACCCCAGGGGAATAGGCCAGTGCCAGGTCGTGCTGGTTGACCAACTGCTTGGTCGCGGCAATCGAAATCTTGCCCGGCGTGGGGAACTCGTGATATTCGAGTGCGGCCCGACGAAGCTCGTCGGCTTTGTTCAATGACGTTGACATGGTGCTTTTCCCTTTGACATTCCACGCCGGGGAAAACCCGATGCGGACCAGGATTGTAGAAGTCAGTCCGGCCAATAGCCGGCTTGACCAATATTTACGCGAAAATGTGCCTCTGCGCCTACATCTTGCAACGCATACTGACAGCCTGACCACCAAGAGCCTTTCCCCTTGCTCGCCATCCCGTTTCCCTTATCGAAATCGCAACAGCAACGCCCCCGGCGATGGCGGCGCGCTTTCCTGTGGATCGCATTGATGGCGCTGCTGCTGGTGGCGCAATCACTGCTGGTGGGCCTGACACTGAACTACGAGTCTTCGCGCCTGCAGGAGCAGACCGATCAAGTCGCCGCCGATGTCGCCATGCGCGCCAGGCAGATTGCCGGTCGTGACCTGCAGGGCCTGCAAAACCTGCTCTGGGAAGACCCGACAACGACGCGATGGCGCGATGAAGCGACCGAACTGCTGCGCCGTACCAGGCCGCTGTTGCGCATCGAATTCCGGGATGCGAAGCGAAGGGTTACCCACCTGGCCGAGTCTTCCTATTTCGCACCCTTGTTCACCCAGATTGCACGCGAACATATGCAGATGGAGACCGAGGTCGCCTGCCTGGCTGCATTGCGGCAGGGATCGATCGAATATTCACGCAGCTATTTCGTGCCCATGGCCGAAGGCGAAGGACTGGAGGTGGTCGATCTATGCCTGCCGCAGTTGCGCGCCGGCCATGGCAATACCTTTGTCGTGGCCACTGTAGGGCTGCGCCAGTTGCTGGAAGAATCAGTCACGCAGGATGTGGCGCGCAGCCAGGAGCTGAGCTTCGTCGAGCGCGATGGCACCAGGCTGGCGCGGATCGGTTTTAAGCATGGCGCCGGCATCTACCTGGCTGACCGCCTGGTCGACCTGCCCGGCCTGACGCTGCAGTTGCGGGTCGACAGCGTGGCCGGTCGACCGCAACTGATCCCGAATCTGTCAACCGCCTTGGTGATGGGTTTGTCACTGGCGCTGTTTGCAGTCGTTTTTCTGCTGGCAAGGGATGTGCGCAGGCGCGCCTTTGCCGAACATGCGCTGGCCGACTCACTCGCCTTCAGGCAGGCGATGGAGAACTCGCTGATCACGGGCCTGAGGGCCCGCAATATGGCCGGCGACATCACCTATGTGAACCCGGCCTTTTGCGCGATCGTCGGGTTCAAGCCGGATGAACTGTTCGGCAGCACACCACCTCCTTATTGGCCGCCCGAACTGGTCGACGACTACCAACTGCGGCATCGCGACCGCATGGCTCGGCTGCAAGCCGGCCAGGATCCTCGACAGGGTTTTGAAACTGTCTTCATCCGGCCCAACGGCGAGCGCTATCCGGTGCTGATCTTCGAAAGCCCCCTGCTCGATGCCGACGGGGTGCAGACCGGCTGGATGGGCGCCGTGCTCGACCTCAGTGATCAACGCCGGATGGAAGAGCTGTCGCGCCAGCAGCAAGAGCGCTTGCAAGCCACGGCCAGGCTCGCCACTGTTGGCGAGATGGCTTCATTGCTCAGCCATGAGCTGAATCAGCCCTTGTCAGCCATTGCCAGTTATGCCACCGCCTCCTTGAACCTTCTTGAGCATGAGGCCGAGGATCCGCAAATGCCGACCATGGTGCGGCAGGCCGTGACGCGGATCGCGGAACAGGCCGAACGCGCCGGCCGGGTGATCAAGAGCGTGCATGATTTCGTCCGTCGTCGCGACCAGTCGCGCGAAGCGATCAGCGTCGATCTACTGATCGAGGCCGTGCTCCCGCTGGTACGACTGCAGGCGCGCAAAAGTGGCACCAGAATCGAGATCGACATGCCTGTGCCGGCACCCCGCGTGCGTTGCGACCGCACGATGGTCGAGCAGGTGCTGCTGAACCTGACCCGCAATGGCATCCAGGCGATGGAGGAATGCACCCCTCTGGCTGAAAGAGTTCTTGTGCTGCGCGTGCGCCAGATCGACCCGCGCTGGGTCAGTTTTGCCGTGCTCGATTGCGGGCCCGGTATCGCCGCCGAAGTCGGACGCCAGTTGTTCACGCCTTTCTTCACCACCAGGCCCGAAGGCATGGGCTTGGGCCTGAGTTTGTGCCGCACGGTGGTCGAGCAACATGGTGGCGCGGTGGACTTTATCAATCGCCAAACGGGTACCGGTACCGAATTCCTTTTTACTTTGCCCGCGGAAGCCAAACCCAGCAAATTTCCCAAGCCAGGAGGCCTAGTTTGAACAGCCGTAACTTACCGATGGTCTATCTCGTCGAAGACGAGGATGTGGTGCGCGATGCCTTGAGCTGGCTGTTGCGCTCGCGCCGCCTGCTCTCGGAAGGCTTTGGCAGCGCCGAAGCTTTCGAGGCAATGCTTGACGCGAGACCGGAGCGCGCGCGTGGTTGGCCCGATGCGCCCTCCTGCCTGCTGCTCGACGTCAGAATGCCGGGCATGAGCGGCTTGGCCTTGTACGAACGCCTGATCGAGCGCGGTATCGGCTTGACCTTGCCAGTGATCTTCTTGACCGGCCATGGCGATGTGCCGACCGCGGTTGCAGCGGTCAAACGCGGCGCTTTCGACTTTGTCGAAAAGCCTTTCGCCGACAACGCCCTGGTCGATCGTGTCGAGAATGCCTTGGCCGCCAGCGCGCAAGCGATCGCCCAGCGACAACAGCTTGGCAAATTGACCCATCGCATGACCGATTTGACCGAGCGTGAGCGCGAGGTGATGGCGCTGGTGATCCAGGGCCTGCCCAACAAGTTGATCGCCGATCAGTTGAATATCAGCGTGCGTACGGTAGAGGTGCACCGGGCCAGGGTGTTCGAGAAAATGGATGTCAAGTCGGCGGTCGAACTATCGAACCTGCTGCGTGTCGTCTGAAGCCCAGCTGAGACAATCCGACGATGGGCGAATTCGATCTGATCAAACGCTATTTCAAACGCGACATCGCCCTCGGCGCGACGGTGGATCTCGGCATTGGCGACGACTGCGCGCTATTGAGTCCGAGCCCGGGCGTGCAGACGCTGATTTCCTGCGACATGCTGGTCGAAGGCCGGCATTTTCTCTCAACGGTGCAACCAGACCGACTGGGTCACAAGGCCTTGGCGGTCAACCTCAGCGACTTGGCCGCCTGCGGCGCCACACCGCGCGTATTCACCCTCGCGCTGGCTTTGCCGAAAGTCGATGAAGGCTTTCTGGAAGGCTTTTCGCGAGGGCTGTTCGCGCTGGCTGATGCCCATGGCATCACGCTGATCGGCGGTGATACGACCGCCGGGCCACTGAATATCTGCATTACCGTGATCGGCGAGGCTCCAACGGGAAGTGCCTTGCTGCGCAGCGGCGCGCGGGCGGGCGATGACCTCTATGTTTCGGGCCGACTTGGCGATGCGCGCCTGGCGCTGGAGGTCTTTCGAGGCAAGCTCAACCTGCTAGGCGAGCAGTTCGAGCAGGTCCGGTTGGCGATGGAATGTCCGCAGCCGCGCGTTGCCTTGGGGCAGGCCTTGCGCGGCGTCGCCAGCAGCGCCATCGACCTATCGGACGGATTGATCGGCGACCTCGGCCATCTGCTGCAGGCATCCAAGGTAGGTGCCAGCTTGGCACTCGAGGCCTTGCCGCATAGCGCGGCATTGGCGGGCCAGCCGCTGGCTATTCAGCGTGAATGCATGCTCGCCGGTGGCGACGACTATGAACTGCTGTTCAGCGCCCCAACCGCAGCACGCACGGCGGTGCGAAATGCAGCCATCGCCAGCGCAACGCTGGTGACCCGCATCGGCAGCATCGATCAAGCATTTGGCTTGCGCCTGCTGGACGGCCAAGGACAGGCTCTGCCCTTGTCCTTGGCCGGGTTCGACCATTTCAAATCATGACTGATTTCGAGCCCGCAACAATATCGCCACAGCGCGCCACATGGCAGTTCATGCGGGCTCACCCGTCCCGCTGGATCGCCTTGGGCTTTGGCAGCGGCCTGTCGCCCAAAGCGCCGGGGACGGTAGGAACACTTTGGGCCTGGATGGCTTTTCTCGCCCTTGATCAATGGCTGGGAGATGCGCAATGGGCTGCCTTGCTGCTGGGCGGAACGCTGATCGGTTGGTGGGCCTGCACCTCGACCGCAAGGGCCATGGCTGTCGCTGACCCGGGCGCCATCGTCTGGGACGAGATCATCGCCTTCTGGCTGATCCTGTGGTTGGTCATGCCGACCGGCCTGCTGGGGCAGTTGATTGCCTTCGGACTGTTCCGCTTGTTCGACGCCGCCAAGCCCGGGCCGGTCGGATGGGCCGACCGCCGCTTCAAATGCGAACGCGGCCAGCCGATCGGCTGGCGGCAAGGATTCGGCATCTTGTTTGATGATTTCGTCGCCGCTGGATGTACGCTTGTCGTGATCGCGCTGTGGCGCCATTTTTCCTGAGGAGAGACCGATGCTGTTTCCTGAAGAGCAAGAGCTGATCGACCGGATCGGCGTGGCCTTGACGCAGCGCCGCGAGCGCATGGGCACGGCAGAATCCTGCACCGGCGGATTGATCGCCGCCGCCTGCACCAGCCTGTCCGGCTCCAGCCAATGGTTCGAACGCGGGGTGATCAGCTACAGCGACTCGTCCAAGACCGAGCTTCTCGGCGTGCCTGCGGCCTTGATTGCACTGCATGGTTCGGTCAGCGGCGAAGTGGCATTGCATATGGCGCGCGGCCTGCTGGCGCATGCGCCAATCGACTGGGCCCTGGCAGTGACCGGCATCGCCGGCCCGAGCGGTGGCAGCCAGGACAAACCGGTCGGCCTGGTCTGGCTGGCCCTGGTCCATGCCGGCTCGCCGCCCAGGGTCTGGCATGAACTGTTCAGCGGCGACCGCCATGCCGTGCGCATCGCCACGCTGCGTTCGGGCTTGATGGCCTTGTGCGAAACGCTGGAAGACAAGGACCAGTGAACTGATTGGCTGATCGGTTGCGCGGCAAACCTCGCCCTTTAGGGCGGGGTCAAGAGCGCGGACGGCGAAGCCGTCCGGTTGGGTGCGTCTCGTGTGGTGTTTGCTGGCGTTCGATGTACTGCCGGATAACGGCAATGGGTGCGCCACCGCAGCTACCGGCAAAGTAGGAGGGCGACCATAGCGCGCCGCCCCATAGCTTCGCGGATGCTCGGGTAGTTCTTCTTCCGAATCATGCGGCTAGAAACGCCCTTCAGGCTGTTGACCCGATTGGAAACGCAAACCTTGGGCGGGTATTTCACCAGCAAGCGTACAGGGTCATCCTCGCCGTCGAACGCCACCAGTTCCGCTTCAAAGTCCGTGCAGACGCTGGCGAACATCGGGCGCAGG
>CAIJIT010000134.1 GCA_903820745.1 uncultured Burkholderiales bacterium
CGCTGTTGCAGATAGCTGATGATCTTGCCTGAGTCATAGAGGAACTCGCTGTTGCCGGCCTTGTCGGTGATCCTCAGGCATGGCACCTTGAGTTGACCGCCAAGCCGGCCCAGCTGTTCACGCACCGCGCCCGGCGGCTGCGCATTGAGTCGCTCGATCGGCAGCGACAAGCGGCGCATCTCCTGGCGCACCTTCATGCAAAAAGGACAGGTCTTGTAATGGAACAAGGCCAGCTGCTCGCATTGCCGGTTGACCTCGGCCTGCAAAGCCGGCGGACGCTGCAACTCGCTCGGCCGCGAGACGAATTCCCACAGCAACAGCGGCGGGCCAAGCAAAAGGCGCAAGGTCTTGAAGAAAGTTCTGAAGATGAATTTCATGGACACCAGGAGTAATTTGACGGGATAGACGAATTCCCACAGCGCAGCCTCGGCCGGTCGAGCAGCAGGCGCAAGGCCTTCAAGCATGCTCGCGCCTTCGATTCCATGGTGGCCAAGGGAGATGCGACGGGATGGGCGATTGTGGCTCAGCCGGGTTGATCCGCCAGACCAGGCAGTTGGTTCAATGGCTGTGCAGCTTTTCCTGTAACCAGACCTTGATCAAGGACTGATAAGGCACGTCGCGAGCATTTGCGGCAACCTTGATCGAATCCAGCAGATGCTGCGGCAAGCGCAGCGAAATCGCCTTTGTCGAGGGTTTTAACTTGGGCAGCGTGGCCTTCCTGGCTGTCGACCAGTCCAGATATTCGCTCGAATCATTCTTTTCCCAGAACTCGCGCTCTTGCGCTTCATCGGCGAAGGAAGGAATCGTCTTAATCGGCTTGTTCATAAATGCTGCGCTCCTTCCGGTGCATATCCCTTGCTGAAATTATCCGAACCTCGACTGGATCAAAGCAACACCGGCTCAGTCTCCAGCCTGATGCCAAAGCGGCCGTAGACGCTTTCCTGGATCGCCCTGGCCAAAGTCACCACCTCGGCGCCACGGGCCTGGCCGTTGCGGTTCACCAGCACCAAAGCCTGGCGCTCGTAGACCGCAGCGCCGCCGACCGCCTTGCCTTTCCAGCCGCAGGCGTCGATCATCCAGCCGGCCGCCAGCTTCAGCGTGCCGTCGGGCATCGGGTAATGGACGATGCCGGGGTCGCGGCCGATGATGTCGCGGCATTGCTCGGGCGTGACGACCGGATTTTTGAAGAAGCTGCCGGCGTTGCCGATCAGCGCCGGGTCGGGCAGCTTGGCGCGCCGAATCGCCGTGACCCAGTCGAAGATCTGCCTGGCCGAGGGGTTGTGGATGCCGGTCTCTTCCATCTTGCGTTCGAGCTCCAGATAGCCAAGCACCGGCTTCCAGGGCTTGGGGCAGCGCATCCGCACATGGGTGATGACCGACTTGCCCGCCAGACCGCCAAAGCCGCTCTGCTTGAAGACGCTGTCGCGATACCCAAAGTTGCAGACCGAGGCCGGCAGGCAGGCCGCGCGGCCGGTCATCAAGTCGACCACATCGACGCTTTCCAGCCGGTCCTGCAACTCCAGACCATAAGCACCGATGTTCTGCACCGGTGCGGCGCCAACGGTGCCGGGGATCAAGGCGAGGTTTTCCAACCCGGGGTAACCCTGTTCAATGCTCCATTGCACCAAATGAGCCCAACCGACTCCCGCGCCTGCCTCGATAATCCAGGCGTCTTCGCGTTCTTCAAGCAGGCGCAAGCCAGGTATTTCAAGCTTCAGCACGACCGCGTCGATGTCTTTGGTCAGTACGATATTGCTGCCGCCGCCGAGCACGAATTTCGGCGCGCGACCCAGCAGCGGATGATCGACGACACGGCGCACATCGGCAGCCTCATGGATGCGCACCAGTCGTGCGGCCATGGCAGGCAAGCCGAAGCTGTTGTAAGGCTTCAGATTGACGTCATGTTCCAACAGCAATTTGTCGGACGGAAGTCGATTCGGGGGATTTGCCGCTTTTTCCTGCATGACAGAATTTTCCCAGATCAAACGGGCAAGCAATGCCCTCAACCGACAAATAAACATGCCCAGCTTTGACACCGTTCTAGAGCCCGATATGGTTGAAATCCGCAATGGCGTTGACAACAGCGCCAAGGAAGTCGCCACCCGCTTCGATTTCAAGGGCACCGGCGCCCGCATCGAGTTGAAAGACAAGGAAAAAGAAATCATCCTCTGGGGCGATTCCGACTTCCAGCTCGAGCAGATCACCGCCGTGATGATCGACAAGCTGACCAAGCGCAAGGTCGAATTGAGCTATCTCGACATGAGCGCCAAGGTCGAAAAGCTCGGCGGCGACAAGGTCAAGCAGATCTACAAGGTCAAGGCCGGCATTGAATCCGACCAGGCCAAGAAGATCGTCACCGCGATCAAGAACGCCAAGCTGAAGGTGCAGGCTTCGATCCAGGGCGATGCAGTGCGTGTCACCGGCAAGAACCGCGACGACCTGCAAACGGCGATTGCGCTGTTGCGCAAGGAAATCACCGATCTGCCGCTGACCTTCGACAACTTCCGCGACTGATTGCTTGAACTCGCCGCGGCCGGCAATGCGCTACCCCAATCAGGGGGTTTGTCCCTGCCGCGACAGTTGAAAATAGCACGGTCGTGCTAAAACCCGGCCATTCACAAAATCCGGCGCCGCATGCTGGCGCCGCCTCGATCATGTGCAGGAGAAACCGATGGATCTGAACTTCACCGCCGACGAGCTGGCATTCCGCGCCGAGATTCGCCAATGGGTGGCCGAGCATCTGCCCCAGGACATCAGCGCCAAGGTGCACGATGCCCTGCGCCTGAGCAAGGACGATATGCAACGCTGGGCCAAGATCCTGGGCGCCCGGGGCTGGCTCGGCTGGGCCTGGCCCAAGCAGTTTGGCGGCCCGGGCTGGAGCGCCGTGCAGCGCCATCTGTTCGAGGAAGAATGCGCGCTGGCCGGTGCACCGCGCATCGTGCCCTTCGGCCCGGTGATGGTGGCGCCGGTGATCATGGCTTTCGGCACGCAAGCACAGCAGCAACGCCACCTGCCCGGCATCATGAGCGGCGAGGTCTGGTGGAGCCAGGGTTATAGCGAACCGGGCTCGGGCTCGGACCTGGCTTCGGTCAAGACCCGCGCCGAGCGCCAGGGCGACAAATACATCGTCAACGGTCAGAAAGCCTGGACCACCTTGGGCCAATATGGCGACTGGATCTTCTGCCTGGTACGCACCGACAACTCGGGCAAACCGCAGACCGGCATTTCCTTCTTGCTGATCGACATGAAGTCACCCGGCGTCACCGTGCGGCCGGTGATCATGCTGGACGGCGGACATGAGGTCAACGAGGTGTTTTTCGACGATGTCGAAGTGCCGCTCGAAAACCTGATCGGCGAAGAAAACAAGGGCTGGACCTATGCCAAATACCTGCTCGCCCATGAGCGCAGCAATATCGCCGATGTGAACCGCGCCAAGCGCGAGCTCGAGCGCTTGAAACGCATCGCCAAGGCCGAAGGCATGATGGACGACCCGCGCTTCCGCGACCAGGTCGCACTGCTCGAAGTCGACATCGTGGCGCTCGAAATGATGGTGCTGCGCGTTCTCTCAGCCGACCGCAGCGGCAAGCAGACGCTCGATGTGGCGGGCCTGCTGAAGATCCGCGGCAGCGAAATCCAGCAACGCTATACCGAGCTGATGATGCTGGCCGGCGGCCCGTTCAGCCTGCCCTTCATCCATGAGGCGATGGCCGCAGGCTGGCAAGGCGAATATATCGGCGCTGCCCATTGCGCGCCTTTGGCCAGCCATTATTTCAATACCCGCAAGACCACCATCTATGGCGGATCGAGCGAAGTGCAACGCAATATCGTCGCGCAGACGATGCTCGGTTAAGGGAAAAGACATGGACTTCGATTTCACTGAAGACCAGCAATCGCTGCGCGAAGCCGTGTTGCGCTGGGTCGAAAAAGATTACAGCTTTGCGCGCCGGCGCAGCATCGTGGCCGATGGTGGCTTTTCGCGCGAGGCCTGGGACGGGTTGGTCGGCCTCGGACTGCTCGGGCTGGCAGTGCCCGAAGCCCATGGCGGTATGGGTTTCGGCCCGGTCGATGCGATGGTGGTGATGGAAGAACTGGGCCGCGGCATCGTGATGGAGCCGTTCGCGCAGGCCGGCCTGATCGCGCCGGCCGTACTCAGCCATGCGCCTGACGCCGTGCAGGCCGCTTGGTTGCCGAAGATCGCCGGCGGTGAAGCGCTGGTCGTGCTGGCGCATCAGGAGCGGGCCAACCGCTACCGCCTTGACCAAGCCAGCACCCAGGAAGTCAATGGCCGGTTGACCGGTGCCAAGAGCCTGGTGGCGGCCGGTGATCTGGCCGATGCATTCATCGTGCCGGCCATCAGCGGCTCAGGGCTGGCGCTTTATTTGGTCGAGCAAGGCGCAGCGGGTTTGACCACCCGGGCCTACAGCCTGCAGGACGGATCGCGCGCCGCCGAGCTGACTTTTTCCGACACGCCGGCGACCCTGCTGGTCGGCCCCGAGCAAGGCTTGGCGGTGCTCGAGCAGGCAGTCGACATCGGCATCGCCGCGCTTTGCGCTGAAGGCGTCGGCGCGATGGAAAAACTGGTCGCGATCACCGTCGACTACATGAATACGCGCAAGCAGTTCGGCGTGACGATCAGCAGCTTCCAGGCGCTGCGCCACCGCATCGCCGATGTGAAGATGCAGCTGGAACTGGCGCGCTCGATGAGCTATTTCGCCAGCCTCAAGCTCGGCGCCGCGCCGGCCGCCAGGCGCCTGGCGCTGGCCCAGGCCAAGCTGCAACTGGGCAACTCGATGCGCTTCGTCGGCCAGCAATGCACGCAACTGCATGGCGGCATCGGCGTCACCGACGAATACATCAGCAGCCATTACTTCAAGCGCCTGACCGTGATGGAAATCCAGTTCGGCGACAGCATGCACCAGCTCGGCGAAGTCAGCAGCCGCATGCAGGAGACCGCCGGCGTCTTCGCCTGAGTTGCCTTGTCAACGCAAAACCGACGACATCGCTGAAAAACAATTCAGCGTGCGCACCACCTCGGCAATGCCAGCGGCCTCGAAGCTGAGCTCATCGGCAGCGAGCCGCTGCGTCCCCGGCAGCAAGGCAAACCAGTCGGCCTGGGCCGGCGTCTGGCATTGCAGCCTGACCGTCAACGGCCCGGGCATCAGCAGCGGCGCCTGACGCCTCTCAAGCAAGGCCTTGGTCACGCCCTCTTCGATCAATGCCTGGCTGTGCTGCGGCGACATCGAGCGGCCGCTGTGCGCCGATTCAGCCCATTTGACGACGATCGCCGCCGCATCCGGCAAGACCATGGCCAGCTCTTCAGCCAGTTGTGCATCGCCGCTGGCAGCCAGCACCGGCACGCCGAAATGCCCGGCCAGCCGCGCATAAAGCCCGAGCTCGCCGACCTCGATCTGGTTCAACCAGACGCGCGAAAAAGCAAAACTGTTGCCGGTATGCGCAAGCGTGCCGAAAGCCTTGGAGCGGCAATGCCAACCGATCAGACAGACCGCATCGACGCCCTGGTCGACGCCGGCCATCATCCCCAGCATGCGCGGCTTGCCCTGGATCAGCATGGCCCGCGGGTCGAGCTGATCGGCCAGCAGATTGCAGAAACTGCCATGTGAATCGTTGACCAGCACCTCGTCGAAGCCGGCGGCAAAAGCGCCGCGTACAGCCGCGCTGGCCTCGGCGGTCATCCAACTGCGCGCGCGCTCATACTCGGGGTTGCCAGCGCGGGTTTGCTCGGGACGCCAGACGCCCGCCACGCCTTCGATGTCGACCGCGATCAGCAATTTTTTCATTTATCACTCTCCCATCAATTCGCGCCAATCAGGCGCAAGTTCGAGCAAACCGATGCGGCGGTGACCGTCGCGACCGACGACGCTCTGCGCAGCAAACAAGGCTTTCACGATCGCTTGTTCGCAGGCCTCGGCAGCAGCCTGGAAGAGCGGATCGAGCCACCCTTCATGCAGCATGGCCAGAGCTGGCATCGGCGCAAACCGGTCATGCGGCAGGCCATAGGCGCTGGAAAACGCCAGCGCGATGTCGCCGCTGCCATGACCATAGTCGGAGCCCGTGCGGGCCAGCCCGGCGCCAGCGCGGCGCGCCAGCCTGGTCAGCTGGCGTGAATCGAGCGGGGCATTGGTAGCGATCACCAAAATGATGGAGCCTTTTTCAGGCTCGGCAGCCGACGCCTGCAAGCGCTGCTGCAGCAGCGGCCCGAGCTTGTGCCCGCCCAAGGTCAGCGCTTCGGCCCGGCCGAAATTGGCCAGCACCAACGCCGCCACCAAAAAATCACCGCCGCGCGTCCGCCGTGAGGCCGATCCGATGCCACCCTTCAGGCCAAAGGCCGACATGCCGCGACCGGCACCGACGCTACCCTGGGCGAAGTCCGCGCGCGCGTCCTGCAAGGCCTGCGCCAGATGCTCTTCCTGAACCGCAAAGGCCTGCGCATCGTTGAGGTAGCCGTCATTGCACTCGAACACCAGCGGATTGAGCGTTGGCCATTCGCGGCCGATTTCCGGATGCCTGGTGATGGCGCTGCGGATCAGCCCGTTGGCCAGATTGCCGACGGCAAACGTACTGCCCAGCACGATCTCGGATTCCAGCGCGCCGAGTTCTTGCAACTGCAGCAGGCCCATGGTTTTGCCGAAGCCGTTGAAGACTGCCGACCCGGCCGGCACCTTGCTCAAAAAGGGGTCGCCGCCATGGGGGCGGATCACCGTCACGCCGGTCTGCACCGCACCTTGATCCAGCGTGCAATGGCCGACGCTCACGCCGGCCACATCGGCGAGGTTGTCGAGCGGGCCGCTGGCAAGGCAGCCGACGCGGGGAAAGGCCGGCATCAACGCAAGGTCTCCAGCTTCGGGTCAAGCGCATCGCGCAATCCGTCACCCAGCAGATTGAAAGCCAGCACGGTGAGGAAGATCGCGATGCTCGGAAACAGCGCGATATGCGGCGCGTTGACCATGTCGGTGCGCGCCTCGTTGAGCATCGCGCCCCATTCAGGCATTGGCGGCTGCGCGCCCAGGCCGAGGAAGGACAGGCTGGCCGCGGTGATGATCGATGTGCCGATGCGCATGGTGAAGAACACCACCACCGTCGACACCGTGCCGGGCAGGATATGGCGGGCGATGATGGTCCAGTCGGAGGCGCCGATCGAGCGCGCGGCTTCGACATAGGTCAGATGCTTCAGCGCCAGCGTATTGGCACGCACCAGCCGGGCAAAAGTCGGGATCGAGAACACCGCCACCGCGACGATCACATTGAACATGCCGCCGCCCAGGATCGCCACGATGCCGATCGCCAGCAGGATGCCGGGAAAGGCGAACAGCACATCACACATGCGCATCACGATGCGTTCCCACCAGCCTTCGTAATAACCGGCCAGCAGGCCCAGCGTCGTGCCGACCAGCGAGCCCACCGCGACCGACACCAACCCAGCGGTCAGCGAGACCCGGGCGCCCATCATGATGCGGCTGAAGATGTCGCGCCCCAGCGCGTCGACACCAAACCAATGCACGGTCGATGGCAACGCATTGAGGCTGTCGTAATCGAAATAATCCTCGGCATTGAAGGGCACGATCCAGGGCGCGGCGACAGCCGCCAGCACCAGCAGCAGGACGAAGCCAAGTGCGCCGACCGCCACCTTCTGGCGCTTGAACTTGCGCCAGAACTCGGCCAGCGGTGTGCGGACTTTGGCCGCCGCAGGGGTTGTTGAAATGGTGCTGCTCATGTCACTTGTAGCGGATGGTCGGGTTGATCATGCCGTAAAGCATGTCGACGATCAGATTGATCAGAATGAACTGCAGCGAGAACAGCAGCACCTCGGCCTGGATGACCGGATAGTCACGCATTTCCACCGCGTCGACCAGCAAGCGGCCCATGCCAGGCCAGTTGAAAACCTTCTCGACCACGATCGAGCCGCCGAGCAAAAAGCCGAATTGCAAGCCCATCATGGTGACCACCGGAATCAACGCATTGCGCAAGCCATGCTTGAGCACGACGCCGACTTCTGACACGCCTTTGGCGCGCGCGGTGCGGATGTAATCCTCATGCAGCACATCGACAAAGGCCGAGCGGGTAAAGCGCGCCATCACCGCAGCCACACCCGCGCCCAGGGTCAGCGAAGGCAGGATGTAATGGCGCCAGCTGTCGGCGCCAACGGTCGGCAGCCAGCCGAGTTCGACCGCGAACACCATCATCAGCAACAGGCCCAACGCGAACGAAGGAAATGAAATTCCCGATACCGCCAGCGTCATGCCCAGCCGATCCTGCCAGCGGTTGCGCTTGACGGCCGCGTAGACGCCGATTGCCAACCCGGTCAGCACCGACCAGCCCATTGCCGCCACAGTCAACTTCAGCGTATAGGGAAATCGCTCGGCGATCTCATCCATCACCGGCCGCTTGGTGCGCATCGAGCGGCCGAAATCACCCTGCACAGCGCCGGAAACAAAGCGCAGGAACTGTTCAGGCAGCGGCCGGTCCAAGCCCAGATCGCGGCGCACCAGCTCGATCGTCTGCAGATCGGCTTCAGCGCCAGCGGCCAGCCGCGCCGGGTCGCCCGGCAGCAAATGGACGAAAAAGAACACCAGCACCGCGACGATCAACAAGGTCGGCAGCAGGCCCAGCAGACGCCGGATGAGGTACTGAAACATTGTTCTCGTCCGCCGCCTATTTGGTGAACTCGACGTTCTCGAAGAAGAAGCTGTTGTCAGGCATCTGGTAGATGCCCTTCAGGTTCTTGGCCCGGGCGTAAGCGACCTTGGTCGTCACCAGGAAAGCCCAAGGTGCGTCCTTGAAGACAATTTCCTGCGCCTGCTTGTAGATCTGCGCCTTCTTCACCCGGTCCGAGCTGCCCAGCGCTTCGTAGAGAAGGTCGTCGAACTCCTTGTTGCTGTAATAGGCAAAGTTCTGCAATTTGGGCGGCTGCGACTCGGTCGCGAACAGCGGGCGCAAGCCCCAATCGGCCTCGCCGGTGCTGGCCGACCAACCGCCGAAGTTCATGCGGACGCCGGCTTCCTCGGGCTTTTGCACGTTCTCGACCTGCTGCACGCGCTGGCCGACTTCCATCAGCGTGATCTTGGCCTTGATGC
>CAIJIT010000135.1 GCA_903820745.1 uncultured Burkholderiales bacterium
ACCCGAGCATCCGCGAAGCTATGGGGCGGCGCGCTATGGTCGCCTTCCTACTTTGCCGGTAGCTGCGGTGGCGCACCCATTGCCGTTATCCGGCAGTACATCGAACAGCAGCAAACACCACACGAGACGCACCCAACCTGACGGCTTCGCCGTCCGCGCTCTTGACCCCGCCCTGAAGGGCGAGGTCAAGAGCGCAACCGATCAACTCATTGACATCCGGCTGGGCCGGCCACCTCATCCAAGGTCACCATCGGCAGCGTCTGAGTCAGGCGCTCAGGCGACCCGCAGCCCTTTGGCAAAGACAGCGCAGGCGACCGGCGTGCCGGCAACCTCGCGTACCCGCAGCAGATCGGCACGCAGGCCTTCGGCGATTTCACCGCGGTCGCTCAAGCCGCAAGACCTGGCCGGGTGCAGGCTCACCACCGCGACGGCTTCGGCCAGGCTGAAGCCGGCATCGACGGTCAGTTTCCAGGCCGCCCGCAGCAGACTGGCCGGTACATAGTCGGACGAAAGTGTGTCGAGCAGACCGGCGCGAGCCAACTCGAGCGCCGCCAGATTGCCCGAATGCGAACCACCGCGCACCAGGTTCGGCGCACCCGCCACCGTCGACAGACCAAGCTCTTGCGCCCGCTTGGCGGCCACCAAGGTGGTCGGGAATTCGCTGATCACCGCTCCCAGGCTGAGCGCCTCATCGACGTGGACTGAAGTGCTGTCGTCATGAGTCGCCAGCGGGATGCCATGCTGGCGAGCGAAGTCGGCAAACCAGGCCCGGTTCGGCACCGAATACTCGGCCTGGCGTTGCGGCGCGAGCAGCACTTCGGCGTCAAAACGCGCCTCGCTCCAGCCCTTCTTGCCGGTGTAATGGGTGCGCGCAAGTTCGATGTCGGTCCATTGGCGCTGGCCCGGCGTGTGGTCCATCAGCGAGATCATCCGCAGCCGCTGGTGGCCCGCAAAAGCGGCGAACAAGTCGCGCGCATTCGGCGCCGGCAATTCGCAGCGCACATGGATCAAGTGATCAGCGCGCAGCACGCCGGCCGCTTGCAGCCCGTCGAGTACCGCCAGCAAGGCGCTCTGATCGCGGGCCCGGAATCCTTCGCCGTACGGATCGCCGACGCCGATCGCGTCGAACACCGTGGTGATGCCCGCAGAGGCGATCTCGGCGTCATGCGCCTGCACCGCACCTTGCATCGGGAACATCACCTTCGGGCGCGGCATCACATGGCGCTCAAGGTTGTCGGTATGCAATTCGACCAGGCCCGGCAACAGCCAGTCGCCCTGCAGATCGACAGCGCCAGGCAGCGCCGTCAAGCCCTGCCCGATGTCGGTGATCACGCCGCCCTGCACACGCACATGGCCGCGAAGAACTTCCCGGCCCAGCACCAGCCTTGCGTTGTTCAGCAGCAAATCGGTCATCAAGGCCCTCGAACATTTGTTTCTTGCAGCGCATAGACCGCCAGCGTAATGCTCGCCTGGGTCTCGGTGCCAGATTGAACCACGACTCGGTACCCGCTGCATCCGGCGAAGCGGTGGGGGCGACAACATCAAACAGCCAGCGAGGGAATTGATTTAACTGCGAAAACGCTCCGGCTTGTGATTTCACAGCAAACGATGAACTCTGCGGCCTTCCGGGAGGTGATCTGTCTGGCATCCGCGCGCCTACCGGTCGCTCGCCTTCAAGCGCTTTGCGTCCTCTCAATCGACAGAATTTCGCCGGACTTAACCTGCCTGGATGGCAGGAACGGAAGCAACTTTCCGGAGGCGCGTTATGTTGAAAATTCTGATCCCGGTGGACGGTTCGGAGCATGCCCGGAAGGCCATCAACGCGGTTGCGAAGCTGGCTTCACCGCCGGCAGAAATCGAAGTGATGCTCTTGCATGTCAGCCATAGACCGGCGCCTTACGGCGAGCAACTGCCCTCGGCATATGCCAAGCTCGATGAGTCTGCACATTTCAATCAAGTACAGATCCTGGAAGACGCTTCAGCCTTGGCTCGGGCCGCAGGCTTGAAGGTCTATGCGACCGAAGCCTGCACCGGCATGATCGCTCCCGAAATCGTGCGCGTGGCAACTGTTGCTGGCATCGACCAGATCGCCATGGGCACCCGTGGGCTGGGTTCGCTGGGCAGTTTCCTGCTCGGCTCGGTGGCTCAGCGCGTGGTTCATCTGGCGGGGGTGCCGGTACTGCTTGTCAAATAGCCTGGGTTGGGAAACCCGGATCGACCACCACGAAAGGGTGATGCAATGAATACCAAAGCTGCCAAAAAAGCCCGCCGACAGTGGCGCGAGGCTAGGGCTTCAGCCACCGCTGAGCCAGCATCGGAAAGCCTGCCGGATGTGATCAATCTTCGGCCTGATGGCTATTACTGGCAGGCGCCCGATGGGACGCAGGAATTCGGCCCATTCGAGAGCTATGAGTTGGCTGCCGCCGATATTCATACCGGCGAAGAAGGGCTGGCACCGGACGAGAGCTTGCCTGAAGTCGAGGACCAGATCGGCATTGCCGGTTGGATCGACGCTGAAACCGGCGCACCCGCCGAAGGCCAATCGCCGCCGCATCTGGAAGAGCGCTGAAGGGGCTGGATTTCCACGCATTCCGCCCGTCGGCGCCAGGCGCCGTACACGACGTGGCACGGTCAGTGAAGTAAAGTCCGGGTCTGTATTTGAAAGGGACTGAGGTTTCTCGGTCCCTTTTTCTATTTCTTGAAATCGAAGTCTGCAATGGAGTCATGGCATGAATGCCCCGAAAGTCAATGCCATTGCTGGTCGGCTTGGCCCCGGCCTGATCACCGGTGCCGCCGATGATGACCCGAGCGGCATCGCCACTTACTCACAAGCGGGATCGCAATTCCACTTCGGTCTGATCTGGACGCTGCTGCTGACCACGCCCTTGATGATCGGCATTCAGATGCTGTCGGCGCGCATCGGTTGGGTGACAGGCGAAGGGCTTGGCGCCAACATTGCCAAAATCTGCCCGCGCTGGGTGACCCTGACCATGGTGGGGCTGCTGGTCGCGGCCAACACGATCAATATCGCTGCCGACCTTGGCGCAATGGGCGAGGCCTTGCGCTTGCTGGCCGGCGGCCATGTCGCGCCCTACATCATTGGCTTCGGTCTGCTCTCGATGGCTGCCCAAGTCTATTTTTCGTATGAACGCACCGTGCGCATCCTGAAATGGTTGACGCTGGCGCTGTTCTCATATGTGGCGGTGGTTCTGTCAGTGTCCGTGCCATTCAAGCATTTGCTGATGGAATCGTTGACGCCCTGGGCCTATTTCCCGGCAGGTGTCTCGATGAACGATTATGCGGCCATGGTGGTGGCTTTGCTCGGCACGACGATCAGCCCTTACCTGTTCTTCTGGCAGGCGTCACAGGAAGTTGAAGACAGTCGCCGCCGGCCTGAGGCTGCAACGCTGCGCAGCCATCCCGAATACGCGGCCGAGCATCTGGCCCGCATCAAGCAGGACACCTACATCGGCATGATCTTTTCGAATGTCATCGCTGTGTGCATCGTCATCGCGACTGCGGTGACGCTCAACGAGCATGGCATCACCAATATCCAGACATCGGCCCAGGCGGCTGAAGCGTTGCGTCCGGTCGCCGGGGAATTCGCCTTCGCCGTTTTCGCCCTTGGCATCATCGGCACCGGCATGCTCGCGGTACCGGTCCTGGCCGGCTCGGCCGCCTATGCCGTCAGCGAAGCGTTCGGATGGAAAGCCGGCTTGTCCAAGGGCTTTCATGAAGCGCGCGGCTTTTACGCCATCATCATCGCCGCGACGCTGCTCGGCACCCTGATGGGAACCCTGGAAGTGGATCCGATCAAGGCCCTGGTCTGGAGCGCCATCGTCAACGGCGTGATCTCGGTGCCGATCATGGTGGTGATGATGTGGATCGGCCAGTCGAAACGACTGATGGGCGATTTCACCATCAGCGCGCGGCACCGCTTCTTCGGCTGGGCCGCCACGGCGGTCATGGGGCTGGCTGTCGCCTTCATGCTGCTGACGAGTTTTTGACATGCGTTGGCGTCAGGTCAGCCCGGCATTCCTGTCCGCGGCAACCTGGCGTATACACAGGACGGCAACCCGCTTCACTGCAAGATCACGCGCCTCGGTCTAAACTGCGACCTATCGGGATGCCGCCCGCAACAGAGTGCCAAGTATGAAATTGATCGAGTCGATCCTTGCCGATGCCCAGAGCATCGCCGCCCTCAGGCGTGACATTCACGCCCACCCCGAGCTGTGTTTCCAGGAGGACCGCACCTCGGAGTTGATTGCCAAGCAGTTGACCGATTGGGGCATTCCGGTGCACCGGGGTCTGGGCAAAACCGGCGTCGTCGGTATCGTCAAGAACGGCACCCGCAAGCGCGCGGTAGGCCTGCGCGCCGACATCGATGCCCTGCCGATGACCGAGCACAACAAGTTCGCCCATGCCAGCGTCCACGCGGGCAAGATGCACGCCTGCGGCCATGACGGCCACACCGCCATGCTGCTGTCGGCTGCCCAGCATTTGGCCAAGCACCGCAATTTCGACGGCACCGTCTACCTAATCTTCCAGCCGGCCGAAGAAGGCGGCGGCGGCGCCCGCGAGATGATCAAGGACGGGCTGTTCGAACAGTTCCCGATGGAGGCCATCTTCGGCGCCCACAACTGGCCCGGCATGGCAGCAGGTCAGTTCGCCCTGCGCAGCGGCCCGGTGTTCGCCTCGAGCAACGAGTTCAAGATCACCCTGCGCGGCAAGGGCGCCCATGCGGCGATGCCGCATAACGGCATCGACCCGATCCCTGCGGCCTGCCAGATGGTGCAAGCCTTCCAGACCATCATCACCCGCAACAAGCGCCCGATCGATGCCGGCGTGATTTCGGTCACGATGATCCACGCCGGCGAGGCCACCAACGTGGTGCCCGATTCCTGCGAGATCCAGGGCACCGTGCGCACCTTCACGCTCGAAGTGCTCGATCTGATCGAGCGGCGCATGCAGCAGATCACCGAAGCGACCGCCGAAGCGTTTGAGGTGAGCTGCGAATTCAGCTTCAAGCGCAATTACCCGCCGACAATCAACCATGATGCCGAGACCGGTTTCGCACGCCAGCAACTGACCGAGATGGTCGGTGCTGCCAATGTGCATGACTTCGAACCGACGATGGGCGCCGAAGACTTCAGCTTTTTCCTGCAGAAGATTCCCGGCTGCTATTTCCTGATCGGCAATGGCGACGGCACACACCGCGAAGGCGGTCATGGCATGGGCCCTTGCATGCTGCACAACCCGAGCTATGACTTCAATGACGAGCTGATTCCGCTGGGCGGCTCGATGTGGGTGCGCATGGCCGAAGCCTGGCTCAATTCGCCCCAGGCCAACGGCTGAAATGGACCACAGCGATACGGCGCAACAAGACACCCAGCAATGGCTGGAGCGCGCCGTCATCGGCCTGAACCTCTGCCCCTTTGCCAAGAGTGTTCATGTCAACGGGCGGATTCGCTACCTCGTCAGCGCGGCGGCCACGCCGGAATTGCTGCTGAAAGACCTGGCCCATGAACTGCTATCGCTGCAGCGCGCTGACCCGGATGAGCTGGAAACGACGCTGCTGATCCATCCGCTGGTTCTGACTGACTTCCTTGACTTCAATGATTTCCTCGGCGCTGCTGACGCGTTGCTGGACGACCTGGAGCTGACCGGCGAATTGCAGATCGCCAGTTTCCACCCGGCCTACCAGTTCGCCGGCACCGAGGTTGACGACATCAGCAACTATTCGAACCGGGCGCCCTTCCCGACGCTGCATCTGCTGCGCGAAAGCAGCATCGAGCGCGCGATCGCCAGCATGGAAGACACCGATGCCATCTACGAGGCCAATCTGCTGACGCTGGAGAAGCTCGGCCTCGAAGGCTGGCGGGCGCTGGGCTTGAAGTAGCGGTTGGCGAACGTGCAATCCATCATCTCCTGCGACTTTAGACATCAGCTGCTCTTGAATCGCCAGGACTCGCCCATATAATCAATTGCTAGCACTCGACGTCGTTGAGTGCTAACGAACTGAATGGATCGAATCCTGTGGGTTTCCGGCATGAATGGGCAACCAGCATGTCGGGCACCTTGTTTCAAGCAATGCAAAATCTCAAGGAGATAAGATGAACCTTCGTCCTCTGCACGATCGCGTGATCGTCAAGCGCCTCGAACAAGAAACCAAGACTGCCTCAGGCATCGTCATTCCCGACAACGCCGCAGAAAAGCCCGACCAGGGTGAAGTGCTGGCCGTTGGTGTGGGCAAGCGCAATGACAAGGGCGACCTGATCGCCCTGAACGTCAAGGTCGGTGACCGCGTTCTGTTCGGCAAATATTCGGGCCAGACTGTCAAGGTCGACGGCGATGAGCTCTTGGTCATGCGCGAAGAAGACCTCTTCGCTGTGGTCGAGAAGTAAAGCTACTGCGCAGTCGCCATGCGTTGTTGGTCGAATGCTCGGAATCCTCACGTGCAACTAGCACGCTCCGGTTCCTGCGCTTGGCCCACCTAGCCTGACGACGGCTCGCTACGCTTTCTTTTTCAACCACGGGTTGTTGAAGACGGCGTGGTTCCCATTCAAGAATTGGAGAATTTCTCATGGCATCAAAAGACGTAATTTTCGGCGGCGAAGCACGTGCCCGCATGGTTGAAGGCGTGAACATCCTGGCCAACGCGGTCAAGGTCACGCTGGGCCCCAAGGGTCGCAATGTCGTGTTGGAGCGCTCGTATGGCGCCCCAACCGTGACCAAGGACGGTGTGTCCGTGGCCAAGGAAATCGAACTCAAGGACAAGCTCCAGAACATGGGCGCGCAGATGGTCAAGGAAGTTGCTTCCAAGACGTCTGACAACGCTGGTGACGGCACCACCACAGCCACCGTGCTGGCGCAAGCCATCGTGCACGAAGGCATGAAGTATGTGGCCGCCGGCATGAACCCGATGGATCTGAAGCGCGGTATCGACAAGGCAGTTGCTGCCCTGATCGTCGAGCTGAAGAAGGCTTCGAAAGCCACCACGACGACCAAGGAAATCGCTCAAGTCGGCTCGATCTCGGCCAACAGCGACGAGTCGATCGGCAAGATCATTGCTGACGCGATGGACAAGGTTGGTAAAGAAGGCGTCATCACCGTCGAAGACGGCAAGTCGCTGGACAACGAACTCGACGTCGTCGAAGGCATGCAATTCGACCGCGGCTACCTGAGCCCTTACTTCATCAACAACCCAGAAAAGCAAGCCGCTTTGCTGGACAACCCGTTCGTACTGCTGTACGACAAGAAAATCAGCAACATCCGTGACCTGCTGCCGACGCTGGAGCAAGTTGCCAAGTCGGGCCGTCCGCTGCTGATCATCTCGGAAGACGTCGAAGGCGAAGCTCTGGCAACGCTGGTGGTCAACACCATCCGTGGCATCCTGAAGGTTGTGGCCGTTAAGGCACCTGGCTTCGGCGACCGTCGCAAAGCCATGCTGGAAGACATCGCCATCCTGACGGGCGGCAAGGTCATCGCAGAAGAAGTTGGCCTGACGCTGGAGAAGGTCACGCTGGCCGATCTGGGCCAAGCCAAGCGCGTTGAAGTGGGCAAGGAAAACACCACCATCATCGACGGTGCTGGTGCCGCTGCCGACATCGAAGCCCGCGTCAAGCAGGTCCGTATCCAGATCGAAGACGCTTCCAGCGACTACGACCGTGAAAAGCTGCAAGAGCGCGTGGCCAAGTTGGCCGGCGGTGTTGCACTGATCAAGGTTGGCGCTGCGACCGAAGTCGAAATGAAGGAAAAGAAGGCCCGCGTCGAAGATGCACTGCACGCAACCCGCGCAGCTGTTGAAGAAGGCATCGTCGCCGGTGGTGGCGTCGCATTGCTGCGTGCCAAGCAGGCTGTCGGCGCCCTCAAGGGTGCCAATGCTGACCAGGACGCTGGCATCAAGCTGGTGATGAAGGCCATCGAAGCGCCCCTGCGCGAGATCGTCTACAACGCCGGTGGCGAAGCTTCGGTGGTGGTGAATGCAGTGATGGCCGGTAGCGGCAATTTCGGCTTCAACGCAGCCAACGACACCTACGGTGACATGATCGAAATGGGTATCCTGGACCCAACCAAGGTGACACGTCTGGCGCTGCAAAACGCAGCTTCAGTCGCTTCGTTGATGTTGACGACTGAATGCATGGTCTGCGAGTCCGCCAAGGACGATGCACCTGCAGGCGGCATGGGCGGCGGCGGCGGGATGGGTGGCATGGGCGGCATGGGTGGTATGGACATGTAATGCCTCTGGGACAGATCGCCCGCGGGCCAGCCCGCGAGTGACCCTGCCCCAACTGACTGGATGAATTGCTCCCAGTCGAAAATTAAAAAGGGCCGCAGCAATGCGGCCCTTTTTAATGGTTCAGCCAACTTCAATTGGCATGGGCCTTCATCTCGTTGGACGAGCTGGCTGCACGGCGATTTTCAAAATCGATCAGGACATCGTCGAGGCGCCGGTTGAACAAGGCCTGGGTGACTTTGGATTCGGTCTTGTGCATGCGGTGGCCGATGTCAGCCGTCGAGTCGAGGGATGACTTGGCCGCCTCGTTCTGCAGTTTGTACAAGCCCTCGAACACGCCCTGCATCGTGCGGGCGACCTTGGCGAGATGTTCAGCGCGGGCCTCGCCTTGAGACAGCAACTGCCACATCGCATTGGCCAGGCTCTGCGGCTGGTACGGGAAAGTCGCCACTGGCAGCATGGTCGCCAGCGAGTTGATGCCGAGCTCGACCTGCCCCGCCAACAGACTCTGCAACTCGGAAGCTACGTTGATGTAGTTATGTGCCGCATCGTCCAGCACGCTTAACAATGGCTTCAGCATTTCATAGGGCGACTGCTGCTCGTTACTCTTGGTGTTGACATCCTCCCCGCCCTAAAGGACGGGGATTCCTACGGCGCTGCGCGATGATTTGCGAGTCGCTCCGATGGGTTCGTGCTTCTTCGAGCGGCCTGACTGCACCATCTCTCCACAGGCTAACAAGCGGTATCCCCGCTCTA
>CAIJIT010000136.1 GCA_903820745.1 uncultured Burkholderiales bacterium
AGCGGCACCGAGACATAGCCCGCCATCCAGATCGCCAGATCGCTCATCAGCCACCAGGCGCAGTTCTTCGACAGGATCGCTACCTTGGCGCCGCGTTCCCAGCCTTGCGCCTGCAGATGGGTGGCCATCCGCCGCACTTGGTCGCCCACCTGGGCCCAGGTGAAATCCTGCACGGTGCCGTCGCCCATCGGTTGGGTCAGCGCGATCCGGTCAGGCGCGGCGCGCTCCCAGTGGTACAGGCTTTGCAGGGCCAGCGTGTCAGCGGGAATGTCGGACATGGCAATCTCCTCTTCAGCAGCAAAAATAGGTGGCCAAGACTAGCGGCCTCAAACGGTTCAGACTACGGGGGTTTCTCTGGGGGGCAATGATCAATGTCAGCGCCATCCCCCGGACGATCAGCCCTCGCTGGCCTGCTTCAGTTCCGTCAGCGCAGCCTCGACGTCAGCTGCCGTGATGCCCTCAGCGCGCTGCACCGGCGCTTCGCTCAGCGCAGCAGCGCCTTCGCGCTTGAGCCGCGCCACCCATTGACCGGCATCGCGGCCGCTCTCAAGGCCCTGGCTTTGCAGCAGCAGGCTGCCATCGGCGGCGTTGAGCTTGAAATAGAACCTGCCATCGGCTTCGCGGTATTGCTTGAACAGCGGCAGCGTGGCTTTGGCGGACTTGGCCTGGACCGCGATGACGGCGGCTGTACTGAAGCTGCGCAGCCCCACCGCCTGGCGCAACTCGGCCAGCAGCGGCGCGGCCAGGGCACGCGCTTTGGCGGCACCGGTCTGCAGGATCGCCTCGATATGGTCGGGATGCGCCATCAGCTCAGCATAGCGCGCACGCAGCGGGCCGATCTGCGCCTCGATCAGTTCGAACAACTGCCGCTTCGCTTCGCCCCAGGCCAGACCAGCGCGCAAGGCGGCGCGGAATTCTTGCCGCTGTGCCGGGCTGGCGAAGGCGTCATAGATCGTCACCAGGGCCTGGCCTTGCGGGTCTTTGGGCTCGCCGGGTAACTTCGAATCGGTGACGATGCGCGCGATCGCCTCCTGCAAGCCGGCGCTGCCGCCTTCGAACAGAGGGATCGCGTTGTCGTAGCTCTTGCTCATCTTGCGGCCGTCAAGCCCGGGCAGCAGCGCCATGTCGGCCTCGACAGCGGCTTCGGGCAGGACGAAGAAGTCGCGCCCCTGGCCGAACAGATGGTTGAAGCGCTGCGCGACATCACGGGCCATCTCGATATGCTGGACCTGGTCGCGCCCGACCGGCACGCGGTGCGCGTTGAACATCAGGATGTCGGCTGCCATCAGGATCGGATAGCTGAACAGCCCCATCGTGATGCCAGCGTCAGCATCTTCGTCGGCGGCAACATTGGCATCGACTGCGCCCTTGTAGGCATGGGCCCGGTTCATCTGGCCCTTCGAGGTAACGCAGGTCAGCAGCCAGGTCAGCTCAGGGATTTCGGGGATGTCGCTCTGGCGGTAGAAGGTCACGCGCTCGGTGTCGAGGCCAGCAGCCAGCCAGGTGGCGGCGATCTCCAGCCGCGAGCGGGCGATGCGGGCCGGGTCATCGCATTTGATCAAGGCGTGATAGTCGGCCATGAAGAAAAAGCTCTCGACACCCGCTTCGAGGCTGGCGGCGATCGCCGGCCGGATTGCGCCGACATAGTTGCCCAGATGGAGGGTGCCGGTGGTGGTGATGCCGGTCAGTACGCGCTGTGTCATGTCGTCATTCTCAATGCGGGTTGGCCATCGCTTCGCCGAGCCGGATCGCGCCGCCAGCCTGCCATGCCGGGTTGAATGCCAGCGAATCGGCCGGTTTGGGGAACAGCATCACCACGGTCGAGCCGAGCAGAAAGCGGCCCATCTCCTGGCCCTGGGCGAGCGTGATTTGCTGATCTTCGTAATGCCATTGGCGCAGATGGCCCGGCCGCGGCGGGTTGACCACGCCATGCCAGGGCGTCGCCATGCTGCCGACGATCGTGGCGCCGACCAGCACCAGCGCGAAATTGCGGCCGGCTTTGTCTTCGAACAGACAGATGACGCGTTCATTTCTTGCAAACAGCCCTGGCACCCCACGCGCTGTTGTCGGGTTGACCGAGAACAGCTCACCCGGCACATGGATCATCCGCAGCAACCGTCCGGCGCAGGGCATGTGAATGCGGTGATAGTCGCGCGGACTCAGGTAGAGCGTGGCGAACAGGCCGTCCTTGAATTGCTCTGCCAGGGCCGCGTCGCCGCCGAGCAGCGCGGCGCTGCTGTAGTGATGGCCCTTGGCCTGGAAAATCTGTTCGCCTTCAATCACGCCGAACTGGCTGATCGCACCATCGACCGGGCAGATCAGGCTGGCGCTGGCGAGCGGCCTGGCGTCTGCGCGCAGCGCCCGGGTGAAGAAATCATTGAAGCTGGCGTAAGCGGCAATGTCCGGATCGGCCGCTTCGGCCATGTTGACCTGGTAGCGCTTGACGAAGCGCCGGATGATCGCCGTCGTCAGCGCCCCCATTCTTGCTGACGCGACTTTGCCGGCGAACCAGGTGATCGCCTGCTTGGGCAGCAGATATTGGGGCAAGACTTTCAGGGCGTCGGACAAGATCGAA
>CAIJIT010000137.1 GCA_903820745.1 uncultured Burkholderiales bacterium
AAGTGAGTGAGAATTTTTCCACGCAGACCTGTTCCGACTGTGGTTGGGTCGGGGGACCCAAAGGGCTCGAAGGTCTTGCAATAAGGCCATGGACCTGCTGGGGGTGTGAGGGTTTGCATGATCGTGATGTGAACGCTGCTAATATCCTGTCAAAGTTCACGCGAGCCGGCTGCGGACATGCAGCCCCTGTAGAGGGAATCCCCGCCCTTTAGGGCGGGGAGGATGTCAAATGCTTGCTCTGCGCCTTTACCGGACATGGTAAAGCAATGCCGGGCAGAACCCTGCATCACCATCGCAGCCTCAAAATGCAAAAGCCCCGGCGAGCCGGGGCTTTGTGTCACCAGCGGTCGGCTGCTGCCCTCCGCTGGAGATTCAAATCAAGCTGGTTCGTGGCGCTCAGGCCGGAGTAACAAAAACCGTTTGACGGCTCTTTTCACCCTTGATGGCGAACGACACTTGGCCGTCAACCAATGCGAACAGCGTGTGATCCTTGCCGATGCCGACATTGGTTCCAGGGTGGAAACGAGTTCCCCGCTGGCGAACAATGATGGAACCTGCAGAGATGGTCTCGCCGCCGAAGGCCTTCACACCGAGCATTTTCGGTTTGGAGTCGCGGCCATTCCTGGTGGAACCGCCGCCTTTTTTCTGTGCCATGGATTAGCTCCTTGAACTGTTGGCGAAGGCGATCAGGCTTGCGCTGGACTGTTCACCGTGCTGATCAACAGCTCGGTGTAAGTCTGGCGGTGGCCTTGACTCTTCTTGTAATGCTTGCGACGACGCATCTTGAAGATGCGCACTTTGTCGTGCTTACCGTGAGCCACAACTGTGGCGGTAATGCTGGCGCCAGCAACCAAGGGAGTGCCTACCTGCAGATCCGCACCGCTTCCGACAGCGAGAATCTGGTCGATCACAATCTCTTGGCCAACAGCCGCAGCTATCTGTTCTATCTTGATCTTTTCGCCAGCAGCAACTTTGTATTGCTTGCCACCGGTTTTTATGACCGCGTACATATCAGCCCTTTCAATGAACCCACCCACAAGCCTTGTGTAAATCACGGCTTGCGGGCATCAATTCCGCATCCAAAAAGACACAGAGCCTTGCAGTCTAGCACGAGTTACCAAAAATAGCCTAGCACAATCAAGCTGCTCGACCCTAGGCCGCCACAAATAGAAGCCCGTCCGGGCCGTTCCTATAATCCCCCTTCGCCAACAAGAGAGTTGAGAGTGCACGCCGCAACCGTATCGCCCCATCCGGCTTGTTTCACCGAGGTTCTCGCCAAGCTGGCCGCCGAGATGCTTGAGGTCGATGCAGTCATCGCGCGACGCCTGACGTCCGACGTCGCCATGGTCAACCAGATCGCGGCTTACATCGTCCACGCCGGCGGCAAACGCATGCGCCCGAAGCTGGTGCTGCTGTTTGCCAACGCCTTGGGTTTCAAGGGCAGCGACCGCTTCGAACTCGCAGCGGTGGTCGAATTCGTCCACACAGCGACCTTGTTGCACGACGATGTCGTCGATGAATCCTCGCTGCGCCGCGGCAAGCCGACCGCCAATGCGATGTTCGGCAATGCGGCCAGCGTCCTGGTCGGCGACTTCCTCTATTCGCGCGCCTTCCAGATGATGGTGTCGTGCCAGCGCCTGCGGGTGCTCGAGGTACTTGCCGACGCGACCAATGTAATCGCTGAAGGTGAAGTCCTGCAGTTGATGAACATGCATGACCCGGACATCACGATTGCAGACTATCTGCGCGTGATCCGCTACAAGACCGCCAAGCTGTTCGAAGCCAGCGCCAGACTCGGCGCCGTGCTCGCCGATGTCGGCCCGGAAGTTGAAGAAGCCTGCGCAGGCT
Source organism: uncultured Burkholderiales bacterium (assembly GCA_903820745.1). Classification (GTDB taxonomy): domain Bacteria; phylum Pseudomonadota; class Gammaproteobacteria; order Burkholderiales; family Burkholderiaceae_C; genus Paucibacter_A. The sequence continues at coordinate 1,849 of CAIJIT010000137.1, forward strand.
ACGGCCGCGCCTTGGGCACGGCCTTCCAGCTGATTGACGATGTGCTCGACTACGAAGGTGACCCGAGCGAGCTGGGCAAGAACGTGGGAGACGACCTGCGCGAGGGCAAGGCCACGCTGCCATTGCTGATCGCGATGGAGCGAGGCTCACCCGCTCAGGCCTTGCTGATACGCCACGCGATCGAGCATGGCGAGCATGAACGTCTGAACGAGATCATCGACATCGTGCGCGCCACCGGTGCCCTCGAAGCAACCCGTGAAGCCGCCCGAGCCGAAGCGCTGCTGGCGCGCCAATGCCTTGCCGCCCTGCCTGCCAATCCATGGCGCGACTCCCTGCTGGAATTTGTCGCGCTGTCCGTGGATCGGAACTTTTGAAGCTGCTAGGTCGTTGAGCGAACTCGCTGCAGGTTGGTCAGCCGATCTGGCGGCATCACTGCTGCGCAATTCTGGCTTGGCGCATCACCTCAGCCCAATGTCTGATTTCCCTGGCCAGCAACTCGGCCGCCTGCTCCTCGGTACTGGACTGCGCATCGACATTGAGTTCGGCCAGCTTCTTTTTCACCTCAGCAGAATTGACTGCGGCCACCAAGGCCCGGTTCAACCGCTCGACCACGGACTTCGGAGTTTTCGCCGGCGCAGCCAGAGCGTTCCAGCTACGCACCACATAGGTGGGCAATCCGCTCTCCTTCAGCGTCGGGACATCGGGCAAGACGGCCGCGCGTTGATCGCCTGTGACAGCCAGGACCTGCAGGGCTTTGGCATTGACCTGCGACATCACCGGCCCGAGGATTTCAAACGCAATATCGATCTGCCCGCCGCGCAAGGCAGTGATCACGGCCGGCGTGCCGTTGAACGGAACAATCTGGAAATCGAGACCCGCGGTTGATTTGAACAATTCGGCCGCCAGGTTTTGCGTACTGCCGATGCTGATCGTGCCCAGGTTGAGCTTGCCCGGATTGGCTTTCGCAAAAGCAAACAAATCAGGCAGGCTCTTGATGCTTGAGCTTGCCGAAGTCAGGATTGCCAGGTCAAAGTAACCGAGTGTCGAAATCGGCGTGAAGTCACGCACGACATCAAAGGGGAGCTTCTTGAACAGATTGGCCGTCACCGCCGTGCCATTCGAGATCAACAGCAAGGTACTGCCATCGGCTTCTGCCCTGGCCACTGAGTCACCCGCAACCAAGCCACCTGCACCTGGTTTGTTGTAAATGATCACCGGTTGGTTGAGGATTTCAGCGAGCTTTTGACCGACTGTCCGGACGGTCAGATCAGCCACCCCGCCCGGCCCGAAGGGCACGACGATTTGAATTGGCTTGGCGACGTTGCCCTGTGCCAGCGCGCCGACAGGCAGCAAAGCCATGGCCGCAACTGCCGCGATACATTCGACAAGTCGACCCCAGTGCTTCAATGAATATATTGTCATGTTGGCGATTCTGCACCGGTCGAACGAACCGCGAAGCGCATTGAATTGATCGAAGCCAGCGTCATTGGAATACGCCAGCTCGCCCAGATTATGGTTTCCTGGCCAGATTTGTTCGCCGAACAACGCTCAAAAGATGACTTTGAGCCCTGCAGCGACGAGGGAGGTGCAGAGGATTCCGCGCACCCATTGCTCCGGCATCGATTTGGTCAATTGCGCGCCCAGCCAAATGCCGGGCAAGGATCCCGCCAGCAAGGCAGTCAACAGCGCCCATTCCACATGACCGAGCGTGGCATGGCCGATTCCAGCGACCAGGGTCAGCGGTACCGCATGCGCGATGTCGGTACCGACCAGACGGTAGGCAGGTATGCGAGGATAGAGCAGCAGGATCAGGGTGGCGCCAACCGCGCCGGCGCCGATCGACGACAGCGAAACCAGCACCCCCAGCAACAAGCCCGATGCCACAGTCAGCGCCGCCTTGCGCCGCTCGGGCAGCCAGCGTTCGAGCTTGAGGCCCAGCGCATGCCAGGCCTTGCGGTAGGCCACGGTCAGCGCGGTCAGCAGTAACGCGATGCCCAGCGAGATGGTCAAGGCATTGGACCAACCCTTGGTGAGGCCAGTCCAATGCATCATCCCGATGGTTGCAATCGCGGCCGGAATGCTGCCCGCCAGCATCAGGCCTGCGACGTGGTAATCAACGTGGCCATGGCGGTGATGGGCCAGCGCGCCACCCGACTTAGTGACGGCGGCAAACCAGAGATCGGTGCCGATGGCTATGGCTGGATTGAGCTTGAACACGCTGATCAGCAGCGGAGTCATCAATGAGCCACCCCCCACGCCGGTCATGCCGACGATGGCGCCGATGCCAAATCCGCTGATGACTGCAATCCAATCCATGAAGCCCCGATGCATGCTGCAGAGCAGCATGCCCTGACCGAAGGCGGACTTTAAATGCACTACTTACAATTTCAAAATATAGATAAATTTCCGCTTAATTCTTTTTTCATATAAAGCCGAAGCGACTCACCCGGCCGATCTGACTCCAACGTGATGCTTTGCACGCGCACGGTGGAGACCTCAAAATGCGTCTTCGCATTGATTCGGAAGGAAGCTACGGAACTTGGGATGAATGGGATTTAACTGGCAACGAAGGGGACGGCTCGTCACGACGATCACTTGCCGACGGCCGTCCATCCGCCATCCACGGCAAGGCATTGCCCGGTGACGAAGCTCGCATCGCACAACAGATGAACGATCGATCCGGCCACCTCGTCAGCCGTGGCCAATCGCCCCAACGGAGTGCGCGCCTTGGCCGGGTTCAGGTCGTAACCGGCTGCGACCATGTCCGCGACCATTGCTGTCATTGTGAATCCAGGTGCCACCGAGTTGACCCGTACCGCGAGCGGCGCCCATTCGATCGCGAGGTTTTCAGTCAACTGTCGCAACGCCGCCTTGGCCGTTCCGTAGTCCGCCTGATTGACCCAACCGCCATAGGCCGTGGTGGACGAGACCGTCACGATCGAAGCGGATCGCCCGGCAAGGCGGCGCACGATCTCGCGGGCCACGGAGAGGGTGCCGATCACGTGAACATCGATCAGTCGGCGCATACGCCCAAGGTCCAGTTCCAGTGCGCTGACAAATTCGCCCCGGACACCGTGGCAAGTCACGAGGCCTGTTACGGTGCCGGAGCGCGCCGTCGCGGCCTCGACCGCCCTGACGACTGACGCCTCGTCAGCAACATCCACTTGCTCGAAGACGATGTTGGGGTCCGCGGGTACCTGCAGGTCGAAGACCGTGACCAGATGTCCGCGATCGAGGAGCAGTTGCACCACGGCCGCGCCAATCCCGCTGCTGCCGCCGGTGACGCCCGTGTGTGGTTTCTTCGCTTGCGCTTGCATCTGCGTATCCCCTGACCATGCGCCATCCATCGCGCCAAGTGAGCCATGCTCACATCAGGTGCAAAATCCTGAAGTTCTTGCACGCTTGCGGGTCAAACTTTGACATCCTCCCCGCCCAAAAGGACGGGGATTCCTACGGCGCTGCGCGATGATTTGCGAGTCGCTTCGGTGGGTTCGTGCTTCTTCGAGCGGCCTGACTGCACCATCTCTCCCCAGGCTAACAAGCGGTATCCCCGCTCTAACACATTGATCGCGCCAACGCGCCGACAGCCTGTTGCATTTTAAGCCTAGACTCGGCGGTTGGACGCGGCCGAGTGGGTTGCCATACGGTGCTCTGGCACGGCGCGCCAACGCAGTGGGCTGATGCCGGCCAGGAGAAGCAACGCCGCCAGCGTGCCAGAGCGCTGCTCAATCGACTGCCTAGCGTTCTCACATATTGGGTGATGGCCGGCGGGCAGGAAAATCTCACAAGGCATGCGGCCTCCGAGTCGATGGAGAGCGGTCAACTGCTGAACCTAGCTTTAATTGAGGAGTAGAGAGTGAGAATTTTGAATGCGATCGCCATGGCTTCCATGGCCGTGGCTTGGGCCGCCAACGCACAAACAATGGATGGCCAGATGATCGATCATCAAAACCTGGACCACGCCGTGCACATGAAGATGATGGCCGACGCCGAGCGGCAGGCCCAAGTCTCGCGGCTCGGCAAGGAAGTCATGCCGTTCAGCCTGGCTGCGACGACTCACATCTTCGCCAAAAACGAAACCGGCGGTGAGCAGCAAGTGGTCGCGAAAGCGGCGGGCGACGAAGCCCAGATCAAGCTGATCCGCCAGCACTTGCTAGATATTCAGGAGCAATTTTTGAAGGGCGACTTTTCGGCACCGACCCGTATCCATGGCCAGGCCATGCCGGGACTGGCCGAACTCAAGGCCGCCAAACCAGGACAAATCGCGATCGTGTACCGCGACATCAAGGACGGAGCCGAATTGACCTACAAGACCGCGGATTCGAAGTTGGTCGTGGCTTTGCACAACTGGTTCGACGCGCAGTTGTCCGACCATGGCAAGGATGCGACGAAGGGGCACATGCACCATGAAGGCATGAAGATGCAGTGAAGTCGAGCGCTTGAAATTCAATCAGAGACCAGCGATACCGGGCACCGGCCGCCCGAGCTACCGCCCTGATGTGCCGACTCGGGTGGCTCCCCTCAACAGGTGAGCGATCAGCAGCAGCAATCCCTGATAACATTGAAGGCTGCTTTGCAGGAACAACGCCTTTTACCGGCCTGTTTCAACCGAGGCGGGGTGTAGCGTAGCCTGGTAGCGCGCCACGTTCGGGACGTGGAGGCCGGAGGTTCGAATCCTCTCACCCCGACCAAATCAAACAGCGAATTGGCAATTGCACTGAATGGCTCAGGCTCACCAGGGCAAGCGCTCGCCGCTGTAGGAAAAAAACTGACCGCTGTCAGCTGGCCGCAGGCGGTCAAGAACTGTCAGCAGTTCAGCCGCAGCGATTGATGGCTCGCGGCCGATCTCCATGCCGCGGAACGGCTTCGACAGCTTCGACTTGACGGTACCCGGATGAAGCGCGACCACGACCGATTGCGGCTGGCTGCGTTTGATCTCGATCGCGGCGGTCTTGACCAGCATATTCAGCGCAGCTTTCGAAGCCCGGTAGCTGTACCAGCCGCCAAGCCGGTTGTCTTCGATGCTGCCGACCTTGGCCGAAAGCAGCGCCAACAGGCCCCGCTCCCTGTCCAGCAAGCCGGAGAAATGCCGCAGCAGCAGCGCTGGCCCGAAGCTATTCACCTGAAAAGTGGCCTTCATCTGTGCATAGTTCAGCTCAGCAAGCTTCTTTTCCGGCATCAACCCATCAGCATGCAACAGCCCGGCGGCGTTGACGATCAAGTGAAAGGGCGGCTGGAGCGCCAGCGCAGCAGCAGCCGCAGCGATGCTGTCTTCGCGCTCGAAGTCGATCGGCGGTACCGATTGGCGATGCAGGCCGACCACGGCCGCGCAGCCCGGCATTGCTGCAAGTTGCTCGATAAACGCTGCCCCGATAGCGCCGGTCGAGCCGATGACCAGGGCACGAAAACCGGCCGGAAAGCTGTTCATCTTCAGACCCAGCCACGCCGCCATTGCGCTGGATCGCGTAGTTCGCGCCAGCCGATTCGACGGCTTTGACGCGACATCACGGCCTCGATCTCGACCGCTTCGACCATGGCATCGAGCGTTTCAGGCAGGATCAGCCGGGTCACGAGAAAATGCTTGTCTTTGGCGATCGGCTCGACTGCCGTCCATTTCGTCAGCAAGAGCTTTTTCGGGTGCAATGGGTTCATTCCGCCGAGCTTAGCCGAATGGGATGGCCCGCAGTTTTCAGGGTATTTCAAAACAGGATTTCAATGGATCTTTCTTCCCGAATTGCCATCATCGGTGCCGGCATGGCCGGACTGTCCTGCGCTGTTGCGCTACAGCAGGCTGGCTACCAGCCCACTTTGTTCGAGAAAAGTCGCGGGGCTTCGGGCCGCATGAGCACGCGCTCAGGCGCGGGCTGGCAATGCGACCATGGGGCGCAATATTTCACCGCGCGCAGTCCGGAATTCCGGGCAGAAGTCAGCCGCTGGGAGGCCGCTGGTGTGGCCGCCCTCTGGTCGCCGCGGCTGCAGGTGCTGGCAGGCGAGCAAGCGCATCAAAGGGATGCTGAACTGTTGCGCTTCGTCGGCATGCCCAGGATGACGGCGCCGGGCCACTGGCTCGCAGCTTCATTGAGCGTCGAGGCGGGTCACAGCATCAGTCAATTGCGGCGCACCGCCGGTGGCTGGCAGCTCGAGTCGGTCGAGGCTGGCTGGCTGGCCCGCCAGTTCGACATCGTCCTGCTGGCAGTCCCTGCACCACAGGCCGCGCCGCTGCTGGCCCCGGAGGCGCCAAATCTGGCCGCGCTGGCGGGCGGTGCCAGAATGCGCGGCTGCTGGGCGCTGATGTTGCAGTTCGAATCAACGCTTGATTTGCCATTCGATGCGGCCTTCGTCAACCAGGGCCGACTGCGCTGGATCGCCCGCGACAACAGCAAGCCGGGTCGCCAGGGGCCGGAAACCTGGCTGCTGCACGCCACTGCCGAGTGGAGCGAAGCCAGGCTTGAGCACGACGCCAAAGCGGTCCAAGCCGATTTACTTGATGCCTTTCGAGAGGCTTGCGCTCCGATCGACATCCCGGCGCCGCAGGACAGCAGCGCCCATCGTTGGCGCTATGCCGACAGCTTCCCGGCCCTGACGCAGGGCGGCATCTGGGACGGGGCGCTGGGCTTGGGCCTGTGCGGCGACTGGTTGAACGGCGGCAAAGTCGAAGGCGCCTGGCTCAGCGGCAGGCAGTTGGCGGCCCGCTTGATGCACTCGTAAGCGCTGATTGAGAGATTCTTGCGAGCGCTTAAACTCGGCGCGAATATCAATGGGTTCCGGACATGAAGATCAAGACAAGCGTTCGCGCTGGAGCACGCATTCCGCAAAAAGCAACCTTGGGCATGGTTGCTGCCGCCGCTGGCGTTTCGCCGAGCACGGTCTCGCGCATCCTGAACGGCACCGCCGTTGTCAGCCCGGAAAAGCGCGCTGAGGTCGACAAGGCGATCGCCGACCTCGGCTTCAGTCCGAACCCGGTGGCACGCGGACTCGCTGGCGGGCGTACGCTCAGCGTCGGCGTGGTCACCCAATCGATCGACAGCCCCTTCTATGGTGGCGCCTTGAGCGGTATCGAAGATGTGCTCGGGATGGCAGGTTACAGCCCCTTGTTCGTCAGCGGGCATTGGGATGCTGCCGAGGAAGCCCGCTGCATCAATGTGCTGCGCTCACGCTGTGTCGACGGCATCATCGTTCTGACCGGACGGCTCAGCGATCAGGCCTTGCGGGCTTGCGCCAAGACCTTGCCCGTCGTGGTCACCGGCCGCAACCTCAAGGCGCCCGGGCTTTTTTCGTTGAATTTTGACAATTTTGAAGGCGCCAGGCTGGCGACCCAGCATCTGCTGGACCTGGGCCATCAACGCATCGCCTTCATCACCGGCGAGCCCGGTCATCCCGATGCGGATGAACGACTGCGTGGCTACCGCACGGCAATCGAGTCCGCTGCGATTGCATTCGATCCGGCGCTGGTCGTGCCGGGCCAGTACCACGAGGCCAGCGGCATGAAAGCAGTCGAAAGTCTGCTGCAATGCGGCGCAAGCTTCACCGCGATCTTCGCCGCCAATGACCAGATGGCTTTCGGCGCAGCGCTGGCGCTCGACCGCCATGGCCTGCATGTTCCCGTCGACGTTTCGCTGGTGGGTTTCGATGATCTGGCCGCAGCCGCTTATTCGATCCCTCCGTTAAGCACCATCCACCAGCCCTCGGTCGAGCTCGGCAGGCTCGCCGCCTCAGCCATGCTGCAATTGCTCGTTGGCAAGAAGCCGACCATCGTCATGCCAGTGCCGAGTCTGGTCGCAAGGTCGTCCAGCCGCGCGCTCGTCTGAGCTGATTCGATCCAGCTTTTCTGCCGGGCCTCAGCAATTACCCTTGATTGACATTCAGGTCCGCCGCCAATACATTATGAAAGCGCTTTCATAAATTATCTGACAGCGCTTTCAATATTGAACTGACTGGCAGCCATCCCGGGCCGCCGGAGTTCTCAGCGGGGGCGCAATGCGGGACCTGGGGACATCGACTGTGCACCGATCGGCTTGGCGCCTGGGCCTGGCGGCCTTGTTCTGCCTGCCTTGCGCGCATGCGCAGCAGACCTTGACTGTTGCTGCATTCCCGGCTGTGGATGAAATCATCAAGGCCGCCATTCCCGCATGGAAAAAGTTGCACCCGACGGTCGACATCAAGGTCGTCAGTCGCCAGTTCAATGACCATCACACAGCGATGACAACCGCGCTGTCGACTTCGGTCTACCTGCCCGATGTGATGGCGCTGGAGGTTGGCTATGTCGGCCGCTTTGCTCACGGCGGCGGCCTCGAAGACCTGTCGCGCGAGCCTTATGGCATCGGCAAATTCGCCGCGCGCTATGTGCCCTACGCCTACCAGCAGGGGAGCAATCGCGCCGGCGCGGTGGTCGCCGCCCCGACTGACATCGGCCCCGGCACCCTGCTCTACCGCGCCGACATCCTGGCAAGGGCCGGCGTCACCGAGACCGAGTTGACCGCCTCATGGGAGAGCTATGTCGCTGCAGGCGTCAAGATCAAGGCCAGCACCGGCGCCTACTTGATGGCCCATGCCCGCGACATCAAGGACATCGCGATCCGCACCGGCGTCCAACCAGGTGAAGGACTTTATTTCGACAAGCAATCGCGGGTGCTGGTGAATTCACCACGCTTTTTGCGCGCCTTCGAACTGGCCCGCCAGGTGCGGCAGAACCGGCTTGATGCCAAGGTCTCGCCCTGGTCCACCGAATGGACCGAAGGCTTCAAGCGCGGCACGTTGGCCACACAGATGTCAGGGTCCTGGCTGGCCGGGCATCTGAACAATTGGCTGGCGCCGGCCACCAAAGGCCTATGGCGGGCCGCGCAATTGCCTGAAGGCGCCTGGGCTGCTTACGGCGGCACCTTCTTGTCGATCCCGCGCAACTCGGCGCCAGGTCGGAAATTGCTCGCCTGGGAGCTGATACAGCTGCTGACGCTGGACCGCAAGATGCAGCTGGCTGCCTTCAAGTCGCAGGACGCCTTCCCGGCCCTGCTGGCGGCGCAGGATGATGATTTCTTCGAACAGCCGATTGCCTTTCTGGGCGACAAGCCAGCGCGCTTGCTATGGCGCGAGGCCAGCCAGCACATCACCGCGGTCGACGTACACAAGCAAGACTCCTTCGCTGCCGAGGTCATCGACACCGAACTCGACAAGGTGCTCGACCAGGGCAAAGACATCAAGACCGCGCTCGCCGATGCGCAGCGCCTGCTCGAAAAGCGTGCCAAGCGCTGAATCAGAACTCTCCACAAGATGAAGCTACCCGACGCATTGCGCCTCTCACCCCGCTGGGCACCCTATGCCTTGTTGAGCCCATTCATCGGGCTGTTTCTGGTGTTCGGCCTTTTCCCGTTGTTGTTTTCGCTCTTCCTGGCCTTCCAGTCCTGGGAGCCGACCAGCGGACTGGACAAGATGCAATTCGTCGGCCTGGGCAATTTCAGTTTTGCGCTGGAGGACGAATGGTTCTGGAAATCATTGGGCAACACAGCCTGGCTGGCGATCGCCTCGGGCCTGCCTCAGCACCTGATCGGGATTCCGCTGGCGGTCTTCATCCACAACAAGTTCCAGCGCCTGCGCAATGGCGTGATCGGCGCCTATTTCCTGCCCTACATCACCTCGACGGTGGCAATCGCGATCATGTTCAGCGCGCTGTTTTCCACCGATTTCGGGATCATCAACCTTGGCCTGGGCGCGCTGGCCAAGTTGCCAATGCTGGGCTCCTTGCTGCCCGCCGAGCCCATAGACTGGCTCGGGCGCCCCGAGAACATCAAGCCGGCGCTGGCGATGATCGTGTTCTGGCGCTATGTCGGCTTCAACGTCGTGCTCTATCTGGCCGCGCTGCAGACGATCCCAGCCGATCTTTACGAAGCCGCGCGGATGGACGGCGCCGGCCGCTGGCAGCAGTTCTGGTTCATCACCTTGCCAAGTCTGCAGCCGATGATTTATTTCGGCGTCACGCTGAGCGTGATCGGCGGGCTGCAGTTGTTCGAGGAGCCCTTCATCCTCACCGGCGGGCGCGGCGGCTCGGACCAGTCGGGCATGACGACGGCGATCTACCTCTACCGCATGGCCTTCGACTTCAATGATTTCGGTGGCGCCAGTGCAATGTCCTGGTTGCTGTTCCTGCTGGTCGCACTGCTGACGTGGCTGACCAACCGCGCTTTCCGTCAGCGTTCAGCCTGAGGCCGCGATGAAAACAAGTACCGGACATCTGAGCCACTGGGCCGCCTACTGCATCGTTGGCATCGGCGCGCTGGTGATGCTGGCGCCGTTTTATTTCATGTTCGTTTTCGCGACCCATTCGCGCAGCGAAATCTTCAGCCTGCCGCCGCCGCTGTTCTTCGGCGATGACTTTCTGGCCAATCTGCAGATCCTGACCTCGCGCCTGCCCTTCTGGCGCAACCTCGGCTGGAGCTTCTACGTCGCCCTGGCATCGACCGCGCTGACTCTTCTGTTCTGCTCGATGGGCGGCTATGCCTTCGCGCTGTTCGACTTCCGCTTCAAGAACATCCTGTTCGGCTTGGTCATGGGAACGATGTTGCTGCCCTCGTTCATGAACATGATCCCGACCTTCATGATCATGGACATGCTGGGCTGGATCGACCAGCCCCGCGCGCTTTATATCCCCGGCGCCGCGAGCGCCTTCGGCATCTTCTTGATGCGGCAATTCGTCCTCGCCTCGGTGCCCAAGGATCTGGTCGAAGCGGCGCGCATGGACGGTTGCAACGAACTGGCCATCTATGGGCGCATCGTGCTGCCCTTGCTCAAGCCGGCGCTCGGCACACTCGGATTGATCACCTTCATCGCCTCGTGGAACAACTTCATCGGGCCGCTGATCGTGATGCGTTCGCCCGATATGTACACCTTGCCGCTGGCTCTGCGCAGCCTGCAAAGCCCGGTCGACACCGAATGGGGCGCTTTGATGGCCGGTTCGGCCATCGCCACCGTGCCCCTGCTGATTCTGTTCGCCCTGTCATCGCGACAGCTGATTTCCGGTCTGACGGCAGGCGCAGTCAAGTAAGCGCCGGCCCAACCCATCATTCATTTTCAATTCATGACCACAACAGCGCCCGCATTTCCAACCCACCCGTTCCCGCCGGACTTCGTCTGGGGCGTAGCGACCAGTGCCTTCCAGATCGAAGGTGCCGCAGCCAAAGACGGCCGCGGTGACTCGATCTGGGACAGCTTTTGCCGTCTGCCCGGCGTCATCGCTGACGGCAGCGATGGCAGCATCGCCTGCGACCATTACCACCGGTTGGACGAGGACCTGGACCTGATCGCAAGCCTGGGCGTCAATGCTTACCGCTTCTCGGTCTCCTGGCCACGCGTGCAACCCAGCGGCAGCGGCGCCTGGAATGAGGCGGGGCTGGCCTTCTACGAGCGATTGGTCGACGGCCTGCTGGCGCGCGGCATCAAACCCTACCTGACGCTGAACCATTGGGACTTGCCGGCCGATTTGCAGACCCGCGGTGGCTGGGCCAATCGCGACACCGTGCACCGCTTTGTCGACTACGCGCTCGGCTTGAACGCCAGGCTAGGCGACCGGGTCGCTTCGATAGCCACCCACAACGAACCCTGGGTGGTGGCCTTTCTCGGCCATGAAAGCGGCATCTTTGCCCCCGGCATAAAAGACCGCGCGGTGGCGGCGCAGGTCTCGCACCACCTGCTGCTCAGTCATGGTCTGGCGCTGCAAGCGCTGCGCGCCAAGGGCTGCAAGGCCAGCCTGGGCATCGTGCTGAATCTGGCGCCAGTGCAGGCCGCGACGACTTCGGCTGAAGACATTGAACAAGCCCATCTCGAAGACGGGCGTCTGCTGCGCTGGTATATGGACCCGCTGTTCAAGGGCTGCTACCCGCAGGATGTGCTCGACTTCCTGGGCGAAGATGGGCCGCGGGTCGAGGCCGGCGACATGCAGCAGATCGCGCTGCCGATGGATTTCCTGGGCATCAACTATTACTCGCGCTCGGTGGTCAGCGCGGCAGGCCCCTGGGACGCCAAGAGCAGCGGCCTCGAGCTGACCGACATGGGCTGGGAGATCTACCCCGAGGGCCTGACCCAGTTGCTGCTGAGACTGCACCAGGACTATGCCGTGCCGCCGCTTTACATCACCGAAAATGGCGGAGCCTTCAAGGATCCCCTGGTCGAAGGACGGGTCAAGGACGGCGACCGCACCGATTACATCGCCGCGCATATTGCAGCCGTCGGCGCAGCCATGGAACTGGGCGTGCCAATGTGCGGCTATATGGTCTGGAGCCTGCTCGACAACTTCGAATGGGCCTCAGGCTATGAGAAGCGCTTCGGCATTGTCCATGTCGATTACGCCACGCAGATCCGTACACCCAAACAGAGCGCGGTCTGGTACCGCGCCTTTTTGCAGGCGCAACAGCTGGCCCGCGCACCGCTCAACGTTGCGCTGACGGAGGTCTGAAATGGGCCAGGTATCACTGCGTGGCATCCGCAAGAGCTTTGGCAAGACCGATGTCATCAACGGCATCGATCTCGAAGTGCGCGACGGCGAATTCCTGGTCTTCGTCGGCCCTTCGGGCTGCGGCAAGTCGACGATGCTGAGAATGATCGCCGGGCTCGAGACCATCAGCAGTGGCGACTTGCTGATCGACGGCCAACGCGCCAACGAGCTCAGACCTTCGGACCGCGGCGCAGCGATGGTGTTCCAGACCTATGCGCTCTATCCGCATATGACCGTGGCCGAGAACATGGGGTTTTCTCTGCAAATGTCAGGCGTCAGCAAGGCCAAGCGGCAAATGCAGGTCGGGCGCATCGCCGAGGTCCTCCACATCACCGAACTGCTCGACCGCTTCCCGAAGGATTTGTCAGGGGGACAACGTCAGCGCGTGGCGATCGGCCGCGCGATCGTCCGCAAACCCAAGGTTTTTCTTTTCGACGAGCCGCTGTCCAACCTCGATGCGGCCTTGCGCGTGACGATGCGAATCGAATTGTCGAGGTTGCACAAGGAGCTCGGCACGACGATGATTTCCGTCACCCACGATCAGGTCGAGGCGATGACGCTGGGCGACCGCATCGCCGTCTTTCACCAAGGCCAGATCGCCCAACTCGGCGCGCCGATGGACTTGTACAACCGGCCGGCCAACGAATTCGTCGCCGGTTTTCTGGGGGCGCCAAAAATCAATTTGATCGACCGCCCGAAGCAAGGCGCAGCCGCACCGCATCAGGCTTTGTGGGCAGCACTGAAGGCGCCAGCCGGTGCCTGCCGCGCTGGCCTGCGCCCCGAACATGTACAACTGCTTGCGGCCGGGGCCGGCATTCCGGCAACGGTCGAACTGGCCGAACATCTGGGCGACGCATCGATCATCCACCTGCGCGTCGAAGGTGTCAGCGAATTGCTGTGTGCCAAGGTCGGTGCCGACCACAGCAAGATCACCACCGGCCAATCGGTCGGCCTGGCACCAGACGCTGCATGGTCGCTGGCCTTTGATGCCACCACAAAGCTGCTGGCCTGAACCATGAAAATCCAGTCCGCCTTTCTTCCCAATGGTGGCCGGAGGTCAGCCGAGACTACGCTCGGCCATTATTTGCATTCAGTCCGGCCGGGCAGCCTTGACAGCCCAGACAACGAGTCTGCCGCTTGCGAGGAAATCGTCCGGATGGGCCGATTGGCCGCGCAGCGTGGCTGGGTGCCTGCCGGCTCGGGTGATTTCTCGATCCGTATCGGCGCATGCCTGACACTGACCCACTCGGACTGCGACAAGGGCCGCCTGAGCATCGACGATGTGGCGGTTTTTGCAGCCAGCGGCCGGCCTCCCGCCACCGTTTCGCCAGAAGCCGCAATGCACCTGAGCCGTTATGCCGCCGAACCCTCAATCGCCGCGATCCTGCATGTGCATTCGGCCAGCGCGGTGGCCTTGTCGAAGGTCTGCAGCGAACAGGGCGAGCTGCGCCTGCAAGGCTGGGAGATGCAAAAAGCCTTTGAAGGCGTCAGCAACCCTGAACAGGAACTGTGGGTACCGATCTTCCCCAACCAGCAGGACATTACGGCCATGGCGGCCATGGTCGAGGCCCGCCTGGCCGCAGCGGATCGCTCCCGACTGACCCCTGGTTACCTGATCGCGGGACATGGGCTCTATGCCTGGGGCAGCGATGTCTCCCAGGCCTGGCGCCATCTGGAAGCGTTTGACGCGATCTTCCAGGCAATGCTGCTAACGCAGCAGCAAGAACACCACGTCTTCAGGTGATGACCGTCGGCTGCAGGCGGCCCGTGCGTTGCCTGATGCCGGCCAGTTGTTCGGCGGCGGCGATCAGACCCGCGAGTGCAGTCTGGGTGTCGATGTCGTGTCGGCTTGCATCGGGCTCGAAGCGTTCGAGGTAAACCCGCAAGGTCGCACCCTCGGTGCCTGTGCCTGACAAGCGCAAAACGATGCGCGAGCCATCTTCAAAACCGATCCTGATGCCCTGGCCGCTGCTGATCGATCCGTCGACCGGGTCGGTATAGGCAAAGTCATCGGCATGCAGCACAAGGCTGGCTCCGATCTGCTGCCCCGGCAAGCTGGGCAATGACTGGAGCAAGTGCGCCATCAAGTCCTGCGCGGCTTGGCTGTCGACACCCTCATAGTCGTGGCGCGAGTAATAGTTGCGGCCATAACGCTGCCAATGGTCATGCAGAATTGCTTCGACGCTGAGGCCACGCTTGGCCAGGATGTTGAGCCAGAACAGCACCGCCCAAAGGCCGTCCTTCTCGCGCACATGGTCGGAACCGGTGCCGGCACTTTCTTCGCCGCAGATCGTGATGCGGCCGGCGTCGAGCAGGTTGCCGAAATATTTCCAACCGGTGGGGGTTTCGAAGCAGGGAATGCCCAGCGCCTGCGCGACCCGATCGACCGCCGCGCTGGTCGGCATCGAGCGCGCCACACCCTTCAAGCCGGCGGCATAACCCGGCACCAGATGGGCATTGGCGACGATCACCGCCAGACTGTCGCTGGGCGTGACGATGAAGCGCTGGCCGCAGATCATGTTGCGGTCGCCATCGCCATCACTGGCGGCGCCGAACTGGGGCCCGCCAGCGGCGAACATCGCGCTGATCAACTCGGCCGCATAGGTCGGATTCGGATCCGGATGTCCACCGCCAAAGTCGGGCAAGGGCTGGCAGTTCATCAAGCTCGCGGCCGGGGCGCCGAGCCTGTCGACGAAGATCGCTTGCGCATAGGGCCCGGTGACCGCATGCATCGCATCGAAGCGGATTGAAAACCCGGGGCTTGCGATCAAGCGGCGAATCGCATCGAAGTCGAACAACTGCGCCATCAGCAAGGCATGGTCAGCCACCGGGTCGATGACCTCGACCTGCATCGCGCCGACCTGCATCGGCCCAAGCCTGGTCAGGTCGATGTCGGCCTCGTCCAGACTCAGGAAGCGGTCAATGCTGAGCGTGCGGCGGTAAATTTCATCGGTCAATTTTTCGGGCGCCGGGCCGCCATTGCCGGCGTTGTACTTGATACCGAAATCACCGTCCGGTCCGCCCCGGTTATGGCTGGCCGACAGAATGATGGCGCCGAAAGCCTGGTGTTTGCGCACCAGTCCGCTGGCTGCAGGCGTCGACAGGATGCCATGCTGGCCGACCAGCAGTCGGCCGAAACCGTTCGCCGCAGCCATGCGCGCGATGATCTGGATCGCCCGGTCATTGAAAAAACGACCATCGCCGCCAAGCACCAGCGTCGCGCCGGCAAAACCTTCAAGCGAGTCGAAGATGGCCTGGACAAAATTCTCGAGATATCCGGGCTCCTGGAACAGCGCAACCTTCTTGCGCAGCCCCGAGGTGCCGGGGCGTTGACCGGCGATCGGCGCGGTGGGAATTGTCAGCATGAGGTGGGAACTGAAGTTTGGGGGCGGTCAGGACAAGGACTGGTACAGCAAGGCCAACTGCCGCGCCGAGGCTTGCCATGAAAAATCCTGTGCCATTGCCTGTCGCTGCATCGCTTGCCAATGTGCAGGTCTGGCATAGGCCAGCAGCGCGCGCTGCATTGCGCCTTGCAATGCGGGGGCGGTCGCTGCGTCGAAGATGAAACCGGTACTACCCGCTTCATCGCCATCGAGCACCGTGTCGGCCAGTCCGCCGGTGCGCCTCACCACCGGCAGCGTGCCGTAGCGCAGCGCATAGAGCTGGGTCAAGCCGCAGGGTTCGAAGCGCGAAGGCACCAGCAAGGCATCGGCGCCGGCGATCATCCGGTGCGCCATGGCTTCGTCATAACCGATGCGCAAACCCATCTGGCCGGGCCAGCGGCGGCTCAAGTCCTGCAACGCCGCCTGCAACTGCGCGTCACCGCTGCCCAGCAAGGCGAGTTGGGCACCGCTGGCGAACATGGCCGGCAAGGCCTCGAGCAGCAAGTCGATGCCTTTTTGATGACTGAGCCGGCTGACCAGCGTGAACAGCAGGGCCCCGGCGACCGGCTTCAAGCCCAGCTCCTGCTGCAGGGCCTGCTTGCAAGAGCCCTTGCCGGCCAATTGCTGCGCTGAAAAATGCGCCGGCAAGTCGGCATCGGTCAAGGGATTCCAGACCTGGGGATCAACGCCGTTGAGGATGCCCGAAACATCCGCTGCCCGGTGACGGATCATGCCGTCCATGCCACAACCATAGTCCGGGGTGGCGATCTCACGGGCGTAGGTCGGACTGACGGTGGTGATGCGGTCAGCCCAGACCAGTCCGGCTTTCATGAAGGACAGCCGCCCGTAAAACTCCAGGCCTTCGGTCTGCATGAATTCCTGCGGCAAGCCCAGCAGGCCGAAGTCGGCGGCCGGAAAAAGGCCCTGGAAAGCCAGGTTGTGGATGGTAAAAACCGTCCGCATGCTGCGGCAGCGCGGATCAGCGCGGACATAAGCGCAAGCCAGGGCAGCATGCCAGTCATGGGCATGGACGATGGCGGGTTGCCATGCAGGATCACCGGCACCTGCCGCCAGTTGCGCAGCGACCCATCCGAGCAAGGCGAAACGCTGCAGGTTGTCGGGCCAGTCGCTGCCGTCTGCGGCCTGATAGGGGCTACCGCCGCGACGGTATAGATCGGGAGCGTCGATGACATAGACAGGCGCAGGTTGCGAGGCGATGCGGCCGATGCACAAACGCACCGGACTGGCACCGAATTGCGCCCCGAAATTGCAGATCTCCCGGCGCTGCTGCAAGGCCGAGACAATCGCCGGCAGCCCCGGCAACAGCAGGCGGACATCGAGGCCAAGATCGGCCAGCGCCGGCGGCAAGGCGCCGACCACATCGGCCAGCCCGCCAGTCTTGACCAGCGGATGGACTTCCGCCGCGACATGCAGGATCCGCATGCGGGTCAAACGGCCAGCGCAGCGAGCATTGATGCAGTGACCAGCGTGATGCCGCTTTCAGTACGGAAGAAGCGCTTCGCATCGGCCTCGGGGTCGAAACCGATCTCCATGCCGTCAGGGATATAGCAGCGCCTGTCGATCACCACCCGGTTCAATTTCACATGGCGGCCGATTTGAACTTCGGGCAGCAGCACCGACCATTCGACGCTTGAATAGGAATGGACGCGAACACCTGAAAACAGCACCGAACGGAACACGCTACCCGAAATGATGCTGCCGCCCGAAATCAGCGATTCGACCGCCATGCCGCGCCGGTCGACCTCGTTATGGACGAACTTGGCCGGCGCCAACTGGGGCTGGTGGGTCCAGATCGGCCAGTCGGTGTCGTACAGATTCAGTTGCGGATCAGTGGCGGTGAGGTCGATATTGGCATCCCAATAGGAATCGATCGTGCCGACATCACGCCAATAGGTTTCCTCGCCCGGCTTGCCGCCAACGCAACTGAGTTCAAACGGATGAGCCGACGCCTGCCCCAGACGCACCGCCCGGGGAATGATGTCCTTGCCGAAATCATGGGTTGAATCGGCGTCGGCCATGTCGCGCGCCAGTTCGGCATAGAGGAATTTGGCGTTGAAGATATAGATGCCCATGCTGACCAGCGAGCGATCAGTGCGGCCCGGCATGCAGGGTGGATCAGCGGGTTTTTCGACGAAATCGGTAATCTGCCATTGCTCGTCGACGGCCATCACGCCAAAGCCCTTGGCCTCCTCGCGCGGCACATCGATGCAGGCCACCGTGCATTCGCGCCCTTTGGCCACATGATCGGCCAGCATCAGCGCGTAATTCATCTTGTAGATATGGTCACCGCCAAGCACCACGACGAACTCGGCGTTGTAGCCGTCGAGGATGTCCTGATTCTGCGAGACAGCGTCGGCGGTGCCGCGGTACCAGAACTCCTCATTCATCCGTTGCTGCGCCGGCAGCAGGTCGACGAATTCGTTCATCTCGTTTTTCAGGAAGGACCAGGCCCGCTGCATATGGCGCAGCAGGCTATGGCTCTTGTACTGGGTGATCACGCCGATGCGCCGGATCCCCGAATTGAGGCAATTCGACATCGCAAAGTCGACGATGCGGAACTTGCCGCCAAAGTAGACGGCGGGTTTGGCCCGGCGGTCGGTCAAATGATGCAAGCGGCTGCCACGTCCCCCTGCCAGCACCAGAGCGATCGCTCTTTTCGGCAGATCAAGGCTCTGGATCAAATGATTGGATTGCATCTTGCCGACCGGGCTGCGGAGTAAAAAACGCCTGCCGGCAGCAAACCGTACGGGCACCAGAATCTATTTTGACCAATATACCGCGTCGACATAGATCTTGGTCTTGTCGCCCTTGGCGCTGTTGCCGGTCACTGCGTAAATATCGGCGATAACGAACGGATTGGTCACTTTCGTCAGGTCGAACTTGGCAACCGACGGCGAATTGCCATAGGAGGGCGCTCCTGCCGCCTTGATCGCGCTGATCGGCACCGAAACGTTGTGCCATTGACCGTCGTTGATATAGCCATAGCCATCGGCGTTGCTGGCGCTGATCGGCAGGTAGACGTCATAAGCGGTGCTGCCGCTGCCGGTCAGGAAGCCGATCTGCAACTTGCCCGGATAGGTCGACTTGATGCGCAGGTTCAGGCGTCCGGAGGCTTCGAACTGACTCAGGTCGGTCGAGGCGCTATAGGTCGTGAACATCCCCCAGCCGTAAAGATTGGCCGCATTCGGCGCAGGCCCGATTTCCATGAAGTGGAACAACTCGCCGTCAGCCGCTGCGCCGACCGATTCACCGGCGAAGGCATTCGGTGGACTATCCCAGCCGAACCATTGCAGGCCGCTGACCCTGACCTCGCCAGCCGTCACCGTGTCAGCATAGAGCGTGTATCGATTGGCGGTGACGGTCGAAGCGACGATCGTCGGTGCAAATAATGCGTCGCTGAGCTTCCAGGTCCCCGCCTCCCATTGACTCGACGGATAGAGGCTCTGCACCGCATAGCGCGCCTGCCGGGCTACGTTGAAAAGCCCCCATTTGTCATCGCTGGCTTTCCAGGGTTCGTCAAAGGCCTCGAAATAGAAGATCGCGGTCGGGCCAGATGGATTCTTGCTCTTGTCGACCCAGTCATTGAGACGGTCCAGATACATCTTCTGGTTGACCGGATGGGCACGGTTGAACTCGCCTCTGGAGGGATCGGCCTTCCAGCCGGTTTCGCCGATCACGATTGGCATCCGGGTCAGGCCCTTGCTGTCGAGAAGACTGCGCACCTCGGTGTAGTGGGCTTTGGCCGATGTGATCGCTGCGTCCATCATCGCCACGGCGCGGTTCGCTTCAGGAACCGCCTGCTGCTGCCAGTCCCAGCTGGCCACGGCCGGCGGAATCGTTTCAGCCAGCGGGTAGATATGCACCGAGACAAAGTCGATCGCGTCGGTGATCGTCGTCGGTGCGGTCGCGTAAAAGCCGCGATCGTCGTCGGTCGTGACCGGCTGGCTGATCTTGCTGCGCACCGACTTCAAGTAGGCCGCAATGATCGTCGGGTCGGTCGGCACGAAGGACCAGTTGACCATCGTTTCATTGCCGACGCTGACCGCCAGCACGATGTCCGGAAACGTCTGGGCCAGCGCCACCGCGCGGGCGGTTTCAGCCAGGTTGAAAGTCTGGTTCGCGGTCTTCTGGGCCGCAGTCAGGCCTGTGGCGCTTTCGCTGAGGATATAGGCGCCGAGCATCACCTTGATGTCCAGTCCCTTGTCCTTGATCACCTGCAAGATCAGCTTGGAAACGTTGTCCGAACTGTCAAAGAGACGAATCAAACGGAAGCCGCCGGTCAGCAGCAAGCGCAGGTCTTGCTCGACATTGGCGGCTGTGACGGTTTCGGTATCGCGATTGGCGCTTCGGAACGGCGAATAGGACACCGCCTTTCGCAGGCCGAATTCCGCGCTCAGGCTGCGCATCTGTACGCCGGTTGCAGGCACAACGCCACCGCCGCCACATGCAAACAGCAGCACAGCGGTGAACAGGGCTGCGCAGAATCGCAGCGACTTGCGGGAAGCGGATGACATGACTTGAGGTGCTGATGATTTCATTGGGGTCGCCTCAGAACGCGTAGACAGCGCCAAGGCCGAACCAATTGCCGCTCTTGGTGACGCGCGGATCGACATTGGTGAAGGCGATATTGCTCGGCATCGACATCGGCGCCAGCCCGATGCGGGCGTAATTGACCAGGCCGGCCATGCCGTAGAGTTGGAAGCCGCTGGGGAAGGCATAGTTCAGGCCCACCGTGTTGATGGCGACTGCATTGCTCTGGCCGCGCTCACTCGGGTTGCTGGTGTCTCCCTTGCTGAGATAGACCATGGCGGTCGACGCAGTCCAGGCACCCATGCGGTAGCGCAGCCCCAGCATCAGGTCGGTAGTCGTGACCGGATAGCCCGGATTGGCCACACCGTTGAGCTTGCCGTTCCAATCGACATTGAACATGCTGTTCCACTGCGCCGAGACACCCGGCACGGTGATGATGGCGTAGGCGCCGCTCCAGCGGTTGCGGCGCAAGCCGCCCGAGACTTCGATCTTGGCGTTAACCTGGTAGCGCGCCATCACCATGGCCATGCTTTGTCCGGAACCACCGAGTTTGCTGTCATCGGCGGGGAACGGTGTCAGACCCGCAAAAGGCGCGTGGCCCCAAGCGACGGGCTGGCCATTGCGACTGTCCTGATACATCGCGTCAACGACCAGGTCACCGCGAACATATTGGGCGTAGAGCTCGACAAACTGCGGCTTGTTCACCTTCCAGCCGGGCGGGCCTGAGTCATAGGTTCCCTCGAGCACCAGATCACCGTCAAGAAAGTCGATCGGGCGGAAGGTATAGCGCGCTGCATGGCCGAGCAGGCCATAGCCGGCACCGCTCGAGCCCCAGGGGTCGGCGACGCCGACATTGGTGCCGTAGGGGTAGTCAGCGATGCTCCAGGCCCTGGTGGTCATGCTGCCGACTCGCAGGCTGCCGTACTCCTCATGGCTGACGGCGATGTTCTTGTCGTACCACCAGCCGTCGATGTCGATCTTGCCGTCGCGCCAGCGCTGACTGATCAGACCCGCGAGCTTGAAGCCGCGCCCCAGATCGAATTTGACGCCCAGATAAGGTTGGGCCAGCGTGACGGTCGTCGTTCGGGTGCCATAGGGTTTGCCGATCACCAATTCGTCAGCCCAGATGCGCTGCCGCTCTTCGCCGGGGAAGCGCTGGCAATCGACACATTGATTGCTGCCCTGCTGGACCTCGGCCTTGGCAAAGCCGTTCAGGCTGAATGGGCCGAAATCTACTGCCTGGCTGGCTGCGCTGGTCACCAGGCCTGCGATCAGCAGCACGCCGCGCGCGGCCTTGCTCCCGGCCCGGAAAAATAACGAAGAATGATGGTCCATAGGTCTGTCCGATAGTGTCTTGAAAGCGCTTTCAAAGGATACCTCCCTTGCTCGCATTCGGTCAACGCAGAACTTCTGCGGGTATTCCCTCGACTGTTGCATTCACTCCAAAAGCCAGTCCGCCGGCAAGCTGGCAAAAAAATCGCCCGCTCTTCAAGAGATCGCGAGTCACTGGCCCTGCCAAGCAAATCATTTATTGATTGTATTTTTGATTTTTATGACTGAAATAGCAAGACTTGATCGGGCGCCGTCTGTGTCATTTTCCATTACTCTAGGGAAAACGCGATGAAGTTTTGAAAGCGCTTTCATAAATAATGAATCGCCCGCCTATGACTTCGCAAGGACCCTCCAATGAAGCTGAATCAATGCTACCGAATTGCCGCAGCCCTGTTGCTGGCGGGCCTGCTGCCTGCGGCTGCGCAGACCGCCAAGCTGGGCGCTGCCAGCTATGCCCTGCAACCCAAAGGCATCGATGCGGCCGCACCGGCCGCGCCCTGGCGCAGCGCTGCGCTGCTCAAGCTCGCCGCGCCGACCAATCAATGGTATTCGGCCTTGATCTTCAACCCGAAACCCGAAGTGATCTACGCGCAACCGCTGACCTTCAAGGCAACGCCGGCCGGATTCGAGTTGGCGCTGCCGGCAAAGCTCGTGGTGCCGACCGAACGCCGCGATGTCGAGATCCATTACCCCCATGCTGACCCGCTGCTGATCTCCCCCATGGCCTTCGCCCCAGGCACGCCCAAGCTGGCCAAGGCGAGCGACTGGATGATCGATGTATCGATGGCGCAGGGCAGTGATGAATGGCTGGCGACCGTTGCCCATGGCAGCCCTTATGTCCATTTCCAGATCAGTCGCGGTGACATCCGGTTGCGCCTGCCCGCCGCCGGCGAACGCTTCGACAGCGGCAAGGATCCGCGCGTCATCGCCCTGCGGGTCAAAGGCCGGCCTTATGCCTTGTTCGGCCCGACCGGCATGAGCTGGGCCCAGGTCTCGCCGACCGAATGGCTGGCCCGCCTGCCTGCCGGACAAGGCTACTTGTCAGCCGCCGGGCTTCCCGATGACAAGGCCGAGACACTGGCGCTGTTCACCCGCCATGCCTATGCCTTCCTGCAAGACACGCAGGTCGCCTGGCGCTATGACCCGGCGAGCAGTTCAGTCGAAACGACTTTCAAGGCGACCACCCGCATCATGGAAGGGCCGGACAACGGCCCGTTGCTGGGTCTGTATCCGCATCAATGGTTCAATAATGCGGCCGTCGCAGGCCGCTTGGGCCCAGCCTTTGACAGCCTGCGCGGCCAGATCAAATTGCTCGCGGCCGACCGCTTCACGACCCGCAGTCGCTACACCGGTTTCGTGCCTTTCTGGCCCGGTATCAGCGAATCCCCGCGCCTGGGCGAGTTGGCCGATGTGATGAAGATCGATCTGCGCAACGCGCGCCGGATGATGCTGGAAATCGGCAACGGCCCCTACTGGCAGGGCAAGGGGCTGCAGCGGATCTCCAAGCTGCTCGATGTGGTCGAGCAGCAAGGGGACAAGGCGGGGAGCGAACAATTGCTGAAGCTGCTGAAGTCACGTGTCGAGGCCTGGTTCTCGGGCGAGAGTGGCAAGACCTATCTCCACCTCGACAAGACCCTCGGTACGGTGCTGGGCTATCCGGAGGAATATTTCAGCATCGAGCAGATGAATGACCACCATTTTCACTATGGCTACTGGATCCGCGCAGCAGCTGAAATTGCCTTGCGTGATCCGGCCTGGGCGGCCAAGGCCCAATGGGGCGGCATGGTCGACCTGCTGGTCAAGGACATCGCAACCGACGAGCGCGGCCGCGCCGACTTTCCCTTTGTGCGCAATTTCGACCCTTACGAGGGCCATTCATGGGCCTCGGGCATCGGCTTGGGCGAATATGGCAACAACCAGGAGTCTTCATCCGAAGCGGTCAATGCCTGGACTGGCCTGATCCTCTGGGGCGAGATCAACGGCGACCGCAAGCTGCGCGACCTCGGCATCTACTTGCTCTGCACCGAGATCGAATCGATCCAGCATTACTGGTTCGACATCCACCACCAGGTGTTGGCACCCGAGTACATGAACAAGGATGTCAGCATGCTGTTCGGTGGCAAATACGCGCACAACACCTGGTGGACCGACGATCCACGCCAGATCGCCGGCATCAATATTCTGCCGGTGACGACCAGCTCGTCCTATCTGGGCCAGGATCCGGTTTTTGTCAAAGGCAGGCTCGAGGCCTTGAAGGGCGAAATGGCCATTTGGGCGGCACGCGGCAAGAAGGTCGACCCGCCCGACATCTGGCAGGACATTTTCGCCAAGTACCTGGCTCTGGCCGACCCTGCAGCTGCCCTGACGCAGTGGAACCGATGGGGTGCAGTTGAGTTAGGCGACAGCCGTACGCATACGCTGCATTGGTTGCTGAGCCTGAATGAGCTGGGTATTCCCGATCCGACGGTGCAAGCCGACACGACTTTGTTCCAGGTCTTCAAGCGCAGCGATGGCAGCCGCAGCTACCTCGCCTACAACGCCGGCAAGGCGGCGATCGAGGTGCGCTTCAGTGACGGCAAGACGCTCAAGGTTGCCCCGGGAAAACTTGAAAGAACCCGTTGAGCGCCTAGCTGCGCCCCCTTCGAATGCGCACCCAGACCTAGGGTAAGCCCCGAGAAATCTACTCTTGTCAATCCGGAAGCGAGTGATTATGCTTGCATGAAAGCGCTTTCATAGAAATCACGACTTTTTATGAAATCGCTTTCACAAGTACACAACCGGTGCGTGGACTTTGTAAACCTTGACCGATTCAAGCACCCCGCCGGCATAACTCTCGATGCTGCCGGTTAGAACCACAGACCCCGACAAACTACCCTACCGCCAGGAGCTTCAGCCATGAAACAGATCACACGGAATTTCTTGCAGAGCGCCATCGCGCTGGCGGCCGCTTCATTGCTCGCCGCTTGCGGCGGCGGCAGTGCTTCGGCCCCAGCCCTGACTGCGCAGGCGATCACCTTCGGCGCGGTTGCTGACAAGGTCTTCAGCACCGCGACATCGGCCCTGAGCGCCACGGCTTCGTCCGGTCTGGCGGTGACTCTGGCCTCACTGACACCGAGCTATTGCACTGTCAGCGGCAGCACCTTGACGATCGTGGCAGCGGGCAGTTGCCAGGTCAAGGCAACTCAGGCAGGCAACACGACTTTTGCTGCAGCGACTGACGTCACGAACACGTTCAATATCACCAAGGCGATTCAGGCAATCACCTTTACGTCTCCCGGCGGCCAGACCATCGGCACCGCTGCACCAGTGCTCTCAGCCACCGGCGGCGCTTCGGGCTCCGCAGTGACGATTGCCTCGTCGACCGCCTCAGTCTGTACCGTCAGTGGCACCGCGTTGACCCTGGTCGCGGCGGGTAACTGCACCTTGACCGCCAACCAGGCCGGCAACACGAATTACAGCGCAGCGACCGATGTCGTGAATACCTTTGCCGTGGCAGCCGCACCGGTGGTTTCAGGCAACACAGGCACTTGCACCGCAGCGCCTTGCATAGGCTTTGAAAACGCCAATACATCGATCAATAACTTTGGTCAGGCCCTGACTGCCGACATCGTCAATGACCCTGTACTGGCAACGAACAAAGTCATCAGACTGGTGAAGAAGCCCGCCAGCCCGACCTGGGACGGCGCAACGGTCAGCACAGCAGGTGCAGCAAATACCGTAGCAGCGGTCGGTTTTGCCACCAGCAAGACCATCACGCTTCGCGCCTATTCGCCTGCCGCCGGCAAAATCATCATGCTGAAGGTGGAAAACAGCGGCAATGGTGCAGTCTTCATGGAAGCCCAGGCCACGACCACCAAGGCCAACGGCTGGGAGACCTTGACCTTCAACTACGCAAGTCCAAGCAATGGTGCTTTCGACGCTGCGGCAGCCTATGACCGGATCAGCATCTTCCCCGAGTTCAACAGCGTACCGACCGCTGACGCGACCTACTATTTCGATGAACTCAAATACAGCGCGTCGACGGTCGTCCCCACCTCAAGCTTGAAGTTCGCCAGCAATTACAGCCAGGTCGATGCGGGCAACTGGAAGTCGACCGAATTGGGTTCAGCCAGCCAGTACATCGACAACTCGGCAGGCGTTGTTACCGCCTACTGGTGGAACGGCGTTGCATCGGCTGACGCGACACCGAGCTTCTACTTCGGCTTCGGTATCAATCCGACCGTCAAGCCTTGGGGATTTGGCGCTTACGTCAAGGCCCCGGCCAACGGCACAGCCGCTGTGTCGACCTATGCAAACCTGAAAATCGCCGTCTGGGGCAACGACGAGTTGATGAAGACCAAGCCAACCTTGACGCTGCTGCTGAAGGGGCCGACCGTTGGCGCTTGCCAGTCGGTTCTCAAGACGACCGTTTCTGTGCCGGCCATCGGTGCACAGAATTACACCGTAGCGCTGAGCAGCTTCACCTTGGATACCGCCTGCGCCTACGCTTCAGCGGCGGCCGCGCTGGCTGCCGGCGTAAACGAGGTGCATATCCAGGTCCTGGCAGCCAATGTCCAGTACACCACCATCGATGCGGCAGGCTCCGGGATGTACGCGAACGGCCTCAACGTCGGACCGATCTCTTTCAGCAACTGACCCAGGTCACCCCTGTTCCCCGGCATGCCAATGGTGTGCCGGGGTTTTTTTCGTCTCAGCTTGTTGTCTGCCGAACCCAGCCCGGGTTTAACCTGAAGTTCCAACTGGCAATGGACGAATTCCCCTTATAAATCAAGCGGTAGCTTGAATTTCGAGGTTGAGTTTCTGTCTACGGCCTGATGCTATCGATGAGCGCGAGCGCGCGTTTTTGGGCGGGCTCAGCGGTGGTCGTGAGCTCGAAGGTGGTGCCGTTATCGTTTGCATCCGGTGTTCGGCAAGTGTTTCGGACCAACGTGGCGAGCGTGGCCATCAAGGTGGCGAAACTGTGTGCTGGCGTACCGTCAGGTAGCGCATGAGACGCCGCCTTGACATTGGCTGATTCAGATCTCTGGGCAGGTGCGACTGGGTCTCGGGTCGCCTTGTCTTGCTGCTCCGTGTCGGCGAACATCAACTCGCGCCAAGCCTCGCGCATGTGCCACTCGACGTAGTAAGCCAGCATGCACAGGAAGATGTGGGCGCGAACCCGGTTCTCTGTGCGGTGGTGGATCGGACGTACCTTGAGGTCGATCGTCTTGATGGATCGGAAGGCGCGCTCGACATTGGCCAGCGACTTGTAGTTGCGCACGCAGGTCGGGGCATCCATTTGCTGCTTTGGCACGGAGGTGCGGATGATGTAGAGGCCGTCCAGAGCCGCTTCCCTCTTGATCGCATCCTCGCAGCGCGCCCAATGCAGGCCCGACGCCGTGATGGTCAACTCGAAGTGCTTGGACATTTTGAACTGGTTGATGATCTTG
>CAIJIT010000138.1 GCA_903820745.1 uncultured Burkholderiales bacterium
AGCGCAGGCGGTGCGCCACGGGAAACCATCAAGGCTTACGTCGAGGCGCAGCGCGCCTCCTCTGCACCGTCAGCAGCCCTCACGGGCTGCCCCTCTACCTCCCCGCAATGACTGGCGGGGTTTCTCGGGAATTCCGATGAACCATCCACCTGAGGCGCCGAACCGAGCCACCAATACACCAACGATGGCGCTCGCCGGCGTTCGCGTGCTCGACCTGTCACGGGTCCTCGCAGGCCCTTGGTGCACCCAGACTTTGGCCGACCTGGGCGCCGATGTGATCAAGGTGGAGCGCCCTGACGGTGGCGACGACACCCGCGCCTGGGGTCCGCCCTTTCTGCAGGACGAGCAAGGCCATGACACCAGCGAGGCAGCCTATTACTTGGGCGCAAACCGCAACAAGCGTTCGATCGCGATCGACATCGCCAGCTTGGCCGGACAGGACCTGATCAGGCATCTGGCCAGCCAGGTTGACGTTCTGGTCGAGAACTTCAAGGTCGGCGATCTGGCCCGCTATGGTCTGGACGCCAAGAGCCTTCAAATTGCCAACCCCGGACTGGTGGTCTGTTCAATCACCGGCTTCGGCCAGACCGGCCCGTACAAGGACCGCGCCGGTTATGACTATGCGGTGCAAGGCATTGGCGGGCTGATGAGCGTCACTGGCGAGCGCGACGATCTGCCGGGCGGCGGGCCACAAAAAGTCGGCGTTGCGGTCGCTGACCTCTTTACCGGTCTTTACGCCAGCGTGGCAATCCTGGCCGCGCTGCGGCACCGCGATGCCACCGGCCAGGGCCAGCTCATCGACATGGCCCTGCTCGACACCCAGGTCGCAATGCTGGCCAACCTGGGCGCCAACTATCTCTGCACTGGCAACACCCCCGGCAGGATGGGTAACGCGCATCAGAACATCGTGCCCTACCAGGTCTTCGAGGCCAGTGATGGCCATCTGATTCTGGCCGTCGGCAATGACAATCAGTTCGCCAAGTTCTGCCAGGTGGCCGGCCGCCCCGACTGGGCGTCCAATCCGAAATTTGCCACCAACGCGGCACGCGTGCGGCAACGTGATCTGCTGGTGCCGCAGATCGCCGCCGTGATCAAAATGCGCGCCCGCAACGATTGGCTCGGTTGCCTGGAAGCAGCGAAAGTTCCCTGTGGTGCGATCAACAATCTGGCCGAGGCTTTCGCTGATCCGCAAGTCAAGGCACGAGCGATGATCGTGCCGATGCCGCACCCCTTGACCGATGGACTCAGGCTGGTTGCGAGTCCCATCAAGCTCTCGGAAACACCGGTCAGCTACCGCCGGCCACCCCCCTTGCTAGGCCAGCACAGCCAGGAGTTATTGCTCGAAGCCGGCTATAGCGCCGAGCAGATCGAAGTGTTGATAGCGCAAGGTGTGGTCGTCTGAGGGTTCGTCCCGGGGTCAAGGGATGGACGCTGCGGGTTGCAGCCGGGAGGATGACGACAGACCTGCCCAGCCATCAAACCAACACCGATGATCACTTCCGACCCAGCGCCTCCCGCCTTCGGCCAAAGCCATACCGCAACCTTTGAGTCGCCCGTTGGATTTGCCCAGGATGAGTGGGGGGATCTGGTGCAGCAACTGGTGGCCGAGGTCACCCGCCCCTTAAGTTCGGCGATGGCGCTGATCGGCAAGCTGGCTGCTTCCGGCCAAGTCAACCGGCAGGCGATTCAGGCCCTGCGCGAAAACGTTGCCCAAGCTCGTGACGCAGGTCTTGCAGGGCAGCGCCTGGCACGGTTGACCGCAGGGCCACAGCAACTCTCCGGGGAATGTCTGCACCTGACCCAATTGCTGCGCAGCCTTCTGAACCAGCGAAGTCACGAACTTTCTGCACGTGGCATCAAGGTGCAACAGGCGCTGATGCCGGTGGATGTCATCGCCGATGGCGCGTTGCTGCTGGCGCTGCTCAATGCCATGCTGGATTGGGCCATCGCCAACACTGAAGCATCGATCGATTTGAAACTTGAGCTGCTGCCCTGGCCTGGCAAGGCCATGCTGGTCTGCCGCTTTACCCAGCGCGGGCAAGGGAGCATTGAACTGCCGTCCGCATTGAACTCACTGAACTGGCGCTTGCTCGAGCAAACCGCGCTTGCGATCGGGGTCTCGCTACGGCGCGTTGACGCTGCCGGTGTTTCCAACCTGACCCTTGAATTCATACAGTACATCGGCTCAGCGGCCGCGGGAGGTTCGGGCGAACAGCGCCATGGCGCATTGAACCGGGCCAAACCATTGGCCGGCAGCAGCATCCTGATCATCAGCCAGGACATCGGCCTGGTCAGTCAGATCCAGGCGGCCATCCAGCCGATGGGAATGATCATCGACATCGTGCCCTGCATGGCTGAAGCGAAAAAGTTTTGTCTGGAAGGTTTGCCTCATGCGATCGTTTTCGACAGCCGGCAGCGCAGCCAGGCCTTCGAGCAACTGCATGCCGAACTGCTGCTTGATGTGCCGCAATTCTGTTTCATCGAGCTGATCGACAAGGCAGCGAAGGACCGAAGTAACACCGGTATCACCAGCATCGAGCGCAAGCATCTCGGCAGCGACTTGCCCAAGCAGCTGATGCGAGCCTTGACTCAGCGTCATTGACGGCGGCCCCTCAGCCAGAAGCCGAGCCAAGCCAAGCCAGTAAACTCGCGGGCATGAAGACTCGCTTACCGATCCGCAGAATTGCCGCTGCGCTGCTGCTTGCCTTGGCGGTTGCCGCGGGCCTGTTGTTCCAGCAGCAGACCGGCCCGCGCGAAAAAGCCCCTGCGGTCGACTATGTGTTGTTGGACGGGGTCAACGCCGACAGCAGTCAATGGGCGGGCAAGGTGATGCTGGTGAACTTCTGGGCGACCAGTTGCACGGCCTGTGTGCATGAAATGCCACAGCTGATCACCCTGCATGAAAAATTCAAGCACCGTGGCTTTGACATCCTGGCGGTGTCAATGAGCTACGACCCACCGGCCCTGGTTGCAGAATTTGCCAACAACCACAGACTGCCATTCGGCGTTGCCATTGACAACAGCGGCATGATTGCCAAGCGCTTCGGCGAAGTGCGGTTGACGCCGACGACGATGCTGATCAACAAGCATGGCGAAATCGTTCAACGCTATCTCGGCGAACCCGACTTCGCCGCCCTGGAATCAATCGTTGAATCGCTGTTGACCCAGGGCTGATCGCTCCGCCTCAGTTCGGCGTACCGACCCCGGCATGCGCCGCCTGCGCGTCGGCGTGATAGCTCGACCGCACCATCGGTCCGACAGCGGCATGGCTGAAACCCATCTTGTAGGCTTCGACTTCGATCATCTTGAACGTATCCGGGTGCATATAGCGGCGCACCGGCAGATGATGTCCGGACGGTGCCAGATACTGGCCGACCGTCAGCATATTGACGCCATGCTCACGCAGGTCGCGCATCACCTGGAGAATCTCCTCGTCGGTCTCGCCCAGACCAACCATGATGCCGCTCTTGGTCGGCACGCCGGGCACCAAGGCCTTGAAACGCTTGAGCAGATCGAGACTGAACTGGTAGTCGGAGCCAGGACGCGCTTCCTTGTAGAGGCGCGGCGCGGTTTCCAGGTTGTGGTTCATCACGTCAGGCGGTGCAGCGCACAAAATATCCAGTGCCCGGTCGGCGCGGCCGCGAAAATCAGGGGTCAGGATCTCGATCTGCGTCGTCGGGCTGAGCTCGCGGACGCGCTGGATACAGGCCACGAAATGCCCGGCTCCGCCATCGCGTAGATCGTCGCGGTCGACGCTGGTGATCACGACATATTTGAGCTTCAAGGCCGCGATCGTCTGCGCCAGTTTGAGCGGCTCGTCGGCGTCCAGCGGGTCGGGCCGGCCATGGCCGACATCGCAAAACGGGCAGCGCCTGGTGCACTTGTCGCCCATGATCATGAAGGTGGCCGTGCCCTTGCCGAAGCATTCACCGATGTTCGGGCAGGACGCTTCCTCGCACACCGTGTGCAACTTTTGCTCGCGCAAAATCTGCTTGATTTCATAAAAACGGGTCGACGGTGAACCCGCCTTGACGCGGATCCAGTCCGGCTTTTTCAGCAATTCTGCCGGCACGATCTTGATCGGGATACGCGCCGTCTTGGCCTGGGATTTTTGCTTGGCGCTGGCGTCATAGGCCTCGCCAGTCTTTGCTTCAAAAGTGATATTTTCGGTTGCCATGGCAGCCTCGCTGTCAACGCTCCAGCTGCGCACAAAGGCGTTCGCCGAATCGCCGGGCCACTGTCGGCCAGTCTGATTGGACGCCAAGTGTAGCGAGGTCGACCGTCGCAAGCCCTGCGTAACCACAAGGATTGATGCCGGCAAAGGGTTGCAGATCCATCTCCACGTTGAGGGCCACGCCGTGATAAGCGCATTGACGGCTGACCTTGATCCCCAGCGCTGCGATCTTGCCCAGGCCACAAAACGGATCGCGGGCATCGGCCGGACCGGTCAGCGCGGCATGGGATTGGGGATCTTCGAGTCGGACATAAATGCCCGGCGCGCCGCCAACCCGGTGTCCGGTAATGCCGAACTCAGCCAGCGTCTGGATCACGGCGCTCTCCAGGCGATAGACATATTCGCGCACGAAATAGCCTGCACGCCGCAGGTCGATCAAGGGATAAGCCACCACCTGGCCAGGTCCGTGATAGGTCACCTGACCGCCCCGATTCGATTGCACCACCGGTATGCCGGCCGGATTCAACAAATGCCCAGCTTTGCCTGCCAGACCCTGCGTATAGGTCGGAGGATGCTCGCAGATCCAGAGTTCGTCTGGCGTTTCGGGGCCGCGCTGGTCGGTGAACTCGCGCATCGCCGCAAAGGTCTGCGCATAGTCGACCTCGCCCAGATTCTTCAGAATCATCGGCACCGCTTAAAGCACCAGTTTGACCGAAGGGTGTGAAGTCAGTTCGCGATAAATGGCATCGAGCTGTTCACGACTGGTTGCGGTGATCGTGATCGTCAGGCCCAGATAGTTGCCGGCCTTGCTGGGGCGCTGCTCGACACTGGCGGCGTCGAACTCTGGGTCAAAACCCTGCGCCACCTGCACGATTGCTTCGAGAAAACCCGGCACATGGGCGCCCATCACCTTGATCGGAAAGCGCGACGGATATTCAACCAGCGATTGGCTGGGGGGAATATCCGGCGGCAGCTGCATCGACGGCGGCATGGATCAGATCGACTGCGTCAACTTGGCGCGCTGGTAAGCCTCGTAGAGCCGCGCATAAACCGGGCCTGGCTTGCCGTGCAGGGCACCATGACCGACCGGACCGTGATCGAGGGTGGTCACCGCCAGCACTTCCTTGGTGGCCGAGCTGAGGATGACTTCATCGGCGGCAAAGAGCTCAGCCTCGGAAATCGGTCGCAGGTTGAAACCGATGCCGACCTCGTCGCAGAGCTCGCGCAGCAATTCCACGCGAATGCCTTCGAGCACCTGGTCGCTCTTGGGCGGTCCCAGCAAGGCGCCTTCCTTGACGATCCAGACATTGCAGGCCGAAGCCTCGGTCAAAAAACCATCGCGCAGCAGGATCGTTTCGGTCGCGTCCTGGTCGGCAGAAATCTGCCTTGCCAGCACATTACCAAGCAGCGAGATGCTCTTGATGTCGCCACGTTCCCAGCGGAAATCGCGTGCGGTGATACACGCCACGCCTTGATGCCGTTCGTCCGCAGGCACCGGCTTCATCGGCGCGCTGTAGGCAAACAGCGTTGGCGTAATATCCTTGGGCATGACGTGATTACGCGGCGCCACACCGCGCGTCACCTGCAGATAAACCGCTTGCTCATCGGCATCGACTTCCGCCACCAGACGGCGCGCGATCTCCAGCCATTGCGCCCGCAGCAACGGCGATTCGATGCGCAACTTTGCCAAGTTGCGCTCAAGCCGGTCCATATGGCTTTCGAAGCGGAAGATCCTGCGGCCATAGACCGGCAGCACCTCGTAAACACCATCTCCAAAGATGAAGCCGCGGTCCATCACTGATATCTTGGCTTCAGCCAATGGCTGGTAATCGCCGTTCAAATAGCTGGGCAGGTCGGGCAGATCGTTCATGCGCTTGTCCTCGTCGTTTGGCAGGCCGAGCTTACTTCAGCTCGAGGCTTCATCACTTGATCCACAAGCGTATGGCATCCCAGGCGCGGCCGAAAATTCCGGCCAGAGGCACCTCTTCCAGCACCACCAGTGGCACCTCGGCTACGACAACGCCCGCGGTTGTGCTGACCTTGATCACACCGACGCGCTGACCCTTGGCCAAGGGCGCGACCAGCGGGTCGCTGCGTTCGATCTTGGTCTGCAGTTTGGCACCTTCGCCACGCGGCACGGCGACATAGACCGCACCACTCGCACCGAGTTTGGCTTCTGGCAAAACGCCCTTCCAGACCGACACGGTGCTGATCGCCTGAGCCTTCTCGAACAAGCGCACCGCATCGAAGGCCGAGTAGCCCCAGTTCAATAATTTCTGGCTCTCGCTGGCCCGCGCTTCCTTGGACGCTGCGCCCATCACGATGCTCAGCAGGCGGCGCTTGCCGTTTGGATAATCGCGCTGGCTGCTGGCAATCAGGCAATATCCGGCAGCCGAGGTATAGCCGGTCTTCATGCCGTCCACTGAGGCATCACGCGTCAACAACAGATTGCGGTTATGTTGGCGGATCTTGTTGTAAGTAAACTCGCGCTGCGAGTAATAAGCGTAGTACTCGGGGAAATCGCGGATCAGGTTGGCGGCAATCACCGACAGGTCGCGCGCACTGCTCTTGTGGCCGGTTTCAGTCATGCCCGTCACGTTCTTGAACTCGGTGTTGGTCAGGGCCCAGGCGCGCGCTTGGCGGTTCATCATCGCAACGAATTGCTCGACCGTGCCGGCCACGCCCTCGGCCAGAGCCACCGACGCATCATTGCCCGACTGGATGATCATGCCGCGCAACAAGTCGTCGACCTTGGGTGTCATCAGCGTGTCGATGAACATCAATGAAGGATCGCCCTTGCGCTCATCCCAGGCCCGTTTGGAAACCGGCAAGGTCTGTTCGAGGCTCAAGCGTTTATCACGCAACGCACCGAAGACGACATAAGCCGTCATCAGCTTGGTCAATGAGGCCGGATCATTCGGCGTGTCGGCATCACGCTCGGTGAGCACGCGGTTGGCCGTCATGTCGAGCAGCAGATAGGTACGCGCAGCAATCTCGGGGGATTGCGGCGCCTGGGCTTGCGCAGAAATTGCCAGCATGGCAGCCAGCGCGAAAGAAAGCAGTCGTTTCATCTTCTAGTTCTCAGGGAAGGTTGGCTCAAGCCTGCCAGTTGCGGATGACGATGTTCTTCAACAGCGGCAACTGCCCGTGGAAAAAATGTCCAACGCCGGGAACGACGGTGATCGGCAAAGACTGCGGCCTGGCCCAATCGAGCACCGCAGCCAAGGGCACG
The DNA here is from genome assembly GCA_903820745.1 of uncultured Burkholderiales bacterium. GTDB lineage: Bacteria > Pseudomonadota > Gammaproteobacteria > Burkholderiales > Burkholderiaceae_C > Paucibacter_A. The sequence goes on from CAIJIT010000138.1 coordinate 7,407, forward strand.
ACATCATCGGTCTCGCCGTGGATGACCAGGGTGTCGGCAGGAACCTGCGCCGTGTCAAAGCGGCTCGTCGCCGGCCCGACCAGCAGCAGTCGCTCGGCCTTGAGCAATTCCGGAAGGGCCAAGGCCGCACGCGAAGCGACATAAGCGCCAAATGAAAATCCGGCTAGCACCAGCGGTTCGCCCTCGGCGCGCCAAGCCGTCAGCACGGCCAGCGCATCGTCTACCTCGCCACGCCCTTCGTCCCAGCAGCCTTCGGACTTGCCGATGCCTCGGAAGTTGAAGCGCAAAGCCCGGTAGCCCAACTGAACCAGGGCGCGCGCCAAAGTTTGCACCACTTTGTTGTCCATCGTGCCGCCCTGGGTCGGGTTCGGGTGGCAAATCAGCGCCAGGCCGCGTGCGGCGCGATGGGCCGGCGCATCGAGCGCGCATTCGATCACCCCTGCAGGCCCGGCAATCAGGCGTTTTTCCGTTTGCGAGTTCACGGCCTAACCCTCAACGACCGACGTTATCGGGCAGCAGCAGTCGCTCGACCACTTGCCCATTCACCAGGTGCGTGTCGACGATCTCGTCGATGTCGCTCTCGTCCACAAAGGTGTACCAGACCGCCTCCGGGTAAACCACCGCCACCGGGCCACCGGCGCAGCGATCGAGGCAGCCGGCCTTGTTTACACGAACCGTGCCGGCCATATCGAGCCCGCGGATTCTGGCCTTGCAGTGATTGAAGCCCTGCTGCGCGCCATGCTGGGCGCAACTGTTCTCGCCGCTCTCGCGGTTGTTGAGACAGAAGAAAATATGGCGCTGGTAATAACTCATGGCCACCATTGTAGGCAAGGGTCAAAGCTGGCGACGCGCGATCAAGCTCAGCAAGCAGCCCAAGGCCGCAAAGGGCCAGATCCAGCCGATCCATTGCGCCAAGCCATAAAGGTTGATGAAGCGGCCCTGTTCCCAGGCTTGCAGGCTTTGCGCCAGGTAAGGATCATCCGGCGCGCCGCTGACCATGGCGATCAAGGCACTCAGCACCACCAAACCCAGCGCGGCACAGACACGCCTGGGCAAAAATGTCGCCACGATGGCCAGCAAGCCGCCCAGCAGCAGGCCTGGCAAGGTCGCCAAGGTGATCCAGGTCCAGGCATTTGAGGGCCCGAAGTTCAAGGCCGTCGACAGCGCGGTCACCAGCAAACCGAGGATCAACACCGCCAGGAACAGGCCCATGCGGCGCATTCCCGGCCGTGCCACCGAAAGCGCCAGCAGCACCGGCCCGAGCAAGCCGAGCGCGATCGTGATCGCCTCCAGGCCTGGCGACAAGACGCGCGCCGAGGCTTCCGGCTCGTCCAGCCATTGCAAAGCCCAGGGCGTTCCTTCCAAGGCATCGAACGCGAGCACCTGCAGATGCGGCAGCCATTGCCCAAGGCCCAGCGTCACCGGAGTTGGAAACAAAAGCCCAACCGGCCACAGCGCCAGCAAAGCCAGGGCGCCGGCGCTGTTCGGCTCGAACCAATATTCGCGCACATCGGGCCAGCGCCGCAACCAACCGAGCAGATGCAGCAACAAGCCGAGCAGCGCTCCGACCACCGCGCCGGCTGAATTGAGCAACCAGTCAGACAAGGAAGGCACCCGTCCGGGCAGAAAATACTGCAATGTTTCCATCAGAAAAGACAGCGCCGGCCAAGGCAGCAGGCCGAACAAGAAGGCCGCGCGCAGATCGAAACCGCTGCGCAGCGCTGCGGCAAAACCGAGCAAGCCCAGCGGCAGATACCCGATCAGATTGATCTGCTGGTCGAAGTTGCCGAAATACCTCGGCCAAGGCAAGCCAATGATGGCGTTCAGCGTCAGTCCGGGCGGCCAGCTCCAGGGCCAGAATGGGTACAGGCTGGCATAGACGACCAGCGCGAAATAAGCCAGCAACAACCAGGTGGCGGAACTTTGGCGTCGCACCATGCCCTGGATCTCAGAACGGCTTGACGACCACCAGGATCACGATGGCCGCGAACAAAAGCACCGAGATCTCGTTGAATACCCGGAACCAGCGGTGACTGCGCCGGTTGGCGGCCTGATCAAAGCTGCGCAGAATGCTCCTGCAGACATGGTGGTAGCCGACCGCGCCAACCACCAGTAGCAGCTTGGCATGCATCCAGGGCTGGTTGAAGCCCGCGAAGTTTTCGCTCCAGACCCAGGCGCCCAGGCCCAGCGCCGGGATCATCAGCAGATTCATGAACCGGTACAGCTTGTGCGCCATCAAGAGAAGCCGCTCACGCTCGGCATGGCTGTCAGTCGGCACCATCGCCAGATTGACAAAAATTCGCGGCATGTAAAAAAGCCCGGCAAACCAGCTCGCCACGAAAATGATGTGAAAGGATTTGAGCCAGAGCATGGGTGCATTATGCGGCCCGGCGCAGTTGACGAAGGCATTGCGCCGACAAGCCGAGGGCTATCATCCAATGGTCTCGCCTCAGCGCGCCAGCGCTGGCCCCCTGATTGGAGCAATGCATGTCCCGTAGCACCCAGATTCCCGCCCCCTTTCCATCCAGCCGCCCGCGGCGCCTGCGCCGCGACGCCTTTACCCGCGCCCTGGTGCGCGAGCATGGCTTGAGCAGCAGCGACCTGATCCTGCCGGTCTTCGTACATGAAGGGGTCGACCGGGTCGAGCCGGTGTTGTCGATGCCGGGCGTGTCGCGCTTGAGCCTGGATCGGCTGCTGCTCGTTGCCGAGGAATGCGTGGCTCTGGGGATTCCGGTACTGGCCCTGTTCCCGGTCATCGACCTCTCATTGAAGACGCCAGACGGCATCGAGGCCACCAACCCGGACGGCCTGGTGCCACGCGTGGTGCGGGCGCTGAAACAGCAGTTCCCGGGTTTGGGCATCCTGACCGATGTCGCGCTCGACCCGTTCACCAGCCATGGCCAGGATGGTGTGCTCGACGACAGCGGCTACATCATCAATGACCGCACGGTCGAGTTACTGACCCGGCAGGCTTTGGTGCAGGCACAGGCGGGCGTCGACATCGTCGCGCCCAGCGACATGATGGACGGACGTATCGGCGCGATCCGTCAGGCCCTGGAAGCCAATGGCCTGATCCACACCCGCATCATGGCTTACAGCGCCAAGTACGCCAGTGCCTTCTACGGCCCGTTTCGCGATGCGGTCGGATCAAAAGGCAATCTGGGCAAGGCCGACAAAAAGACTTACCAGATGGATCCCGGCAACAGCGACGAAGCCTTGCGCGAAGTCGCCCTCGACCTGGCCGAAGGCGCTGACATGGTGATGGTCAAGCCCGGCATGCCTTATCTGGACATCGTGCGCCGGGTCAGGGATGAATTCCATGTGCCGACCTTCGCCTACCAGGTCAGCGGCGAATACGCGATGCTCAAAGCCGCAGCCGCCAATGGCTGGCTTGACCATGATGCGGTGATGATGGAATCACTGCTCGCCTTCAAGCGCGCCGGCGCCAATGGCGTGTTGACCTATTTCGCGCTCGAAGCGGCCAGGTTGCTCAAGCAAGCCTGACCGGCTACTCCCGGTCCGGCGCTGCGGCTTCTACCGCATAGGGGTCGGCAAAGCCCAACGCCAGCAAGAGCTCGGTTTCGCGCGCCTCCATGCAAGCAGCCTCATCGTCCACTTCATGGTCATAGCCTTGCGCATGCAAGGCGCCATGCACCAGCAGATGGGCGTAATGCGCAGCGATGTCGATTCCGGCCGCTGCCGCCTCGCGCTCGACCACCTCCGCGCAAATCACCAGGTCGGCGACTACCACCGGCTCATGGCTGTAGTCGAAAGTCAGCACATTGGTCGCATAGTCCTTGGCGCGGAATTGATGGTTCAGTTGCCGGCCTTCATCGGCGTCGACGATACGCACGGTGATTTCCGCCCCCGACTCAAGGGCTGCGCGCAACCAGCGCCTGACTTTGTGGCGAGGCAGCAGCGCACGATGGCGTGGGTCGGCGAATTGCAGCGACAAAGTGAGCATTACGTTGGCGTTTTCTGTAGCGTGAAGAGGCAATATTGTCGCCCGGACCAGGATCGGTCCCGCAAGCCTGTTTCGGCTTGCACAATCCGGCCAACATGCAAAAGCCGTCAAGAAATTTCATCCGCGCGATTGCGCAAAAACGGCACCAGGCGATGCAGATTGCCGCTGCTACGCTGCACCTGACAGCGCAAGCCGAACCCGCCAACAACTCGAGCCTAGGAGAGCGCGTCGACTGGATCGAGCGCTTTGCGCAAGCAGCGCCGGCCTGGCTGGCCGCCATGCTGACCCTGATGATCATCACCTTGAGCCTGCTGGCACGCCTGCACCCCGGCGCGAGGCTGATGCATTACCTGATCGGCATGATGCTCAGCTGGCATATTTTGCACCTGAGTGCGACCGGTCAAACCAGTGCCATGAAGTCCCTTGCCTTGGCACTTTTGCTGCTTTGCGGCGTGAAATTCTTGCTGCATCAGGTCGCTTGGTCGAGGCGCTGGCTGGGGCCGGTCTTGCTCCTGCAACTGATCCTGATGCCAATCAGCTCGCTCGCCAGTTTGCCCTTGCCCGAAGCGTTTTGGCCATGGCTGTTGGCGCTGGAAATGCTGGCAGCGCTTTCCTGCTTTGGCGTCCTGGCCTGGCAGTCGCGCAGAGCGTCGTCCCACGCAGCGCTTGCGGATCAGACGGGCGGCTATTTCACTTGGCTGAGCCTGCTGCTCGGCCTGACCGCCACAGCCCTGCTGGCCGGCCAGATGCTGCCTGCATCAGGTCTGAACCCATGGCTTGAGCTTGGCCTGGCCATGTTGTTGCTGGCCCTGGGCCTGCAGATCACCAGCGGCAATCTACGCTCGCGTCAAGACGCAGATGGCCATCGCGATCGACTCGAACAAAGCATGCATGCCAAGGTGACCGAAGTCGAACGCAACTTCAACACCATGGTTGAGCAAAAGCTGATCCAGGTGACCGAGCGCGAACGCAAGCGCATTGCCGCCGATCTGCACGATGACCTGGGCGCCAAGTTGCTGACCATCGTTCACACCAGCGAATCGGATCGCATCTCGACCCTGGCACGCGAAGCCCTGGAGGAAATGCGCTTGTCGGTGCGCGGCCTCACCGGCAGACCGGTGCAGTTGCTCGACGCCCTGGGTGACTGGCGCGCCGAGGTCGTGGCTAGGCTCCGCCAGGCCAATATCTCGACCGAGTGGAAGTCGCCCCCGGAAGACATTGTCTACACGCTGCCGGCCCGCACTTATGTGCAGACCACCCGCATCTTCCGAGAGGCCATCAGCAACATCATCAAGCACAGCGGTGCCAGCCGTTGCACGGTCTCGTCGAATATGCAAGACGGAGATTTCCTGGTCGTGATCCAGGACGATGGCCAGGGCATTCCAGCCGAGCTCGATGGTCGGCTGGACCGTGGTCACGGCATGGCCAGCATGAAGTCGCGCGCTCGGCAAATGCATGGCCAATGCCTGGTCGAATCGGGTCCGGGCTGGGGAACCGTGATACGTCTCACGATACCTCTGTGAATGATGCTGTCGGGGTCTTTTTGGCACACCAAACGGCCACAACGGCCCATAACATGGCATCGCTCCCTCTCCTGAAACAGCATCTCGCCAGCCAGGCTCGAAGGTTCAAAACCCATGTAAAGGCTTATCGATGAACCATATCCTGCTGCTCGAAGACATCCCTGAAATTCGCGCTTGGCTGAAGGCGCTGGTCCTGCAAGTGTTTCCCAATTCGGTCATCACCGAATGCTCGCGCGTAAAGGATGCCTTGGGCCAATTGAACAACCAGCGTTTCACCCTGGCCCTGCTCGATCTGGGCCTGCCCGATGGATCGGGCGTCGATGTCGTCAGGGCGCTGCGTGAGCGTCAACCCGAGGTGCAATCGGTCATCGTCACCATCCACGACGACGACGAGCATCTGTTCCCGGCCCTGCAAGCGGGCGCTTTCGGCTACCTGCTGAAAGAGCAGTCACGCGAGTTGCTGATCGCGCAATTGCAGCGTATGAGCCAGGGCGAGCCGCCGCTCTCGCCTTCTATCGCACGCAAGGTGATCGCCTATTTCGCCACTCAGCGCCGCCCACCCGCCAACCTGCTTCCCGAGGTCTCACTGACCGAGCGCGAAACCGAAGTTCTGCTGCGAGTCGCCAAGGGTTACACGCTGCCCGAGATCGGCGTTCAGCTCGGCCTTTCGCGCCACACCATTGCCGATTACGTCAAGCAGATCTACCGCAAACTGAACGTCTCCTCACGGGCCGAAGTTGCGCTCGAAGCGCAGCGTCTGGGGCTATTCGGCAGGAACTGAAGCGGCTGACCAGTCGCCCGCGTTGATTCGCTCAACGCTGACCGGTTTCCCGAACAACTGCATGAACTCGACCACCGGCACATAGACTTTGCCATCGACTTTCTGCGCGGGGATAGACAACTCGCGTGGATCGATCGCCGGGTCACCCACCGGGACTATCGCCTTCAGGTCAATGGTGTCGCCGGCATGGACCATGCCGCCGACGCGCAGAAAGCGTTCACCGACCTTGATGTTTACCGCGACCCTGTTGAAGATGATGGTCTTTACCGCCACGAGGTCGGAAGGTGTTCGGTTGTAGGCATACACGTCATACACCTTGAAATCCGCCGGGCCGTAAATCGCGGCCAGATCGTCCAGGGCGACGGTCAGGATGCCGTTTCGCATCGCCGGCACATTGCTGATTGCCTCCGACTTGCTGGTGCCACCCGCCATGGTCACCTGCGCAAGGGCCTGACCCGGCGCGAAGCGGACCGCCGTGACATGGCTGGCGGGCGTCTTGTCCAGCACCCGTTCGAAGAAATCAAAGGTCATCTGGTTGACCGAAGCCGGACCATAGGAATGGTGGCCGTTTTCAACCGTCACGAAAGTATGCTGGCGCAACTTGTCCTTCACGTTTTGCTGGTACCAGGTCTGGCATGAAGACGTCGGAGTACCGGCGTAAAAGACGGTGATGTCTGCCGTGTTGCAGGAAATCAAAGCCGGCATGTCGAGGATGGGACCCTTCAGGTCAGCGGCGAGCGGCTTGCTGGTTCCAGGAGCCGTTGGCGCCATGGCCTTGAACAGGCTGGCATGCCGGCTGGCGAAATTCATCGTGCCAGCGCCGCCGGCGGAATTGCCGAAGATGAAGGTCTTGCCAGCATCGATGTTGTAGCTTTTCTTGACCGCATCGAGCGCATAAAGCATGACCTGCTCGCCCGGACCATCACCCCAGCGCGGGTTGCGCGTCCAGCCATTCGGCGACAACAGGATGTAGTTGTAATGATCAGCAAAGTCCTCGACCGTCACCACCGCCGGCAATGGCGTGGGCTGGTTTTTCAGATGGTCGTTCGGACGTTCGAACGGCGCATTTTCATTGCCGGTGCTGCCGTGCAGCACGAAGCTGAACCTGCTGGGCTGGTCTGCCCGGTAATTTTTTGGAATATAGAGCCGGTAAGGCATGAGCCGGTCCACCGGCACCAACTTGTCGATGTCCTTGCCATTCGCGTCGACTTTGCCGCTGTACACCGTCACGTCGCCGAAATAAAAGGCATTCCATAGACTGCCCTTGGTGATCTCGCCGCTGAGCAGACCGTTCATGGTTTGCACCCGGCCCGCGGTGATCGGGGTATTTGAATACCCGCCCTGGTAACGCGGGTTGAACAAGTCATCGGCAAGATCGGTCGGCCCGACATGGCTGACCGCAAGATAGCCGCTTGAGGCTCCATCGTCAGTGATGGTCTTGCCCAATGACTTCATGAAACTGGCCAGGGGCACGAAGATCCTGCCGTCGCGCTGCGCAGGCGAAGCGTCAAGTGCTACGGCGGCAGGCCGGCCTGGCTCGGCAATGGCGGCGCGATCGATTGCATTGCGGTCATTGGTCATGGCATAAGTCGCCGACGACGCTGTCGCCGCCTTGCTCGCCAGGCTGTAACTTCCCTGCCAGACGACCTTGGTGTACTCGACCAGTGGCGCACGCGAACCCGAACCTGCGGCAATGCGTTTGCGGAAAAAATGATGTTCGACCGCAAAGCCCTGCTTGTCAGCATCCACCTTGTAGCTGAAGTATGGGGCGTAGATTTTGCGCAAATCAGACAGCGCGACCATCAAAACCCCGTCTTGACTGTACGGCTTGTGTTCCAACTGATACCGAACCAGCGCTTCGGCGTTGTTGTAGCGCAGCGAAGGGTCAAAAGGATAAAAAGTATCGAAGAACACCGTCTGCTGGTAGCGGTCATTCAGATTGAACAAGACCGAGTTCTTGTCGTAGGAGTAGTCGAGATACCCCGGAATCGCGCGACTGCCGGGCTCGAGATCGGCCGCGGCAATTGGTGCAGAAAATAGCGTGACCGTCCACCCGAGCAGCAGACAGCAGGCCAACTGGCGGGCAGAATAAAATCGCTTCGACTGATCGTGAAGAGTATTCATCTTGTCTCCTCTCTACTGGCATCCGGGGCCGAGCCCGGATGCGGCAAGATAATTTTTATTTCTGCGATAAGCTGATTATTTTTCAATCGCGCCGTAAACCAGCGCATTCACTTTTTCACGATGAATCTTGCGGATTTCTCCAGGTGCCGCCGCCATCATCACGACCACCATATTTTCCTTGGGATCGACCCAGAAAATCGTGCCGTTGGCGCCATTCCAGGTGTAGTCCCCGACATTGCCGTTGATCGCCGACAAGCCTTTTTCCATCCGCACCGCCACGCCCAAGCCAAAGCCATAACCGACGCGGCCGGGTTCAGTTCCGGCCACATCATTGCGGATGTCCTTGTTGAGATGATTTGACGTCATCAAGGCAATTGTCTGGGGACCCAAGACACGTTTGCCGCCAAGCGCGCCGCCATTGAGCATCATCTGGCCGAAGCGGATGTAATCAGCCGCGGTTGAAAATGCACAAGAGCCACCGCAATCGAACTTGACTTTGTCATTCAGGATATTGATTTTCTGCGGCTTGCCGGTGATTGGATCAATCGGCAGCGGTTGGGCCAGCCTTGCCCGATTCTTGTCGGCAACCTGGAATGTCGTATCGGGCATACCGACCTTTGACCAGACCCGCTCCTGCAGTACAGCGCCAAGCGGCTTGTTGGCGATTTTTTCTTGCACCAATCCTACCACGTCAATGCCAAAGCCATAATCCCAGACCGTGCCAGGTTCATAAAGCAAGGGAATGGTAGCGAGTTTATCCATGAACTCAGGCCCGCTATAAGTCAGGGCGGCGGTGGCGGAGGCGGGCGGAAATAATTTATGCACCGGGGTATTACCACGGGCACCGTAAGTCAAGCCATTGGTGTGCCGCATCAGGTCTTGCACCGTGATCGGACGCTTGGCCGCCACAGCGGTCAATTTACCGTCCTCACCCACCACGCCGAGTTTCATTTCCTTGAATTGCGGATACCAGTTTGATAGCGGCGCATTCAAAGGCAGTTTGCCCTCTTCATAAAATGTCAACGCACCCACTGCGGTCATCACCTTGGTCATCGAGGCCAGGTTGAAGATCGCATTCAGCGGCATCGGTTCATTGGCTGCCTTGTTGAGGTAGCCATAAGACTTGTACATGACCAATTTGCCATTTTTGGCAACGGCCAGAACCGCGCCGGGCATCCGATCGCCAGCGATCTCGTCCGCAAAGAATGCATCGATTCGCTTGATTCCTTCAGCCGAAATGCCTTGCGACTGAGGCTCAGCCAATGGCAGCGGCGGGACCGTGGCAGCATGGACCACACCCGCCATGAATAATATGGAACCAGTAACTGTCGCCACAGCGCAGGCGATAATACTTTTCTTCATTTCAACTATCATTTGTTCCATGCTTTACGGGTATTTTTTGATATATTTTATCCAGCCCGGACGTTGCTGATGATTTTATGAAACAAATAATCGCAGTAATCCATGAGAATATTTCAGATGATTTCTCATTTAGTCAGGCTGGTAAATTCGGCTGGCCTTGCCCAACTGATCATGCCAGCCAAGTACAGAAAAAACAGCGTGAAAATACTTATTTTCCCGCTTGAAACCAAGCCTGAAAGGCAACCGTTCGCTACTGCGAAAGTTCCTCAGCGCTCAATGGCGTAAACTCGGGCACCTGAGTTTCCGACCGGGACCGCATGTCATTTGTCCACAGGCCCCAGGTTGGATTCATTTGCCACTGAAGTGACCCAAAGTGGCTACGCCGTGAAGTTCAGGTCCCCGGGCTTGATCGCGACCCTGCTGACTGCCGTGACGCCGGCAATGCCAGTTGCCGCTTGAGCGCAATTGCCGATGGACCGCGCCTTGCAGGCCGTTGCCGCCGGCAAAGACCCGATCCCTTGTTACCCGCAGGGCCGTTATATGACTGCCTCGCAGTTCGAAACCGCCATGCCCTGCCAGATCCAAAAAAGCTGAACGAGCGTCCTAGCGTCAGCGCGCTGATAATCGGCCGATGATAGGCAGACTCACAGGCGTCATCGCGGAAAAATCGCCACCGCAAGTTCTCATCGATGTGCAAGGCGTCGGCTATGAAGTCGACGTGCCGATGAGTACTTTCTACAACCTACCCGCCCTGGGCGAGCGGGTCAGCCTGTTGACGCATTTTGTCGTCCGCGAGGATGCGCAGATCCTGTTCGGCTTTTTCAGCGCCGAAGAGCGCAGCACCTTCAAGCAACTGATCAAGATCAGCGGCGTTGGTCCGCGCATGGCCTTGTCGCTGTTGTCCGGACTGTCGGTGGCCGAGTTGGCGCAAGCGGTGGTGCGGCAGGATACCGGGCGCTTGATCAAGGTGCCCGGTGTTGGCAAGAAGACCGCCGAAAGGCTGCTGCTGGAACTCAAGGGCAAGCTCGGCACCGAGCTGGCGCAGCCGGTCAGCTTCGACCAGGGCAATCAGGCCGACATCCTGCAAGCGCTGATCGCGCTGGGCTACAGCGAAAAAGAAGCGGCAACGGCCTTGAAAGCGCTGCCCGCTGCGGTCGGCGTCAGTGACGGCATCAAGCTGGCCTTGAAGTCGCTGTCGCGCTGAGACAATCCGGCATGAGCATACAAACCGACGATTTCGCCAGCGCCCCGGCCAGGGTGCTCAGCGCTGCGCCAGCATCGCCGCGCGAAGAGGCGATCGAGCGCGCCTTGCGGCCCAAGCTGCTCGACGACTATGTGGGCCAGACCAAGGCGCGCGAGCAGCTGGAAATCTTCATCAGCGCCGCACGCAAACGCGATGAGGCGCTCGATCATGTGCTGCTGTTCGGCCCGCCGGGGCTGGGCAAGACGACGCTGTCGCACATCATCGCCGCCGAGCTTGGTGTCAACCTGCGCCAGACCTCGGGGCCGGTGCTGGAAAAACCCAAAGACCTCGCCGCCATCCTGACCAACCTCGAAAAGAACGACGTGCTGTTCATCGACGAGATTCATCGCCTGTCGCCGATCGTCGAGGAAATCCTCTACCCGGCGCTGGAGGATTACCAGATCGACATCATGATCGGCGAGGGGCCGGCAGCGCGCTCTATCAAGCTCGACCTGCAACCGTTCACCCTGGTCGGCGCCACCACCCGCGCCGGCATGCTGACCAATCCGCTGCGTGACCGCTTCGGCATCGTCGCAAGGCTTGAGTTCTACACGCCGGCCGAGCTGCAACGCATCGTCACCCGCTCGGCAGGGTTGCTGAACACCTCGATGGATATCGAGGGTGCGCTGGAGATCGCGCGCCGCTCGCGGGGCACGCCGCGCATTGCCAACCGCTTGCTGCGCCGCGTTCGCGACTATGCCGATGTGAAGGGTGACGGCCATATCGGCAAGTCAACCGCCAACCTGGCCTTGGCGATGCTCGACGTCGACCCGCTCGGTTTCGACCTGATGGACCGCAAGCTGCTGGAGGCGATCATTCACCGCTTCGATGGGGGGCCGGTCGGTCTGGACAATGTGGCCGCCGCAATCGGCGAGGAAAGCGGCACGATCGAGGACGTGATCGAGCCCTATCTGATCCAGCAGGGTTTCCTGCAGCGCACGCCGCGCGGCCGCATTGCCACTCTGGCGGCCTTTGTCCATCTGGGCGTGACGCCACCGAAGGCGATGGCCCAGCTGTTCGACGAGTGACTCTTAGGCGGGCTCGATCTCGTCGAGGCTGAGGCCTTGCAGATGGGCGTCATCGTTCCAGCCGATCAGGCTGAAGCCTTCGGGCGAATAAAGCAAGCGGTTGATGGCCGCGTTGCCCAAGGTCCAACTGCGCGGCGCATCGAGCGCCAGTCGGGTCGCGGCACGGTAGAGGCAATCCATCACGCCGCCATGGGCAACGATCACCACCGTCTGTCCCGGATGCGCGGCAGCGATACGCGTAATCATGGCAATGCAGCGGGCGTAGAAAGCGGCCAGAGTCTCTCCGCCTTCGGCACCGAATTCGGCATCGCGCTGGCGCCAGCGCAAGCTTTGTTCGGGCCAGCGCAAGGCGATTTCCTGCCAGGTCAGGCCCTCGAAAATCCCGAAAGAGCGTTCGCGCAGACCAGCCTCCTCATGCAAGGGCAGGCCAGCGCTGGCGGCGAGCCCCTGAGCCGTCTGCCTTGCGCGCGCCAGATCGCTGCAATAGACGGCATCCAGCGTCTCTGATTGCAAGGCTTCGGTCAGGCGGCTTGCTTGCGCCAGGCCGAACTCATTCAAAGGAATATCCAGATGGCCCTGGATGCGGGTGTCACGGTTCCAGGCGGTTTCGCCATGCCTGATCGCCAGGATCCTGGTGCTGCTGTCGAGTGGCATAGCTCAGACGCCCCAGGTCAGGTCGCGCCGCTCGGCATGGCTGCGACGCATCAAGTCGAGCAGCGGCCAAGCCCGCTGACGCAGACTGATGCCTTGACGTCGCGGCAGCGGATCCCCTTGTGCTTGTGCGTCGGCCTGCGCCTGGGCAAATGCCGCTTCGTCCCGGGCCACCGCAAGTTCGAGTGAATCGATCGCAGCGGGCAATTGATCGGCCGAGACAATGCCTTGCGGCGCCGCTTCGCGCCCGATCAGGCTCAGGATTTGATCGCCTTGCGGCCCGAGCATGATCACGTCACCGCCGGCCTTGGATTTGAACTTGTAAATCAATGCTGTTTTCTCCACTCTGGCCCGATCGGACCGATTCACCAGCCAGCTCAGGCCGCCCAGCGCCGCTGCTGCAGCAAGGGACTGACGCGGTAACGCTCGCTGCGATAAGCCGCAAACATACCGTCGAGCAGCGCCACCACCGGTTCGGCGCCGACCAACTCCAGCCATTCGAACGGTCCGGCCGGGTAGTTGAGCCCCAGCTTCACGCCCAGATCAGCAGCATCGGCATCGCATACGCCCTGCCAGACCGCATCGCAGCCCTCGTTGATCAGCATCGCCACCGTGCGCGCCACGGCCAGGCCGGGGACATCGCGCAACAATAAAGGCTCCCAGCCCAGCGCATGCCAGACATCGTCCACCTGCTTGCGCGCCTGGGCGCTGGCCTTGGGGGCAAAAGCCAGCGCCAAGCCATCCGCATGCTCAGGCGCCAAGGGCCAATCCATCACCGCCAGTTCAGGGTGGTTCAGCATCGAAGCAAGTTGCGCGGCGCTTCTGCCACGGCTCAAATGCACCTGCAAATTGCCGACGCCCAGGCCTTCCCATTCAGCCGATTCGGCATGGATGAAGGGCAGGCCTTTGTGCTGCAAAAATCCGGCCAGGCGCAAGGCCAGTGGGCTGCAACCGGCCACGCTGAGCGGCGCCAAGACAGCCGCCGTCGCTTCAAGCTTCGCTGATGCGGCGGGCAAGCCGGTATAGAAACCCTTGCCGACTTTGCGGCCCAGCCTGCCGCCATCGACCAGGGCCTTTTGCACCAGCGAGGGCTGAAAGCGTTTGTCGCCGTAATTGGCATCGAACACCGACTGGGTGACCAGGTAATTGGTGTCATGGCCGATCAGGTCCATCAGCTCGCAAGGCCCCATGCGAAAACCTGCGCCGCGCAAGGCCCGGTCGATCTGCAAAGGCTCGCCCGCTTGTTCCTGAAGCAGCGCCAGCGCCTCGGCGTAATAAGGCCTTGCGATCCGGTTGACGATGAAACCCGGCGTCGAGCGCGCATGCACCGGCGTCTTGCCCCAGCGCCGCCCCAGCTCGAAAATCAGCTGCGCCACGCCCGCATCGGTCTCGGCACCCGACACCACCTCGACCAGTTTCATCACCGGCACCGGGTTGAAGAAGTGCATGCCGACCAGACGCCGCGGATTGCTCATGCCATTGGCCAGCGCGGTAACGCTGATCGAAGATGTATTGGTCGCGATGATCGCGCCTTCGGCCAGCAAGGCGTCGAGCTCGCGCAGCAACTGCTGCTTGGGCTCGAGCTTTTCGACGATCACCTCGATCACCAGCGCAGCATCCTTCAACTCGGCCGTCGCACCGACCGGCACGATGCGACCCAGCAGCGCATCGCGGTCAGGAGCCGCCATGCGGCCCTTGCTCACCAGCATGTCGAGCGCCTTGCCGATCTGCACCACTGCCGCGGCCGCTGCGCCCTCGCGCATATCGGCCAGCAAGACCTGATGCCCGGCTTGCGCCGCGACTTGCGCGATGCCAGCGCCCATGATGCCGGCACCGACAACGCCGACCAGCGCCGGGCTCGCTGACTCGATCAGCCATTGTTTGGTTTCACTCACTGCCAAGTCCTCGGTTCATCATCAATTGCAAAAACTGCCGGCTGCTCAAGACAGCAACCGCACCAAGGCGTCGGGATGCAAGCCCCAGCCGAGCATCAACAGGCCATCGACGCAGTTAGCCGGCGCAGGCGATCTGCATCGGTTTTCATTGCTCGACGGTTTCAACTTGCCTCTTGTCCACGGTTTACGGCTCCAACAAATATCGCGAGCATCTTATGCGCCTGCGCAAGCATCGATGTCTTTACCTGCCAGCAATGCCGACTCGGGCAGGCAGATCGCACAATGGCCCGACCTCACAAGCCTCACCAGCGCCTGCCGCCATGCTGAACGAATCGCCCCGAAAATTTTCCTGCCTTGCCTTGCTGATCAGCGCCTTGCTGCTCAGCAGTTGCGCCGAGCATGGTCAAGCAGCGAGGCAGGCGGCAGCTGATCAATCGGCAGCGCTGGCAGCCAGCGGCTACCAGGCCGCCGAATCGGCGTCGCTAACCCTGGCGCTGCAGCAATGGCTGGTGCTCGGCAGCCAGATCCAGGTCAACCTTGCCTTCCCGGGTAGCGGACAGAAGCTGCCGCTGGTCATCTACCTGCCGGGTTTGGGTGAAACCGCGCAAGGCGGCAATCGCTGGCGGCAGGCTTGGGCGCGGGCAGGCTATGCCGTGCTGAGCTTACAACCGTTGGCCATTGATGCGAATGCCTGGTCGTCCGAACTGGCGCGATCAGCCGATTTCAAGGAATTGGCAAGGCAGCATCTTCAGCCTGCGCAATTGCAGGCAAGGCGCCAAATGCTGGACGCCGCGCTGGCCGAAGCCAGGCGAAGAGGCGCGAGCGGCGATTCGCTATGGTCGCGGGTCGACTTCAGCCGCATCGCCCTGGTCGGCTACGACCTCGGCGCGCAAACCGTGCTGGCCGGCCCGTTGCTCGAGCATTTCCACGCCGCCATCGCCTTGAGCCCCACCGTTGCGGTCGAGTCGACCGAACGTCCACCTCATTTTGAGGCCGGCCCCCTGCTGTTGATCAGTTCCCGGCGCGATGCCGATCCGTCAGGCCGGATCTCTTCGGCTGAACAACGGGTCGAGTTGTTCGACCTACTGCCGGCGGGCAACAAATACCTGCTCTGGTTCGCCAATGCCAGCCACGCCAGTCTGGCCGGTTCACCATTGGCGGCAGTCGATGCTGCTGCAGCGGCACCCGCCAAACGCAAAGCGTCCGGACGTGACGAAGGCGGCGACTCAGGCGGACATGGCAAGCGGCGCGGCGGTGGTGGCGGCAATACTGGCAACGGACACAGCGACGAGCAAAGCCTCAGCCGATCAATGCCTGGCGCAGCGGACCTGGAAACCGCCGCCATCATCGAAGGGGTTAGCCTCGCCTTCCTGGACGCCCATCTGCGCGATCGCCCGCAGGCGCTCAGGTGGCTGCAAGATCGCGCCGCGCTATGGATGCAGGCACAGGCCGATTGGCGCAGGCGTTAGCATCCGCTCTTCATTTCTCAATTCGAGCCCGCCATGATTCTTGAAGTCGCCGACATCCGCATCCATCCAGGCCAGCAAGCCGCTTTCGAAATCGCCATCGCGCATGGCATCAACTCGGTGATCTCGCAAGCACAGGGCTTCGGTCAGGCCAAGGTCTTGCACGGCATCGAATCGCCCGAGCGCTATTTGCTGCAAATCGAATGGGCGACCCTGGAAGACCACACCGAACATTTCCGCGGCGGGCCCTTGTTCCCCCAATGGCGCGCCATCGTCGGCCCCTTCTTCGCCGAGCCGCCCAAGGTCGAACACTTCTCGATCGCGGGCTGAGTCCCAAAGTTTCGACTGGATTTTCCGCCTCCGTCACCCGACAAGCAGCGCAGCGGATTGCGGGGTTTGGATCCGGTGAAGCAGGCAACGGCCGCCCAGGTTCTGCCTGCCCTGACCGTCTACCGCCACCTCAAGTTAAAACTGCTCGCGAGCGGCTGCTGCGCGTCCGGCACCAAGTCAACCATCACAGCGGCGCAAGCGACAACTTGAATCCCAAGGCCTTGGCCAGCTTGGCGACCGTTGCAAGGCTGGGGTTACCGTCATCCGCTAGGGCCTTGTAAACGCCCTCACGGCTCAAGCCCGCGTCACGGGCCAACTGACTCATATTGCGAGCCCTCGCCACAACGCCCAGGGCATGGGTGATAAGTGCGGCGTCGCCGTCTTCCGTCACGGCCTCAATATAGGCCGCGATGTCGTCCTCGGTCTTGAGGTAGTCAGCACTGTCGTAAGGTGCAAGGCCTAGCGCCGCGGCGGCTTTTGGGTTCATGTCTTTCACTCCTTCAACGATTGAGTCATGGTTCGGGCTCGGTCGATGTCGCGTCGCTGAGTGGACTTATCGCCACCGCACAGCAGCAATACCAGCGTCTCGCCGTCTTGTCAGTAATACACCCGGTAACCCGGCCCCGCGTGAATGCGCAACTCCATCACCTCGCCGCCAACTGACCGGCAGTCTCCGCAGTGGCCCAGCGCCAAGCGATCCAGACGAGCGGTGATTTGCTCGAGGCCCATACGGTCACGCAAGCCAGCCAGCCATTTATCGAATTCAGCGGTTCGAAGGACTTGCAGAATATGCCCACTGTAGTTAACACCCATAGCCATGTCAACCCTGACCAGCATGTCCGCCAAGCAGCGCAGCGGATTGCCAGGTTTGGACGGGTAGTCGTCGGCTCAGGCGTACGCCGAAAGCGTATGCCTCATTGCCTGTATCAAATTAAATCACTAAGATTGGATTTGATTGAAATGGAG
Organism: uncultured Burkholderiales bacterium; assembly: GCA_903820745.1. Taxonomy (GTDB): domain Bacteria; phylum Pseudomonadota; class Gammaproteobacteria; order Burkholderiales; family Burkholderiaceae_C; genus Paucibacter_A. The sequence goes on from CAIJIT010000138.1 coordinate 24,740, forward strand.
ACCGGCGATGGATACGAAAGTGCTGACTGCCCATGTGCCGCTACCGCTGGCCAAAAAGATTGACGACTTGGCCGCGCGGCTCGATCGCCCACGCGCTTGGATCGTCAAGCAGGCCCTGACCGCATGGGTGGGCGAGGAAGAAGAACGCCACCGCCTGACCTTGGCGGGGATGGCAGATGTCACCGCCGGTCGAGTCGTCGACCAAGCGGACGTAGAGGCTTGGGCGGCGAGTCTGGCGACCGACCAGCCCCTGCCCATACCCCAAAAATGAAACTGAAGTGGTCGAAGGAAGCCGTAGCCGATATTGCCCGGCTTTATGACTTTCTGGCCACAGTGAACCCGACCGCCGCAGCGCGGGCGGTTCAAACCTTGACGGTGGCGCCCAGGCAGCTTCTCGATCGACCACAAAGCGGGCGACAACTGGATCAGTACCTGCCTCGCGAAGTTCGCCGCATCATTGTCGGCAACTACGAAATGCGATACGAGCTGGTCGGGTCAACCGTCTATATCTTGCGGGTTTGGCACACGCGGGAGTTGCGCTGACGAACTGCATCGAGCCTCTCAACCAGCGGCCCGTAGCCCGACAGGCAGCGCAGCGGATTGCGGGGGCTGGATTCGGGGAAGTGGGAGCATCAGTCGACTACTCACGGATCCGTTCCCAGCAATCCACAATTCGAGCTTGCCGAGGCAAATATTGGACCTTCCAAGCTATTTCAGCCAAACCCTCGGGAACATTGACAGACGAATTCCGTGAGTTTTTTATACGCTTTAAGCGTATAATTTCGCTTTATGCGATACGAGTTCATCGAGTCCAGTCTGTTCGCCAAATTGGTGTACGACTACTTGACCGAAGACGACTACACCGCTTTTCAAAAATTCTTGATGGAACAGCCCGATGCAGGCGATGTCGTCAGAGGTTCGGGCGGCGTGCGCAAGCTGCGCTGGACCCGGGCAGGTGCCGGCAAGTCTGGCGGAGTTCGGGTGTGCTACTACACACGTAATGCCGCCGGGCAGATTCTTCTGTTGGTGATTTACGCCAAAAGCGTGCGTGCCAGCATCCCCGGTGCAATATTGAAAAAACTGAAGGAGGCCTTGGCAAATGATGACTGATGAACAACTCAAGGCGCGCGACGCCAAACGTGACATCGGCGCTGAACTGCTCCAGGCAGTGCAAGAGATCAGAGCCGGCAAGTCGGCCCGGACGACCCGTTTTGAGCCCTTGCCTGACGGTAGCGTTCGCCGCACTGTAGCCTTGGCCGATGGCGCAATCCAAAAACAGGAGGTGCTGGTCGGGCCGCAATGGCAATTGATGGCTTTGCGTACACAGGCTGGCTTGTCCCAATCCGAGTTTGCCCGGGCAACCGGTGTATCGGTGCGAACCTTGCAAGAATGGGAGCAGGGTCGAAAGATCCCCAGTGGGGCAGCGCAAAGCTTGCTGAAGCTGATCAGTCGCCACCCCGAACTTTTGGCCGAACTGGCGTGAACGGCGCCCTTGGACGATCCAAAAACTTTCATCGCAAGCCTGCCTTCCTGAACGGTCGAATGTTCATGGATACACCCCGAACTGCGCGCCAATCAACCCGCGTCCGGTAGCCCGACAAGCAGCGCAGCGGATTGCGGGGTTTGGTTTCCGGGAATGTCGAACCCTGATCAACGGCTCAGGGATAGGGATACACCCCAAACTGCGACGGACTCAACTCCTTGTGGGCGGCCAGCAGCAGGGTGAAGTAGTTGGCATGCGTAGCATCGGTATCCAGATCCAGCGCGCCGGCAGCACCCGCATAGCTGCCGTCCACATCGCCGCGCAGCACGCCGACCAGGCCGACGTGGATAGGCCCAGATCCCGACAGATCGGCGCTCAAGCCCGGCACTGAACCCGGCAGCAAATTCGCCTTGCCAGGCACTGCGGTGTCGAGCTCATTGAAGAACAGCCATTGCGGCGTTGGCGCATCAAGACCGACCACATGCTTGAGCACGCCGATCGCGTCGCTCAGCTCGACCTTGCCGTTGCCGTCATAGTCGGCCGCATAAGCTTGGTAGGGTGACAAGGCTTTGCCGGCGCCGTTGACATCGAGTCCAACGATCATCTTGAGGATCGCAATCGCATCCTGCAGATTCACTGCCTGGTCAGTCGCAGTGGATTCAGCCGCTGGGACGGCCCTGCTCGCAGTCAGCACCAAGGTCTTACTGGTAACAACTCCTAGATTGGCTGCGCCATTGACATCTGTCGTGACGGCCAGCCCATTAGCAAGCAAATCGACCGCGTTGAGCAAGGTATGCGCGCCCCAACTATAGGAGAGCACGGGTAACGAACCATCAGGCGAATAATTAGGACTGAAGTTACCCGCCTGCAGATCCGTTACGAGGACGTTCTTGAGCACAGCGATCGTCTCGGCTCTGTTCGCCGATCCAGCCCCTCCATCCGCGTCGAAGCTCACCTCAGTGTCCTTGCCAGACTGTGTCAACGTAAGGAAGCCCGTGGTGAATGGGTTTGTTCCGTCATAAGCCAGCGCTGCATTTTTCAGCAGTTCCGAGCAGTCGAGAACGTCCTTGCCGGCACCCACCTCGAAGTCGGTGATTACCGTCGGTCCAACTGCGACCGAGGTGTAGCTGTTGTCCGCGTTCAGGAACGCCCGCGTGCCTTCGAGAAAGGTCCGGTATTGCTGCGCGGTCAGTACAAAGGTATCCGCACCTGTGCCGCCTGTCAGGCTCAGATGCAGTACGCCCCTGGCCGTCAGCAGGTCGTCGCCTGACCCTCCGTCCAAGCTCGCTGACACAATTCCACAGTTCACCCCAATAGTTGCCGGTGTCGCCCGCGTAGAGATCGCTCACGTTTAGGCGATCATTTCCAGTTCCGCCTTGAAGTTCAGCCCTTATCTGACCGCCGCTGATCTGGCTGTTGGCGGAGACAGTAAGCTCGTCATTGCCATCTGCGCCACCTAGCGAGCCAATCACATTGGCTCGAAAGTCGCCATCGGTGTAGTTACTGGAAGCGGAAAGACTGACCTTCAGACTGTCGTCGCCGCCGCCGCCGGAAAGTACAGCCGATCGACTAAATGAAACATCCAGACTGTCGTTTCCATCGCCGCCACTCAGGATTGCGCTGCTGTACCACATCACCCGCAGATTGTCGGCGCCAGCGCCACCTGACAATTGGGCATTGCCACCAAGGACCCAACTGGTGCCACCGCCAGTGAACGTATCACCGATGGCGTCGAGTGAATCGTCGCCGGCCCCGCCGTCCAAGCTGACGGCGGGGCCGGTCGCATACAGGTAGTCATTACCCTGCCCGCCTATCAGTGTCGCGTTGCCCATTAGTGATTGGGCACCCAAGTTGTCATTGCCCGACCCGCCGTCCAGAAAATTATTGCCCTGATCGTCATAGATCGTGTCGTTGCCAGAACCACCCAGCAACGTATCGTTGCCAAAGCCGCCGACGATGCTTTCATCGCCCTCGCCCCCGTCGATGCTGTCGCTGCCCGCACCACCGTCAATCGTGTCGTTGCCGGCTAGGCCAGTGATGGTGTCGTTGCAAAGCCCGCCGTTCAACTTATCGGCTAACGCGGTAACGGTAAGGGTCTGAGCCGAAGGAAGTAAAGCAGTGGGCGAAAAATTAGGGCTGAAGTTACCGGCCAATAGATCGTTAGCAATTACGTTCTTGAGCAAGACAATCCCTACCGGCGTCTGCGCCAAGCCGGTCGCCCCATCAGCATCAAAACTCAACAATGCGTCGGCTCCCGCCTGTGTCAACTTGAGATAGCCCGATGTGAAAGGGTTCGATCCGTCATAACCGGCTGCTGCGTTGCGAAGCAAGTCCGAGTAGTCCAGCATGTCTTTATCAACGCCAACTTCGAAGTCGGTGATAACTGTCGGGTCGGCAGTGATCGAAGTTTTGACGTTGTCGGGGCCGTAGAACAAACGAGTGCCTTCGAGCAAAGTCCGGTATTGCTGGGCCATCAGAGCAAAGGTATCGGCACCGCTACCGCCAGTCATACTTAAATGGAGAACGCCCCTGCCGTCAGCAGGTCGTCGCCTAAGCCGCCGTCAAGGCTCGCAGAAGAGATGCCCTATGCCTGACCGGAAATCCCAGTGTCGCCAGCGTAGTAGTCACTCACGGCAAGACTGTCATTACCAGCGCCGCCTTGCAGGGCTAGGGTCATCTCAACGTAGGCCGTGCTTTGCACCATAAGCTGGTCATTGCCGTCGCCGCCGTCGAGCGAAGCCGAGATACTGACTTGCAAGTCGCCATCGGTATGGAAGGTGCTGCTTGCGATAGCAACCTTAAGTTGGTCGTCGCCCCCTCCGCCTGCTAGCACAGATGATCGGCACCAAATGATTTGCAAATAATCGTTGCCGTTGTCGCCGCTCACACTGACAAAACTGTAATTAAAACAGTTAAATAGTCATCACCCGCACCTCCAGAGAGACTGGCGTTGCCGCCGATGACATTGCTTTGCCTGCCCGAAACGTTCATCTCCCCGTTGGCAGTCAAGGAATCGTTGCCCTCCCCACCATCCAAGCTGACGATGAAGCCAGTCGCAATCAGATTGTCATTGCCCAGCCAGCCGATCAAGGTCTCGCTGCCTGTCAGCGACTGCGCAGTCAGGCTGTCATTACCCGAACCACCGTCAAGAAGGTTGTTGCCCCCATTGATGTCGATTAGCGTGTCGTCGCCACCAAGGCCGAGGATCGTATCGTCACCCGCCCCGCCAGTCAGGGTGGCAGCTCCGTAAGTGCCAGTCAATGTAGGCATGCGATCCATTCCTAAAAGTTGCCCGGAAAGCAAAATGGTTTTGACTTGAATCCCGGATCCAATGCTGACACGTGACTGATCGCCAAGTCAGGCGGGCAGCACGATCAAAAAAGCCAACGCTTAGGCCGGACAACATTGCCCGCACGAACGAATGTGCCGAACCGTCATAGCCTTGCCCGAGGCGCCTCGTTGTTGAGGCCAAGTACAGCCAGTCCAAACAGGCTCAGTCGACGAAATATTCTCCAAAGCATATCAATACGTGAAAATAAATGTTTTATTTAAATTTACTAAGTATTTGGTCAAAATTTTGCTTGAAGGGACAGTCAAGGGCAGCAAGGGCAGAGGCACGCAGGTGCCTGGCAGGCCGCACTCACGCCAGCAGGCGTTCGCCCTTCGTCAGGCAGTTGGACGCCCGCACTGGGCCTCCAACTGTCCGGACTCAGCCCCGGCGCCGCAAGCATGCGGACGCCCTTCTCGTCCCTGCGCAAGGCACGCAGGTGCCGCGGGCGGGGTCGAACAAGCCCTGCGGCTTGTTC
>CAIJIT010000139.1 GCA_903820745.1 uncultured Burkholderiales bacterium
GCTTGCTGACGATCGCCGCTGGCGTGCCTGCGGGTGCCAGGATGCCGTACCAACTGCTGGTTTCATAGCCGGCCAGGCCCGATTCAGCGATGGTCGGGACATTCGGCAGGCTCTGGATCCGTTGCGCGCTGGTCACCGCCAGCACCTTGACCTTGCCCGCCTGGATATGCGGCAGGATCGCGACGACGCTGCTGAACATCAGCTGTACCTGGCCACCGATCAGGTCGGTCACCGCAGGCGACAAACCCTTGTAGGGAATATGCACCATCTCGGTCTTGGCCATTGTGTTGAACATCACCGCGGCGAGTTGCGAGCTACTGCCATTGCCATTCGAGGCGAAGTTCAGCTTGTTGGGGTTCTTCTTCGCATAGTCAATCAACTGCTGCACCGAGTTGGCCGCTACCGAAGGATGGACGACGAGCACCATCGGTGCCGAGGCCAGCCAGGTGATTGGCGCGAAATCCTTCACCGGGTCATAGGCCAGCGCATGGTTGATGCTGGGGTTCAGCGTATGGCTGCCGACACCGCCGAGAAACAGCGTATAGCCATCGGCCGGCGCCTTGGACGCCATTTCAGCGCCCAATGAGCCGCCGGCACCCGGACGGTTGTCGACCAGCACCGGTTGACCCATCGATTTGGCAAGCATCTGCCCGACCAGGCGCGCGATATTGTCATTGCCGCCGCCTGCCGCAAAGGGCACGATCAGGCGGATCGGCTTGGACGGATAGACCTCGGCGGCCTGTGTCGCGCCTCCGAGCAGCGCTGCCAAAGCGCTGCATAAAACGAGCAAGGTTCTTGTCAACATGAGGGGCTCCAGTCGATTCAACTGTTGCTGGCAGCCAGGGCAGCACCGTCACCGGCGAGGCGCCCGAAGACCGCGCCCGAGACCAGGCCGGTGCCGCTGGCATAGTTGAAGTAGAACAGGCCGCCGACCATTTCACCAGCGCAGAACAGGCCTTCGATCGGGTTGAAATGGACGTCGACGACCTGGCCGTTCTCGGGCTTGATGCGCAGGCCGCCGAAGGTGAAGGTGATGCCGCAAGTGGTGTTGTAGGCGTCGAACGGCGCGGTATCGAGGGCCTGGGCCCAGTTCGATTTGGCCGGGCTGATGCCGACGGTGCCGCGTCCATCCTTGACCGTGTGGTCGAACGGCACCTCGGTCTTGATCGAGGCGTTGTAGGCCTGCACGGTTTCCAGAAAGGCTGCCGGGTCGACGCCTTCGAGCTTGGTCGCCAGTTCTTCCAGCGTGTTGGCGCTGACCTTGGTCATCATCTTGATCCGGTACTCCGAGCGCAGCAATTTGGCGGTCTTGGCGTCGAACACCTGCCAGGCGAACTGGCCCGGCTGCTTGAGCAATTCACCACCATATTTGGCGTAGGTGAAGGAATGGAAATCGAGCCCCTCGTCGACGAAGCGCTTGCCCTCGGAATTGATCAGCAGGCCGAAGATATAACTGTGCTTCTGGAACTGGTCGCCAACATTGATGTCGCCGAAATCCGGAGCGTTGACGTCCCAGCCGGTGGCATGCGCGCCCGACCAGTTGCCATGGGCGGCCGCACCAGCGGCCAGCGCCATGTTCAGCCCGTCACCCTGGTTGAAGCGCGAGCCGCGCACCTTGGCCAGCTCCCAGCCCGGGCCCAGATAGCGCGCGCGCATCTCGGCATTGGCTTCAAAGCCGCCGCAGGCCAGCACCACCGATTTGGCGTGGAAATCGACCGGCACGCCGCCCTGGTTGGTGTGCACGCCAACGACGCGTTCGCCTTCGAAGATCAGCGACTTGGCGCGGGTGCGGTAATGCACGTCGATGCCGGCCTTGACCGCTGCCTTGTCGAGGAACTGCACCAGCCCGGCGCCGCCGCCCGAGGCTTCGATCGGCAAGCGGCCGAAGAACTTGCGCCTTCCGTTCACCAGGGCGGATTGGCGGCCGAAATTGGGGACGAATTTCACCCCCTTGGCACGCAGCCAGATCATGATCTCGAGGCTGCGGGTGACGAGGATTTCAGACAGTTGCGGATCGGTGCGGAAATTCGTCAGACGGAACATATCGTCGAAGAATTCGTCGGTGGTGTTGGTACCGAAATCGCTGGTGGCGATTTCTTCTTCGCTCAGCTCGGTGACTTGCTGCAGCTCTTCGACCGTCGAATAGGCGAAGCGCATCACGCCGCCGGCGAAGCGGCTGTTGCCACCTGACTCTTCTTCCGGTGCGGCTTCGAGGATGGCGACGCGCAAGCCATGGTCCTTGGCTGCAAGCGCCGCGCACAGGGCGGCATTGCCCTTGCCGACCACCACCACGTCGTAGTCATGTATCACTGGAGTCACTGTCAATTCCTTAGTCAAAGTTGGCTTGCATGATCCGGGCCGACAGCAAGCGCATATCGTCCAGGGTTTCAATGGTTTCAATCATCTGCACGATCGGCGTGATCGCTTCGGGCTGCAGCACCTTGCTGGCGCACAGCCTGAACTTGGCCCGCAGCAAATCAGCCGGCAAGGCGTTCGCCGAAGTACGGCCCAGCGGCTGATCGACCTGGCTGCTCAGGACCTGGCCGTTCTTCAGCGTAACCCGCACCGCGCCACCGAAATGGTTTTCGTCCGGGAACTGGCTCGCGTCATAAGCCGCCACATGAATCAGCGGCAGCAGCTCGCGCACTGCCGGGTCCAGGTAAGCCTGGCCTTCGAAATGGTCGACTGCAACACAGCGGTCGGTGACCGCGCGGGCCAGCACATAGTGCAGGCTGAACTTGGCGTCGAGCGCGCTTTGCGGGTTGGCGCGATTCGTGTGCTGGAGCCGGCGGCCATGGATCCAGGCTTCGATCCTGGCGATGTCTGCAGCCTGCGGCTGATGCGTGCGCACGACATCGAGCATGGCGTCGATGGCCGGGTGGGTGCTACCGCAGCAGGGATATTGCTTGATCGCGATACCCGGCGTGATGATGTCGAGCGGCGCTGCCCAGGCGTTCAGCGCACGGCCGGCGTCATAGGTGCCGGGGCCGTTGAAGACGTCGAGGAAGCCATGCTCATGTTCGAACACATTGCCACTGTTGGCGGTGTAGCCGGCACGCGCCAGCCGCGCAGCATAGAGGCCGTTGCGGGCGCAATGACCGACATGCAGCGGCTTGGTCATGGTGCCGAAATTGGCTTTGATGCCCGAGGCGAATGAAGCCGCCAAAGCCAGGGCGGTGGCGGTTTGCTGTGCGTCCAGACCCATCAGCTTGGCGCAGGCTGCGGCGGCGCCGAAGACGCCCAGCGTGGCGGTCGGATGCCAGCCCTTGGTGTAGTGATGGAAGTTGACCGCCAGGGCGATCTTGGTCTCGACCTCGAAGCCCGCCACATAGGCGAGGACGAAATCCTCGCCCGTGCTGCCCAGCTCATCGGCCAGCGCGAACAGGGCCGACAACACCGGCGCCGATGGATGACCGCCCATGGTGTTGTTGCAGTCGTCAAAGTCAAGCGCATGCGAGGCCGTACCGTTGATCAGCGCGGCGTCGAGGCTGCCGACCCGGCGCTTCTGCCCGGCCAGCAGGCTCGGCCCGCTGTTCAGCTCGAGCGCTTGCGCGGCGAGAATTGTGGCGCTTTCATGGCTGCCGGCCAGCGTGACACCCACGGTGTCGAGGATGCCGACCTTGGCCCAATGGACCGCCGCGGCTGGCAGGTCTTGCCAACGCAGCGCAGCACTGCGTGAGGCGAGCTCGATGGCGAAGCTGGTGCTTGTAATTCTGGTTTGATCCTGCATGGGGTTCATCCGATCGGAATGTTGGCTTCGTGGATCACCCGGCGCCATTTTTCGACCTCGCTGCGCAGATGGGCGCCGAAGGCTGCCGAGCTGCTGCCGACCGCGACCGAGCCGTCGAAATCCATTCTTTCGCGCACTTCAGGCATTTTCAGGATATTGACGATGGCATGGTTGAGCTTCTCGACGATTGCTGCCGGGGTGCCGGCCGGCGCCAGCATGCCGTACCAACCCGCCACTTCGAACCCCGGTACGCCGCCTTCTTGCATCGTCGGCAGATCGGGTGCAGCCGGCGTGCGGGTGGCGGTGCTGACGGCCAGCGCACGCAGTTGCCCCGAGGTGATGAAGGGGTGGGCCTGGATGCGGGTCGAAAAAAGCATCTGGATCTGGCCGCCGATCACCGCATTCATCGCGGGGCTGCCGCCCTTGTAGGGAATATGGGTCATCTTGATCTTGGCCAGTAGCGCGAACAGCTCGCCCGACAGATGGCTCAGGCCGCCGATGCCCGAGCTGCCGAAATTCAATGTCCCGGGCTTGGCCCTGGCCAACGCGATCAGCTCGGCCAAGGTCTTGGCCGGCATGGCGGGATTGGCCACCAGCACATAGGGCTGCGAGGTGATCTGGGTGACTGGCACGAAGTCGCGCAAGAGGTCATAGGGCTGCTTGTTGCCCTGCAGGGTCACGTTGACCGTGAGGCTGCCGGTGACCATCGTCAGCGTATGGCCATCAGGGGCCGACTTGGCCACCTTGTTGGCGCCGATCGAGCCGTTGCCGCCGGCCTTGTTCTCGATCACCACCGGCTGGCCCAGCACTTCGCTGAGCTTGTTGCCGATGACCCGGCCGATGATGTCGGTGCCGCCGCCGGCTTCGAACGGAATCACCAGAGTGATCGGCCGCGAAGGGTAAGTCGCTGCTGCATCCGGCTTTGCGAATGCGCGCGGCAGGAGGGCGGCGCCCGCGAGTGCCGCGCTGATCTTGCCCAGTTGTCGTCTTTTCATATCCATCGGTATTACCAGGGTAAATTGGCTCTAAAGTGAAGCTGCTGCCCAGAAGATCTTCACATCCTCAGCCGCCTCGAGGTGCTGCAGTCCGGCGAGCAGTAACTCGGATTTGGCGGGGTCGGCATTGCCGATGAGCAAGCGGAATTTGCCAGCGATTTCGTCATCGCTGCGCGGGTCTTCGGGCATGCCGCGAAAGCTCAGGCCTTCGGCAGTCAGGCGCCGGCCATCGAGCAGATCGACCGCGATGCGGGTGTGCCAGCCCGAGTCGAGCTTTTCGCCCTCGGCAAAAGGCTGCAGCCTGATCATCCGGCAGAGGCTTCGAATCAAGGGGTCGGCCAGCGCGGCATCGTCCCAGCTGCGCGGATCAGCCGGGTCGCGGACCAGCGCCAGCGCGACGCAAAAAGGCACCGAATATTGCGCTTGCATCAGATCCTGCGGTTCGCGCAAATCATGATGGCTGATCAACTTGTGCGCGCCCTTGATGCTCAAGGCGCTCACGTCAGCCGCAGTGAATTGATGCTCGGCCATCAAGCGGCGCAGCGCCTGGATCGGCGTATGCGCGGTGATATGGCAGGGATAAGCCTTGATGCAGATGCGCAGCGTTTCCCAGTCCTGGCCCAGACCGGCAGTCAGCCTGGACGGATCGGCATCGCGGCAATAGGCTTCGAGAAAACCATAGCGGCCTTCCAGCACATTGTGCGGGCCTTCGAAACCATCACCGGCCAGTTGCGAGGCGAGGATGCCAGACTCTGCCGCCCGCCCCAGATGCAGCCGTTTGACCATCGCGCCTTGGTCGGCCTTGGTGAAAGCCAGCAATCCGCCCGACAGCGAGCCGGCGATGCCCAGCGCCGCAGCCAGCTGATCTGCATCCAGGCCTTGGACCAGGCCGCTGGCAATCGCTGCGCCGTAGGGGCCGGTCAGGCCGGGGCCGTGGAAGCCCAGCGCTTCACTGCTGTGGCGCGAGGCCGCGCCGATTCTGAACATCACCTCCAGCCCGGCGACAAAGGCAGTCAGCAAGCGCCTTCCGCTGGCCTGGCTGGTTTCGGCCGCAGCCAAAGCAGCCGGCAGCAGCGAAGCGCCGGGATGAACCGCAGCGCCGGGACGGCGTAGGCTGTCCTGCTCGAACGCATGCGAAAAAGCGCCATTGGCCAACGCTGCGAAGGGCGCATGCACCCTGGCTTGCGGGTTGCCGAACAAGCTGCAAACGCCGCCCGCGCCATTGCGCAAGGCATAGGCGGCAATGATGCGGCTCCAGGGCAGGCGTGAGCCGTAAACCGCGACGCCGACGGTGTCGATGATGCAATTGCGCGCCTGCCGTACCACCTCATCGGGCAGGTCCTCGAAACGGAGCCCGGCAGCAAAGCGGGCCAGGGTCGGCGCGGCGAGTTCAGACACAGGCTTGATCCGGTAAGAATTTGGCGGGCTGCCAGCCCACTTGCCGTGCAGCGGCAAGGGGTGGCGCGAAATCAGTCCGTCATGTTAGGGCGCAACAGCCCTGATTTTTACAGGGTTTGCGTTGCATTTAGATAAGTCTGGCTTATGGGTAATCGACGCAGACAATGTATTTCGAGCTATTCGGCATCCTTTTTCAGGCGCAAGAAAAACGCCAGCGACAGCAGCGTCATCGCACCTATCGCCACGAAGGCGGGTGAAAAGTCGGCAGCGATCAAGCTCGCCGTGCCACCGCGCCACCAGACTGCAGCGCCGAGCAGCGAGGCACCAAACATCACGCCCAGGCTCAAGCAGAGCTGCTGCGCCATGCTCGCCAAGGTGGTCGCATGGCTCATATGGGGTTTGGGGATTTCGGAATAGCCCAGTGTCTGTAGCGCCACCATTCCCAGCGCATTGACCAGGCCGCCGATCATCAGCACGCCGAACATCAGCGGATGCGGCGTCTGCGCCGTGAACAAGGCATAGCTGGCGTAGATCAGACTGGTCAAGGCGGTGGTGGTGATCAGCAGCGAGCGATAGCCGATCAGGCGTATCGCCTTGACCATCACCGCACGGGTGGCCAGCGAGCCGACCGCTGTGGCCACGGTCAGCAGTCCGGCGTCCAGGGCCGACAGACCGAAACCCAGTTGCAGCATCAAGGGCAGCAAAAAAGGTGAGGCGCCGACAGCGATGCGCAACGGCGCCCCGCCGATGATCGAAGTCCGATAAGTCGGACGCCCGAGGATGGCAAAGTCGATGATCGGGTCGGCTTTGCTGCGCCGGCAGTAAATCACGGTGGCCAGCAATCCGGCCGCGCCGATCAGGCCGATCACCCAGCTTGGCAGCAGTCCCTTGCCGGCAGCCTCAAGCGCACCGATCATGCCGGTCAGGCCGAAGGCCAAGAGCAGGAAGCCGCCGAGGTCGAACGATCCGGTGCTGGCGACTTCCTTGCTGTCGTCGATGAACAGCATCGCCATCGCGATGCTCAGCAAGCCGAAGGGAATATTCACCAGGAAGATCCAGCGCCAGCTGGTCCAGGTGACGATCGCGCCACCGAGCAGCGGGCCCAGCATGCGGCCGATCACCGGCGGCACGGTGAACCAGACCATCGCGGCGATCAGCTGCGTGGCCGGCACGCTGCGCAGCAGGATCAGCCGCCCCACCGGCAGCATCATCGCGCCGCCCAGACCTTGCAGGATCCGGTACAGCACCAGCGAAGCCAGCGAGTCGGCCATGCCGCATAACGCCGAGCCAATCGAGAACATCGCGATCGCCGTGCAGAACACCCGCTTGGCACCGAATCGCTCGGCCACCCAACCACTTAGCGGCAGGAACACCGCCAGGCTCAAGAGGTAGGACGTGATCGCCAGATTCAGATGCAGCACATCGACATCCAAGGAGCTGGCGATGCTCGGCAGCGCCGTCGCCATCACCGAGCTGTCGACGTTCTGCAAGAACAGCGGACTGGCCACCACGAGGGGAACGATTTTGCTGCGCAAGGCCATGCGGGGATTATGCAGAGCCTCCTGCCCGGGACTGAGCGGACCTTTTCAATATCTCAAAATATGGACGCAAATGTCGTGGCAAGGCTCAGGGCCTTGCCGGGTGCGGTGCTAAAGTAATTTTGCTGATCCGGAGTTGCCGAGGCTCTTGAATCAAGCGGGCGAAACAGCTGTCAACCCCGGGATATTGTTCAAGCGACACAGGCCCCCGAAGAAGCATCTGCTGGCACAGCGAGTTACAGGAGACGAGACGATGTATTTCCCTGGTTTTGCCAAAGCGCTGGTGGTTTCGGCGGCAGTTTTCACCTTGCTTCAGAGCCCGACTGCGCAGGCCGCGATTGACGACGAAGCCTGGAAGAGCGCCCAGCAATATCTGCCGGGCCTGAGCCGCGAGGTCGTGCAAGCTGCTTGCCAGGAAAACACGGTCATGCTCTACACGCTGGTGCTGAGAGACAACTCGGCCGATGTGATCGAGCGTTTCAAGAAACTCTTCCCCTGCATCTCAGTCAAGACCTTCGTCGGCTCGGGTGGCGCCTTGGTGCAGCGCTTCAGCAGCGAATTCCAGGCGGGCACTCATGTGGCCGATGTCTGGATGAACTCCAGTCCCCATGTTGGCGATGATCTGGCCGAGAAAAAGTTGCTGCTGAAGTGGACGCCACCGACAGCCAATCTGATTCCGGAGCTGTGGAAAAAAGAGGGCTACTGGTATGCCATCGGGCTGGCCCATATCGGTGTGGCCTGGAATACCGAGGAAGTCAACCCTGAGCAGAAAGCCTGGCTGGCCCACTTGAAAACCTGGGACCAGTTGCCGGCAGCGCCCTTTGGCGGCGCCACCGCGACGGTCGATATACGTGCTGGCGGAACCACCCAGCTGACCTATTATTTTTTCGAAAAACAATATGGGCCCGATTTCCTGAAAAAACTCGCGGCTTTGAAGCCAGCGGTGTTCAGCGCTGTCAACCCGATGATTGATCGTCTGGTGACAGGCGAATTTCCGATGGCGTTTGCGGTGACTGCGGATACTGCGGCCGGCAATCAATTGCGCAATGGCGCGCCCTTGCGCTGGAAGTTTCCGGAGCCCGGACTGGCCGTGCCATATTTCATCAGCATTGCCGCCAAGTCGCCGCATCCGAATGCGGCCAAACTATTCCTCGCCTGGTCACTTTCAAAAGATGGCCAGACGGCCTGGGTCAATAGTTCAGGGCTGGCGCCGGCGAGCAAGAATGCCAAGGACGAACGACCTTATGCGATGGAGTCCTGGTACCGGCTTCCCGGCAACTACTACCGGGCTGACTGGGCGGAAATTTCGTCGCAGTTCAAGGATGCGGTCAACCGCTTCACCGCAGCCTTCCGGAAATAGCTGATGGCCGATGCCTCAACGCGCCTGCTGGCAGGCACGTTTTTACGGGCTCGCTTGACGACAGCCGAGAGGCTGCTTTGCCTGGCCTTGATTGCCGTCGTTGCGCTGCTGGTGCTGCTGCCGCTGGCTTATCTGTTCTACGGGGCCTTGCGCAGCGCCCCGCCGCGAGCCAGCGACGGCGTGCTGACTTTGGACAATCTGGAGCAGATCTATGCCTCGCTGAACTTCGCCGAGCCAATCATCACCACCTTGGCCATTGGCATCATCGTGGGGATCTGCAGCGCCGCGATCGGTCTGGTGTTGGCCTGGGTCGTCACCCGACTCGACATCCCGCGCCCGGAGTTGTGGGAAAAGCTGCTGATCCTGCCGATCTATTTTTCGCCGCTGATGCTGACCCTGGCTTTCATGGCCCTGGCCGCGCCGCGGGTCGGCTTCATCAATCTGCTCTGGCAAGGGCTGGGCGGCCAGGGTTCGGTGGTCAATGTCTACAGCTTTGCCGGGATTATTTTCGTCCTCTGCGTGCATTACGCGCCCTATGCCTTGCTGGTGCTTGCTGCACCGATGCGGGCCATCAGCGTCGAGCTTGAAGAGGCCGCCCAGGTGTTGGGCAGCCAGCGCTGGAATTTGTTGCGCCGGGTGACTTTGCCGATGTTGTGGCCGGCGATCTTTTCGGTCATGTTGATCGTCGGGACGATGGCGGCAGAGAATTTTGCAGTACCGACGCTGTTGGGCCGTGAAAGCAAGCTGCGGACGATTCCTGGCGAAATCTATTTCTGGCTTTCCTATGAGCCGAACAATCCCAACCTGGCTGCAGCTGCCGGGACCTTGCTGCTGCTGTTGACGCTGACCGGCATCTTTGTCTATCGGCGCATGACGCGAATCAGCAGCCGCTTCATCGCTGTCACCGGCAAGCCCAAACCGGCAGCGCGCCTGCCGCTCGGGCGCTGGCGGTTTTTGGTCACGGCCTTGCTGGGCCTTTACCTGTCATTGACGACCTTGCTGCCGATTGCTGCCCTGATCGTCGGATCGTTCATGCGCTTTCTGGGGCGCAGGATCGACTGGAATGTCATGACGGTGCAGAACTATGTTCGTGCGCTGCGACCCGAAAGCCTGGGGGCGATCGGCAACAGTCTGCTGCTCGCAGTCATCGGTGCGACCTTGGCGACGCTGCTGGGGTTTTTGATCAGCTACAGCGTGCGCCGCACCGATGTGCCGGGGCGCGCCTGGCTCGACTATCTGAGCGCCATGCCGATTGCGATACCCGGCATGGTGATGGGAGTCGGCATGCTCTGGGCCTACGCCGGTGCGCCTTTGGGCATCTGGGGCTCGCTGTGGATCCTGCTGATTGCTTACCTGGCGCGCTTTACCGTTCATGCGGTGCGGGCCACCGGCAACAGCCTGCTGCAGGTCTCCGGCGAGATGGATGAGGCCGCGCGCGTGCTCGGGGCCGGCTTGTTCCAGCGCCTGCGCAGGATTGCCATGCCCTTGTCCAAACGCGCCTTGCTGTCGGCATGGATTCTGGTGGCGATCTTCATCCTGAACGAGGTGACGGCGTCGGTGCTGCTGTATTCGTCGCGCTCGATGACGCTGTCGGTGCTCACCTGGCAGGCGCTTGATATGCAAGGCGCCATGCAGGCCTTTGCATATTCCGTTTTGCAGGGCGGTATCACCGTACTGCTGGTCTGGCTTTCATATCGCCTTGCGGGGAAAACAACATGGTAGGCAAGGCGCATGTGATTGTGCAGGGGCTGACCAAGCAGTTCGGCAGTTCCTTGGCCGTCGGTGGCATAAATCTGGCGGTCGAGCGCGGCGAAACCATCGCACTGCTGGGCCCGAGCGGCTGCGGCAAGACCACGCTGCTGCGCTGTATCGCCGGCCTGGAGCAACCGAGCAGCGGCACCATCAGCATTGGCGATCGCGTCGTCTACTCGGCCGAACCACCGGTCAATGAAGCCCCTGAACAGCGCAAGATCGGTCTGGTATTCCAGTCCTACGCCTTGTGGCCGCATATGACGGTGGCGCAGAACATTGCCTTCGGCCTGCAGATCAAGAAGATCGGCAAGGCCGAAGCGGCGCAGCGGGTTGAAGCGATTCTTGCCACCGTCGGCTTGAGCGGCATGGCCGAGCGCTTCCCTTCAACCCTGAGCGGTGGTCAGCAGCAACGGGTCGCGCTGGCGCGCAGCCTGGTGGTGGAGGCTGAAGTGATCCTGTTTGATGAGCCCTTGAGCAATCTAGACCTGAAGCTGCGCGAGGAAATGCGCTTTGAGCTGCGCAAGCTGATCAACCGGCTTGGCGTCACGGCAATCTTCGTCACCCATGACCAGAGCGAGGCCCTGGTGCTGGCGGACAGGATCTGTTTGATGCAAAACGGTCTGCTGGTGCAGTCGGGATCGCCGCGCGAAGTCTATGACCGGCCGGCCAACCGCTTTGCCATGGATTTTCTCGGGTCTGCAAATTTTTTCAGCGGCGAGTTCGTCGCCGACAAGATGCTGCGTTTGGCGTCCGGGCAACTGCTGCAAGTCAGCGGCTGTGCCAATGATGGCCACCTGATCGGTATCCGGCCCGAGAAGATCAAGCTGCTGGGGGCTGGTGCCAGCGGCAGCAATATCTTGCCCGGCCGCATCGTCGACAAGGTTTTTCTCGGCAGCACCAGTGTCTATGACGTCGAGGCCGCCGGCTTGACCTTGCAAGTTGTCACGGCAGAAGCAGATGCCGACATCGGCGATCAACTGGCCTTGTTCTTACCGCCCGAATGGCTGCTCAGCCTGCGGGACTGAGTTGCAGCAGGCAATATTCACAGGAGAAAAAAATGGCTGAACTGACCCCAATCAAGGTCGTCATCATGCGCGGCGGCACCAGCAAGGGCGTGTTCTTCAATGAGGTCGACTTGCCGCAAGATGCCAAGCTGCGCGAAAAGGTCATCCTGGCCGTCATGGGCAGCCCCGACCCGCGCCAGATCGATGGCCTGGCCGGCGCCGATCCGCTCACCAGCAAGGTCTGCATCATCGGGCCCGGCCGTGCCCACGGCGCCGATGTGACCTACACCTTTGGCCAGGTCGGCATCGAAGAAGCCTATGTCGCGCTCGGCGGCAATTGCGGCAATCTGTCAGCAGCGGTCGGCGTCTACGCGATCGAGGCCGGCTTCGTGTTGCCGCAGGAACCCGAAACAGTCGTCCGCATCTTCAATACCAATGCGCGGCAGATGCTGATCGCCTATGTGCCGGTCCGCGAGGGTCGCCCGGCCGTCGAAGGCAGCTATTCGATCGCCGGCGTTCCCGGTACCGGGGCCGAAATCCGCATGGATTATTCGGGCACCGCAGGTGCTACCACCGGCAAGATCCTGCCGACCGGCAACCCAAGTGACTCCTTGTATGTGCCCGAGCTGGGGCATCATGTCACTGTCTCGATCGTCGATGTGGCCAAAGCCACCTGCTATTTCCACGCCCATGAAATCGGCATCCTGGGCACCGAAGGTCCGGATCAGTTCACGCCTGAAATCCTGCAGCGATTCTGGGCCGTCCGCCGGGCTGCGGCGATCGCCATCGGGCTCGGCCCCGACTCGCGTTTGCCGACGCCGGTGGCGGTGACCGAGTCAGTCGATTACGTCAATTTCCTGACCAAGGCGGTCGTGCCCAAAGAGGCGATGAGCTTTGCCGCGCGCCGTGTCATCGGGCCGCCGCCCAGGCTTCACAAGGCCTTTGCCTCGACCGGCGCGGTCTGCACGGCGGCTGCGGCAAGTATCCAGGGCACCGTCGTCCAGGCCGTCACGGCCGACATCAGCAGTGGCATCGTCAGGATTGGTCATCCGACCGGTATATTTCCGGTGCAGCTGCGACTTGACGCCGATGGCCAGTTGCTCGAGGCGTCCTATTCGCGCACCGCACGCCGCCTGCTCGAAGGCCAGGCCTATATCCATAGCCGCATCCTGGCCGGCCAATGAATTCGCCACAGGTTCTACCCAAGCAGGCGCCGCTGGCCTTGCGCATCGGCGAGTTTGTCGCCCAGATCCGCTATGAGGGCTTGCCGGCTTCGACGGTGGCCGCCGTCAAGCGTTTGTTGCTCGACACGCTCGGTTGCGCGCTGGGTGCCCTGGATGCCTTGCCGGTGCGCTTGTTGCAACCCTTGGCGCCGACAATCGCGGCCGACCAGGCCGGTGCCAGCTTGATCGGCAGCGGGCGCCGCAGCACAGCTGAAGGTGCGGCAGCGATCAACGGCGCCTTGGTCCGCTACCTTGATTTCATGGATGTCTACTGGTCGCGCGATGTCTGCCACCCGGCTGAAAACATTCCGGTCGCCTTGGCCTGCGTGCAGGAAGCGCGCGGCAACGGACGGACTTTCATCGAGGCGCTGGTGGCCGGGTACGAGGTGCAGATCCGGCTCTGCGACGCCTTCTCGTTCCAGGACCGAGGCTTTCACCATGCCAGCGCTGCGGGATTTGTCGTGCCCTTCGTCGCCGGCAAGGCCTGGGGCCAAAGCGCCATCGAAATGGCCCAGGGCAGTGTGCTCGGCGGCACTCGCCATCTGACCTTGGGCGTGCTGTCCAAAGGCAAGTTGAGCATGGCCAAGGCGATCGGCTATCCGCTCAGCGCCGCTGAAAGCATCAGCAGTGCCCGGCTCGCGGGCGCCGGCTTCAGCGGCCCGCTGAATGCCTATGAATGGCTGTTCGAGAAGACTGCAGGGCGCACCGAGTCGCCGGCAGCGTTCGCGCTCGATCATCAGGCTTACCGGCTGGAGCAGGTCAGCCTGAAACAGTACCCGGTGCAATATGCCTTGCAGGCGCCGGTGGCGGCAGCGGCCAGCTTGCACCGGGAAGCTGCGAACCGCCTCGACCGCATCGTCAGGATCCGCGCCCGAGTCAGGCCCGAAACCATTGCGCGGGCTGCCGATGCGGATAAATTCCGGCCGCTCAATCGCGAGACCGCTGACCACAGCCTGCCTTCCTGCGTGGCCATGGCCCTGGCTGATGGCTGCCTGGGCGAAGCCCAGTTCCATGGACAACGCTTTCTCGGCGCCGACGTGATGCGCTTGACCTTGCTGGTCGAGGCGATTGCCGACTGCGACTTCGAAGCGCGCTTTCCTGCCGGCAGGCCGGGTGCGGTGGAGATCGAATTCGACGATGGCAGCAGCTTGACCGCGACCGAGGAAATCCCCCTGGGCGACCGCGACCGGCCGATGACCGATGCCGCGGTCAAGGCCAAGTTCTTGTCGCTGGCAGTTCCTGCCCTGGGCCAGCAGCGGGCTGATGGCGTGATCGCCTTCATCGACCAACTCGAGCATCAAACCAGCCTCGACCCCTTGCTGGCGCTCTGCGTTTGCCTTCCAGCCCGCCAGACCGGAGTCAACTGATGCCATCCACGTCGTTGCGCGGGCTGCTGGCGCTGGGCGGACTGCCGGCCGCCGCCGCCGATTCAGTCCTGTTTTCGGGTGCGGATCCCTTGTTCCGCAGCCCCTACCGGCTGGCCGCACCGGGGGCGGCTTCGATCGCCGCTGCCGGCCTCGCCGCAGCCGATCTCTGGGCCTTGAAAACCGGACGTCAGCAAGCCCTCCAAGTCGACCTGATCGCGGCCGCCGCAGCCTTGCGCAGCAACCATTACCTCAAGATCGACGGGCGCCAGCCACCCAGGCCGCGCGATGAAGTCACCGGTTTCTACCAGTTGCAAGACCAGCGCTGGATCCACCTGCATTGCAATTTCTTCAATCTGCGCGACCGCAATCTCGCGGTGCTCGGCGTCGGCCCCGACCGGGCAGCGGTTGCCGCCGCGGTAGCCTTGTGGCACGGCGAAGCCCTCGAGCAGGCGATCTTCGATGCCGGCGGCTGCTGCGCCCTGGTCCGCAACGAAGCGCAATGGCTAGCGACGCCGCAGGCCGCCGCCGTGGCCGCCTTGCCGCTGCTCGAGATCATCAAGATCGGCGAGGCCCCCCCTGAGCCTATGCCCGCAGGCGATCGACCCTTGTCGGGGATCCGGGCGCTCGACCTGACCCGGGTGCTGGCCGGCCCGACCTGCGGCAAGACGCTGGCCGAGCATGGCGCGCAAGTCCTGCGGGTGTCGCGCGAGGGGCTGCCGGATTCCGGCATGTTCGACCTCGACACCGGGCTGGGCAAGCGCTCGACTTTTCTCGATCTGCGCGAGCCGGCGCAGGCACAGCAGCTCAAGTCCTTGATCCGTGAAGCGGATGTCTTTTCGCAAGCCTACAGGCCGCAAAGCCTGGACTTGCGCGGGTTTTCGCCCGAGGCGCTGGCGCAGTTGCGACCGGGGCTGGTCTATGTGACGCTGAGCGCCTGGGGCCATAGCGGGCCCTGGTCCTTGCGGCGCGGCTACGACACGATCGTGCAATCCGCCAATGGCATGGCCTGGCGGCCCGAGGGGCAGATGCCGGCCTTTTTGCCGGTCTCGGCGCAGGACTATGTCGCTGGATATTTGATGGCCTATGGCGCCATGGTGGCCCTGGGTCGACGCGCTCGCGAAGGCGGGAGCTGGCTGGTCAGGATCTCACTTGCCGGCACCGGCCATTGGATCCGCCAGCATGGCCTGATGACGGTCGAACAATTCAACGCCTGCCCGGGGGAAATCTCGACCGATCAGCTGCGCAACTGCATGACCGATTCCGATTCGCCGGCCGGGCGCCTGACGCATCTGGGGCCGATCGTGAAGATGTCGGAAACCACCCCGCGCTGGGATCTTCCCGCCGTGCCTTTGGGCAGCCACCCGCCGGCTTGGCGTTGAAATGGCGCTGAAGCGTTACTTACTCCGGTTTGATCCCGGCGCTAACGATCACCTTGCGCCATTTGGCGATTTCATTGGCCAGGAATTGGCCGGTGTCTTCCGGTGAAGCCGGTTCCGCCTCGCCGCCATCGGCCTTGATGGCAGCCAGCACGGTCGGTTGCCGCAAGGCCGCCCGGATGGTCTCGTTGAGGCGATCGACGATGGCGCGTGGCGTCTTTGCCGGCGCCCAGATGCCATACCAGGAATAGGTTTCGAAGCCCGGCACGCCACTTTCATGGATCGTCGGCACGTCGGGAAGAATGGCGGTGCGCGCCATGCTGGTCATCCCCAGCGGCACCAGCATCCCGGACTTGACGAATTGGGCCGCGGCCGGCGTGGTGCCGAAGAGCAAGTCGATGCGTCCGCCGCGCAGGTCGACCATCGCCGGGCTGGTGCCTTTGTAAGGGATGTGGACCAGTTTGATGCCGGCGGTCAGCTGAAACAACTCGGCCGCCAGATGGCCGCCGCTGCCTATGCCGGGTGAGCCGATGGTGATCGTGCCTGGGGCCGCCTTGGCCGCCGTCAGCAAGTCCTGCACCGATTTGAACCGGGATGCAGTCGAAGCCACCAGCACATAGGGCACGCGGGTCAGCAAGGAGACCGGCTGCAGATCCTTCAGCGGGTCGAATTTCATATCGCTGCGCAGCGACGGGTTGATCGAAAGCGAGGGCGTTCCGGTCAGCAAGGTATAGCCATCCGGCAGGGCGCGGATGACGGTCGTCATGCCGATCATGCCGCTGCCGCCGCTCTGGTTTTCGACCACCATCGACTGTCCCAGGATCCGGCCGAATTCATTCGCCACCAGTCGCGACACGACATCGGTGCCGCCGCCGGGTGCCAGCGGCACGATCAGGCGCAAAGTCCGGCTCGGGAACTCCTCCCGCGCGCTGGCTTGTTGCGGCAAACCTGCGCCCAGTAGGGCGGCGGCGGGAATGGTGCCCAGAAATGATCGTCGGTGCATTTCTCTTTCCATCATGGTTTGCTGGCAGGCGGACTCAGGGTACGAATCGGTTTGCCGTCGAGCCAGGCCAGCAGGTTCTCGACCGTGTCGCGGTAGAAGTCCGTCAGCAGCTCCTCGGCCATGTAACCGATGTGGGGCGTCAGGAGCGCGTTGTCCAGTTGCCGCAGCGGTTCGTCGTCAGGCAGCGGTTCCACTTCGAAGGTGTCGAGTGCGGCGCCGGCGATGCGGCGCTGGCGCAAGGCCTCGAGCAGAGCGTCGTGGTCGATCAGCGGGCCGCGCGAGGTGTTGATCAGGAAGGCACTGGGCTTCATCAGGCCCAGCTCGCGTGCACCGACGATGCCGCGCGAGCGCTCGCTCAGCACCAGATGCAGGCTGAGGAAATCGCTGCGGCTGAACAACTCGTCCTTTTCGACCCGGGTCGCCCCCAGTTGCGCGGCGGCTTCAGCGCTGAGGTTCTGGCTCCAGGCGATGACCGGCATGTCGAACGCGCGGGCAATCGGCACCATCCGGCTGCCCAGCCGGCCCAGACCCAGCAAGCCGAGCGTGCGTCCGGCCAGCGCATAGCCGACGCTGTCTTGCCAGCCGCCGATCTTCATCCTGGCTACCTCGGCGGGGATATGGCGCGCCAGCGACAGCATCATTCCCCAGGCCAGCTCAGCCGTCGCGAATTGGCCATTCTGACTGCGCGCGGTAAAGGACACGGTGATGCCGCGTTCGATGGCGGTGGCCAGGTCCAGCGTCCGGTGCTTGGATCCGGTAATGCAGATCAGCTTCAGCCGTGGCAGACGCAACAGCAATGAACGCGGTATCGCCATCCGCTCCCGCAAGAGGCAGATGACGTCGAAATCCTGCAATTGTTCGACCGCCTCATCCTCTGACAAATGGCGATCGAACACTTGCAGTTCGCAGCGCCCTGCGAATGCACTCCAGTCGGCCAGTTTCAGCGCCAGATGCGCATAGTCGTCGAGTATGGCTACGCGCATATCGTTCCTTGATGGGTTGTGCCGGCCAGCGGTGGCTGGCGCAGGCGAAAACGTGGAATGGTGATGGTATCGGTGACCGGGTCGAAAACCACTTCCAGCTTGTCGCCGACCTTGACCGCGTCATTGGGCACGCCGACGACATTGCTGTACATGCGCGGACCTTCTTCGAGCTGCACCAGGGCCACGTTGTAGGGCGCATCGGCAGCGAAAGCCTTGTTGTAGACCTGATGGAAGACGATGTAGGAAAACACTTCACCGCGCCCCGACAAATCCAGCCATTCGAAGACATCGTCCAGGCATCTGGGACAGACCGGGCTGATGGGGAAGCGGACATGCTTGCAGCCGCCGCATTGCTGCATGCGCAGTTTGTGCTCACGGCAGCCATCCCAGAACGGGCGGTTTTCGGCACAAAGCGTTGGCAGCGGTTTTAGATAGTCGCTCATGGCTTGATCATCCTTTGCTCAGAATCGTCGCGTTGGAGCAGTTCAGCGCCAGTCCGCGTCCGGTGACCAGACAGGTTTGTGCATTGTCGACCTGGCGGATACCGCAGTCGCCGCGCAGCTGGCGCACGCCTTCGACGATATGCAGCCAGCCCTCCATATAGGATTCGGAAAGATTGCCGCCGGCCGTGTTGATCGGCAGTTCGCCGCCCAGCTGGATGCGACCGCCTTCGACGAAGGGTCCCGATTCGCCGACCTTGCAAAAACCCGCATGTTCGAACCAGAGCAGCACGCTGCTGGTGAAGTTGTCGTAGAGCTGGCAGACGTCGATGTCGGCAGGCCCCATGCCGGCCATCGCGTAGGCATCACCGACGGCCAGTTTCTGATGCGGGACATACCACCAGTCTTCGCGCTCCATGTTTTCGGTCGTGTAGGCCTGGCCCATCCCCGAGATCGTCACCAGATTGGCTTTCAGGTCGCGCGCCCGCTCCTTGGTGGTGACGATGACGCAGACGGCACCGTCCGAGATCAGGCAGCAATCGAGCAGATGCAGCGGCTCGACGATGAAGCGTGAATTCTGATGATCCTCCAGCGTGATCGGCTTGCGCATGATGGCGTTGGGGTTCATCGACGCATGGCGGCGGCAGGCCACCGCGATCTCACCCAGCTGGCGGCTGGTCGTGCCATACAGCGCCATATGTCGTGATGCGGTGATCGCGCTGTTGGCACAGGCCGCCATAAAGCCCCAGATGCCCCAGGAGTCACCCCAACCCGAGGCCCGGCTGAAGCGTGTGCCGCCGGTGGCTGCGGTGTCGCCAAAGACGCAGGCGACATAGTTGGCGAAGCCGGCGTTGACCGCCATGGCCGCTTCGTGCAACAAGGCACCGGCAGTTCCGCCGCCCATGCTCTTGCTGCCGGTGTAGCGCGGGTTGATGCCCACGGTTTCACCGAAGCGCAGGAAATTCATCGACCCTTCGGGCGAGGTGTTGCCCGGCATGGTCAGGATGCCGTCGATCTGGTCCTTCTTCAAACCGCAGTCATCGAGGGCCGCTTTGAAAGCTTCAACGGCCAGTGAGATCGGTGTGGCGTCCGGGAACTTGCCCTGCCGGCTGGCGCCGACGCCGGCAATGGCGGTTTTGTCGCGTAATGGGTGCATGTTGTTTCCGTCAGCAGGTGGAGGCAAGCGGCGCGTTCAGCGTCCCTTGAATTGCGGCTTGCGTTTCTCGGCGAAGGCAAGGCGGCCCTCGATCCGGTCTTCGCTGGAATAGAGCAGGCCGAAGGCGAGGCGTTCGGTCTCGATGGCCTGCTCCAGCGGCATGTCCTCGCCCTTGAGCACCATGCGCTTGACCGCCCGCACTGAAAGCGGCGCATTGGCCGCGATGGTCTGCGCGATCGCTTCGGCTTCGGCAAGCAGTTGCGCTTGCGGCAGCACCTTGCTGACCAGGCCGATGCGCAAGGCTTCGGCGGCATTGCTGCGGTTGCCTGTCAGCAGCATCAGCATCGCATCCGAGCGGCCGATGAAGCGTGGCAACCTGACCGTGCCGCCTGCGCCTGGCATGCTGCCGACCTTGACTTCGGGCAGCGCGAATTCGGCGTTCTCGGAACAGATGCGGATGTCACAGGCCAGGGCCAGCTCCATGCCGCCGCCCATGGCGAAGCCGTTGATGGCCGCGATCATCGGTTTGTCGGTGCTTAAATTGGCGATCAGCGAGGCGCCCGCCGGGTTGCCGAACTGCTGTTGCGCGGCGCTGTTCTGGCTGGGCAAGGTCTTCTTCAAATCCGAACCGGTGCAAAAAGCCCGCGTTCCCGCGCCGGTCACGATCACCACCCGGATTTCGTCGTCGTCGCGCAGGCGATCCCAGCAGCTGTGCAGCAGCGCGCGCATTGCCGGGTCGACTGAGTTCATCGCTTCGGGGCGATTCAGCGTGACCGTTGCAACATGGTCCTTGAGTGTGATTTCGACGGTGGCCATAGCTTTCTTTCTGCCTTCAGGTCAGCGCGCCTTCACCGGCGAGCTGTTCGATTTCAATCCCGCTCAGGCCCAGCAATTCACGGCAGATTTCCTCGGTGTGCTGGCCGAGCATGGGTGCGGGCTTGGGCACGCCGGCGGCGCTGCGCGAAAAGCGGAAGGGCTGGGCGTTGTAGAGCGAGGGACCCATTTCAGGATGTTCCAGCGTCAGCCAATGGCCGCGATGGTCCAGTTGGGGATCCTGGATCACGTCGGCGGCATCGTTCACCGGCCCGGCGGGCACGCCCTGCGCTTGCAAGGCTGCGCTGAGCCCGTTGCGGTCCAGGCTTTGCGTTGCCTGGTTGAGTTGCTGATCGATTGCCTCGCGTTGTGCCAGTCGGCCGGAATTGCTCGCCAAAGCGGCGTCTTGCATCCAGGCCGGTGCGCCCAGCACCTTGCCCAGACCCTGCCATTGGGCGTCATTCATCACGCAGATGGCAATCCAGCGGTCCTCGCCAGCGCAGCGGTAAGCCCCATAGGGCGCGGCATCGGGATGCTGGTTGCCGCGGGCCTGCTGGACATGGCCGTTGACGCTGAAGTCCAGCACGGCCGGGCCCAGCAAGGCGACGGTCGGCTCGGTTTGCGCCATATCGATGCGCTGGCCCTGGCCGCTGCGGCGCCGATGACGCAAGGCCGCCAGGATCGCGAAAGCGGCATGGCAGGGGTTGGGAATATGGTCGGGATAGTTGGTCCCGGTGCCCGCAGGCTCGCGCCCCGGCAGGCCGGTCAGTTGCTGGATGCCGGTCACCGCTGCCATCGTGGCGCCATAGCCGAGGTAGTCTTTTTCCGGGCCGGTGCTGCCCTGCATCGACATCGCCAGATAGATGATGTCGGGCTTGATCTGCCGGACGGCTTCGTAACTCAAACCGAAGCGATCCATCACGCCGGGGGTGAAATTGTTGGCGATCACATCGCTCTGGCGGATCAGCCTGG
The DNA here is from genome assembly GCA_903820745.1 of uncultured Burkholderiales bacterium. GTDB lineage: Bacteria > Pseudomonadota > Gammaproteobacteria > Burkholderiales > Burkholderiaceae_C > Paucibacter_A. Next base: position 21,111 of record CAIJIT010000139.1, read on the forward strand.
CAATCAGCTCGAGGGCGCGTGGATGCTTCATGTTCAAGGTCAGGCTGCGCTTGCTCGAGTTGCGGTCGGCAAAATAACCGCTGCGGTTCAAACCCTTGATGCCGTCCTTGTAAGGGGCGGCCAGACGCAGCGAATCGACCCTGGCGGCGCTCTCGATCTTCACCACATCGGCCCCGGCATCGGCGAGTATCTTGGTCGTGTATGAGCCCGCACCGATCCAGGTGAAGTCGGTGACGCGGATTCCGGAAAGTGGCAATTTGCTCATCAGATCACCGCTTGGCGCGAAAGAAGCTGTAGCTCGGCCTTGCTCAGTCCCAGCCCGGCATAGACCTGATCATTGTGCTGGCCCAGGGTCGGCGCCGCGCTGCTCATGGCCCAGGGCGTCAGCGACAACTGATAGGGCGCGCCGGGCATCACCGCCGGCCGGGCCAGACCCGGCTCCATGCTGTCGACGAAAAAACCGCGAGCCTGCAATTGCGCGCTCGCGACCAGGTCTTCAGTCGTGTTGATGGCAGCCGCCGGCACATGGCGGCGCTGCCCCTCGCGGTACAGATAGGCTTTGGTTCTGGTTCTGGCCCAGCTGCCGAAAACTTCCATGAAGATGTCCTTGGCCTGCTCGGACTCCAGGTAGGCGATTTGCAGCCATTCATCGCCGCCAAGCCGCTCGACGCCGGGCGCTTTTTCGTCGATCAGCCATTGCAGGGTCAAACCCCAGAACCGGTTCGCACCGATACCGCCGGCCATCATGTAGACATGACCATCCAGGCATTCGTACACGCCGGTGCCGGCGAAACGCTGGCGACCGGCATAGCGCTTGCGGATCGTGCCCTCGAGGTCGTAGAACTGGACCGCGTTTTCCATCGCCAGCACCATGCATTCCTGCATCGACACATCGACATGCTCGCCCTGACCGCTGGCCTCGGCCTGCGTCAGCGCCAGCATCGAGGCGACTGCGCCGAACATGCTGGATCCCGAGATCGCCTGGTCGCCGAAAGCGCCGATCGGCGCTGAATCCGGATAGCCGCCCAGATACAGAAAACCGCCAGTGGCCAGCCCGATCAGATCTTCGCCTTCGTACTGCGCATATGGGCCGGTCTGTCCGAACGCGGTGATGCTGGTGACGACCAGCGACGGCCGCAGCAAGGCCAGCGCCGCATAGCCGCAACCGATGGCGGCCAGTTCGCCCGGCCGTTCGCATTCGATCAGCAGGTCGGCGCTGGCGACCAGCCGGCGGAACAAGGCCTGCCCGGCGCTTTGCTGCAGATCCAGCGTGATGCCGCGTTTGCTGGTGTTGAAGTAGGAGAACGACAAGCTGGGCTGACCTTCGCCGGCGCTGCGGGGCGAGCCATGGCGCGTGGCAGCGCCGCGAGGCGGCTCGACCAGGATCACCTCTGCGCCCAGTTCAGCGTACATCTTGCCGCAATACTGGCTGCGCGGATGGGCCAGTTCGATGACCCTCAGACCTTCCAATGCGCGCGGCGCGGCAGCGGCGGGTTTGGCCATGACTGAGGGCATCAGACCGGCTGGGCCGGGCTCGCAGCCTGGCCGTGAAAGAGGTTGACGATGTCGGTCAGGTCGCTGCAATGCTCGAGCTCGCGCAGCGCCGCGAAGGCCTGGCGCGCATCGCTGATCCCGGCCATGGCTGCGCAGTCGTCGAACTTGGCCGAGATGTCGTCCCAGGTCAGTTCGCGCGATGGGTGGCCGGGCGACTTGCCGACCCGGAGGCCGAATTTCCTGCCATCGTTCAGCTCCACATCGACTTCGACGAAGCCGCGCCCGCCCGAGCTGCGGGTGTCGAACAGCGGGTCGTCGTCGCGACAGCATTCATCTTCGAAGGCATCGATGCGTTCGAGCAAGGCGTGGATCGCCGGTCGCGCCACGGCTTCGTCGCTGAAGGACCAGAGCGTGTAGCCGCCATCGAGCAAGCCCGCGGCGAGCGGATATTGAAGGCTGAACTTGCCTTCGAGCCCGGTCAGCGGCTCTGGATAGGTCAACACCAGCATGCCGCCGGGCGGCATCCGGCATTCCAGCCGTCGCACATCATCGGCGCTGAAACCATGCTGTTCGCGCAATACCAGCACCGCGTCCATGGCACGGTGCGAGGCATAGCAGCAGGCGAACTTTTTCAGCGCAATGCCGGGTTCCATGATGACCCAGGGTTTGCCGAGATTGCGGATGGCAACTTCCGGGTCGGAGCGCTCGACCCCATAGGCGGCATAGAAGCCGGATTTGGCTTCGAGCACATCGGGCGCTGCGCTGAGGCCGCAGATCGCCATCCGCACTGCCGCCAGCGCATTGCGCGCGGCCAGTCCGGTATGCAAGGGCTTGGTCATGGTGCCGAAATTGCGCCGCAAGCCGCTGGCCATTGACGCGGCGATGCCGAAAGCGGTCCGTGTCGTGGCGATGTCCAGGCGATAGGCCTTGGCCAGGGCGGCCAGCGCGGAAAAAATGCCCAGAGTGCCGGTGCCGTGAAAACCGCGGCCGTAATGGCCGACGGTGATGCCTTCAGCGATCCGCGCGCCGGCTTCAACGCCGATCACATAGGCTTCGATGAAGGCCTGACCGGTCAAGGGGTAATGGGCCAGGTCAGCGATCAGCGCCGCAACGATGATCGCGCTCGGGTGGGCCGGCATCATCGACAGGACATCGTCGAAATCCAGCGCATGGCCGAAGCTGCCATTGATCAGCGCGGCAGTTTCGGCGGCTGCATGCCGGGTGGTGCCGAGGATCGGCGACTGCCCGGATTCGTCCGACATCGCCAGATAGCGCAGCAGCGGTTCTTCGACTTCACTGCCAGCCCCGGCCAGAATCACGGCAAAGGTATCGACGATGACCTTCTTGGCTTTTTCCACCGCGCCTTCAGGCAGGTCGGCGAAATTGCGCTCGCTGATGAAACGCGCAACGGCTTCGGTCAATCCGGTCATTGTTTACTTTCCTGATGAACTGCGAGAAGCCTTGGCCGAGCCCAATCAATCAACCCAGACCCTGATCGAAGTTTATGAGCGAAAGAACGGCAGCTGCCGAACTGACGGCTGCAAACAAGTCTATATAGTGGGAATCAATGGAAGCCGCTTCAGCCAATGCCGATGTCGCCCTGGGCACCCAGGTGGTGCGGCGCGTGGCCATCCTGTTGCGCCTGCTGGCGGTGAATAACCGGATGGGCATGAGGCTGGTCGACCTTTACCGCAGCGCCCAGATCGAGCGCTCGACCGTGCATCGGCTGTTGCAGGGGCTGATCGCCGAGCGCCTGGTGGTGCAAAACCGCGAATCGAAGCGTTATTTTCTCGGCATGGGGATTTACGAGATGGGGGTGGCAATGGCCCCGCCGTTTCAGTTGCGCGACCTTTGCCAGCCGCATTTGCTGGCGGTGGCCGAGCAGACCGGCGACACGGTTTTTCTGAGCGTTCGCTCCGGTTTCGACGGGGTCTGCGTCGACCGCAAGGAAGGCCCTTTCCCGATCAAGGCCTTCGTGCTGGAGCCGGGTCGGCGCAGACCCTTGGGGGTTGGCGCCGGCAATATCGCCATTCTGAGCGGTCTGCCCAAGGACGAAATCGAACGCATCTGCCTGTCCAACCGCAGCCGTGTGGCCGAGCAATATGCCCGCTATACCGAGGCGGAACTGGCGCGGCGCATTGCTGAAACCCAGAGCCGCGGTTATGCCCTGACCGATGTGCTTGAGACCGTCGGCGTCAGATCGGTCGGCATGTGCATCCGCGATGCCCAGGGCCTGCCGGTTGCCGCCATCAGCGTGTCCACCCTGGCCTCGCGCTTGCAAGGAGAGCGCGTTGACGAAGTCGTGGTTTTTCTGCGCGAAGCCGTCAGCACGATCGAACAGGAGTTGCTGCGGCTGCCCGCAAGCGTCTGAGTTTCAGCCCTTGGCTGGCAGCACGATAGCGCTGCATTCACCCAGACCGATGCGCCTGGCGCCGGCGCGTTCGCAAAAGGCCTTCAGCGTCAATTCATCGCCATCAGCCAGAAAACTGCGGGTCTCGCCATTGGGCAATCTGATTGGCTGCTTGCCGCCCTGCGACTGCTCCATCAGAGACCCGGCCTGATCGGGCCTGGGCCCCGACAACGTGCCCGAGCCGAACAGATCGCCAGGCTGAAGATTGCAGCCGCCCAGCGTGTGATGGGCGACCAGTTGTGCCGGCGTCCAGTAAGCAGCTTCGCTCGCATTGCCGCTGGACAGCCGCACCGCGGATTGGCCCGCTGCGCGCATCGCCGCAGTCTGCAGCCAGGCTTCGAGCTGGATGTTCAGCCCGCCCTGCAAACGGTCATTGGCGCCATCCAGATAAGGCAGCGGTTGCGGGTCGCCGGCCTGCCGCAGCAGCGGCGGCGCGCGGAACGGCGCCAGCGCCTCCATCGTCACGACCCAGGGCGACAGGCTGCTGGCGAAATTTTTCGCCAGGAAGGGGCCCAGCGGCTGATATTCCCAGGCCTGGATGTCGCGTGCCGACCAGTCGTTGAACAGCGTGACGCCGAACAGATGATCCTCGGCGTCATCGATCGCGATCGCCTCGCCGAGTTGATTGCCAGCGCCGATCAGGAAGCCGAGCTCAAGTTCGTAGTCGAGGCGCTGGCTCGGGCCGACAACCGGCACCTCGCCGCTGCCTTTGGTCTGACCAAGAGGCCGGCGGATCGGCTGGCCGCTGACAATGATGGACGAAGAACGCCCGTGGTAGCCGATCGGCACCCATTTGTAATTGGGCAGCAGCGGCGCATCGGGGCGGAACAGCCGGCCCACCGCCGTCGCATGGTGGATGCCGGCATAAAAATCGGTGTAATCGCCGATTTCGCAGGGCAGCGCCATCTGCACGGCCTGCTGCGGCAGCAAGCAGGCGGACCATGCAGCCTGCTGCTGGCTGCCGGCCTTGAAGCCTTCCGACAAGGCCATTCTCAGCCCTTGCCGCGCTGTCTTGCCCAGCGCCATGAAGCGGTTCATATTGCCTGCGGCCAGCGCTTCGAGTGCGCCCTCCAAGCCCGCCGGCCAGCCTGGGCAGGCGGCGGCCTGCTTCAGATCGAGCAGTTGGTCGCCGATCGCCACAGCGGCGCGCAAAGTCCCGTCGGGCCCGCGAAAGCGTCCGAAAGGCAGGTTCTGGATCGGGAAATCGGTTTGCGGCTGATTGGCCGAATCGACCCAACTCTGCATTGCCGGGTCATGGCTGGCGTCAAGGTTCATCGTCATTCCTGCTTGAAGTTGTCGGCCAGGCCATCCCAGCAATTGGCATAGCTGCGTTCGATTGCGCCGCAGTTGAGCGCGAATTCGGTCGGATGAAAACGCCAGCGGCTCTCGAACATGAAGGCTAGCGTGTTGTCGAGTTTTTGCGGCTGCAGCTGCGCTTTGCTGGCTTTGTCGAAAGCCGCCAGGTCAGGCCCATGCGGCACCATGCAGTTGTGCAGACTGATTCCGCCGGGCTTGAAGCCTTCGGGCTTGGCATCGTACTGGCCGGTGATCAGCCCCATCAGCTCGCTCATCAGGTTGCGGTGGTACCAGGGCGGACGGAAGGTGCCCTCCATGACCAGCCAGCGCGGCGGGAAGATCACGAAGTCGCAATTGGCCGTTCCGGGTGTGTCGCTGGGCGAAGTCAGCACGGTGAAGATCGATGGATCGGGATGGTCGAAACTGATCGAGCCGATGGTCATGAAATGCGCGGTGTTGTATTTCAATGGCGCCAGCGTGCCATGCCAGGCGACGACATTGAACGGCGTCGCTGCAGCGGCGGCGGTCCAGAGCGCGCCGCCATATTTCTTGACTATGTCGTAGCTGCCGGGTTCATCTTCGAAGGCTGCGACCGGTGCCTGGAAATCGCGCGCGTTGGCCAGGCCGTTGCTGCCGATGGGCCCGAGTTCGGGCAGGCGGAACGGCGCCCCGTAGTTCTCGCAGATATAGCCGCGCGACGGCCCGTCGACGTCGATTTTGAACGCCATGCCGCGCGGCAGCAGCGCGATTTCGCCGGGTGCGACTTCGAGGATGCCGAGCTCGGTGGTGATCGTCAGCCGGCCTTGTTGCGGCACCAGCAGCATCTCGCCGTCGGCGTTGACAAAGGCGCGCCGGCCCATCGAGCGATTGACCAGGTAGAGATGGGCGGCGACGCCGGTCTGCGCATCGGCATCGCCATTGACGGCGATCGTGCGCAGGCCGTCGACGAAGTCCGCCGGTTCATCGGGTATCGGCAGCGGATGCCAGCGCATCGGGTCGGGTGGCGCGGCGTGGCCGTCCTTGGCGCCGGTTTTGAGCCAGGGCTGGGCCAGCGCTGTATAGCCGCCGACCATCACCGAGGGCTGGCGCCGGTACAGCCAGCTGCGCAGATTGCTGTGCCGCGGCGCGGTGAAGGCGCTGCCCGACAGCAGTTCGGCATATAGGCCATGGGCGACCCGCTGCGGGCTGTTGCGGCCGATCGGCAATGCGCCGGCAACAGCCTCGCTGGCGAAGGAATTGCCGAAGCCGGATTGGTAGTCGAGCGGGTTTGTTTTCATGCCGATTGCGCTATCGTTTTAAGGGTGTTGGCGCGCGCTGCCTGCAGCGCCTGCTGGAGGACCGATTGCCGGCCGATATGGTTGGCCAACAGCAGCACCAGCTTGGCATTGAGTTGATGGCTGCTGGCGCTGTCGAGCTCGCGGTGGCTGTCGATCAGCGCTTCATAAAAGTCGTCGGCGGCTTCGAGATTCGGGTCGGTGATCAGCATCGCGAGTTCCTCAAATCAATGCGCCCCGGGCGTGGCGCAAGGCGTTTGCAAGCAAGGCCTGGGTCGGATTGCGCCAGCGGGCGCAGACATGCTGATCGGGGCGCAGCAGATAGGCCGTTCCAGGCAGCGCATCGTAGCGCTTTTGCGCCCAGCCCTCGGCGTCTTCCAGGCCTGATGTACCGATGCAGACAGTCTGCAATTCCAGGCCAGCCGCCCACGCGGGGGCTGGGCCGAAGACCAGCAGGGTGAAGCCCTGGCCGAACTGGCGCAGCAGCCATTGCGGCCGGCCATCCTTGAGCAGCGGCGCATCGGCGGCGGCGGCGCCGGGCAGCATCCCGCCGGTGAAGCTGTCCTGGTCCGGCGTGTTCAGCGCCGAGTCGCGCAGCGTGGCCGGCACCGACAGCCTGCCGCTGTTGACGATGCGGCGGGCGAAAGAATAGTCGCCTGCCAGGTCGAGCACCGCATCGCGAAACAGCCGCGAGATCTCGCTCTTGGGTGTGATGAAGTCGGTGGCCCTTGTCGAGTTGAGGATGTTCTCGTCGGCGGCGGCTTCGCGCTCGGCGGCATAGCTGTCGAGCAAGGCATCAGGCGCTTGGCCGCGCAGCACCAGGTCGAGCTTCCAGGCCAGGTTGTCGGCATCCTGGACGCCGGAGTTGGCGCCGCGCGCGCCGAAGGGCGACACCCCATGGGCGCAGTCGCCGGCGAAGAGCACGCGACCATGGCGGAACTTGTTCATGCGCTGGCAGGCAAAGGTGTAGACGCTGGCCCATTCGAGTTCATAGGGCGGCGCATAGCCAAGGGCCTGCTGCATCATCGCGTCGACGCGCGGTTTGATGCGCTCGGGCTTTTTTTCTTCGTCCGGGTCGGCATCCCAGCCGAGCTGAAAATCGATCCGCCAGACGCCATCGGGCTGCCGGTGCAGCAGCACGCTTTGGTTGGGGTGGAAGGGCGGGTCAAACCAGAACCAGCGCTCGGCGGGGAAGTCGGCCGCCATCTTCACATCGGCGATCAGGAAGCGGTCCTGGAAGACCCGGCCCTTGCTTTCCAGGCCGAGCAGGCCGCGCAGCGTCGAGCGCGGACCATCGCAGGCGGCCACATAGTCGGCGGCAATCTGGTAGCGACCTTCGGGCGTGTCGATGCCCAGCAGCAAGCCCTCGTCCTGCTGCTCGAGCGCTGCGACGCTGTGCTTCCAGCGGATCTCGATGCCGGGCAGTTCAGCCGCGCGAACTGCCAGAAAGGCCTCGGCGTAATACTGCTGCAGATTGATGAAAGCCGGGCGCTGATGGCCGGGCTCGGGCAGCAGGTCGAAGCGGTAGAGCAAATCGTCCCTGAACCAGACCTTGCCGACATTCCATTCGACGCCCTTGGCGCAGGCCGGGTCGCCCAGGCCGAGCCGGTCCCAGATCTCGAGCGTGCGCTTGGCAAAACAGATCGCGCGCGAACCGCTCGAGAGCTTGTCATCATTGTCGAGCAGCAGCACCTTGCGGCCGCGCTGCGCCAAGTCGATCGCCAGGCTCAACCCGACCGGGCCGGCGCCAACGATGACGACCTGATGCCGCTGCGGCGTCGTGCGGTCCTGGTCGGGCGAGCGCTGGTAGGCAAATACATGCGACTGGATCTGCCTGGCGCTGGCGTCATAGCCCAGGCCTGAGCCCGGTGCAGCAGCCATCGCGCCGTCCATCGGTCAGCCTTCCAGCGTTTCCCACATCAGCCGGTCGCGCTCGGCGGTCCAGATGCGCGGATCGGGGAACTGCGTCGCCTCGTCATAGGCTCTTGTCACGTCGAACGGCATGCAATGGTCGAAGATCACCCAATGGCCGTATTTGGGCTTGAGCTTGGCAAAAGTTTCCTTGTAGACCGCGTTCAGGTCCTTGCCCGCAGCGACTCCGGCAGCCACGCTGTCGCGCACATCGGCGATGAAGCCGCCGGTGGCGAGCAGGCCGGCCGCAACCCTGGCTTCACCGATCAGCGCCGGACCGCGACCCGGTACCAGCGACAGGGCACCGAGCTTGGCGACGTTCGCCAGCGTCTGCGGCCAGTCCTTGAAATAGGCGTCGCCCGCATAGGGCGTGGCGTCGAACTCGACCAGGTCGCCCGACAGCAGCACGCGGTCCTGCGGCAGCCAGACCACGGTGTCGCCCTTGGTGTGGCCGCGACCGAGTTGCAGCAATTGCACCTCGAGTTTGCCCAGCCACAGCGTCATCTTGCCGGTGAAGGTCAGGGTCGGCCAGGTCATGCCGGCCGGCACCGTCTCGACATTGCTGAACAGTCGCGGGAAGCGGCCGATCTCGCTGGCCTTGTCGGCTTCGCCGCGTTCGACGATCAGGTCATAGGTGTCCTGGCTGGCGATGATCTGCTGCGCCTGGTAGGCGCTGGCGCCGAGCACGCGGACCGCATGGTAATGGGTCAGCACCACGTACTTGATCGGCTTGTCGGTGACCTCGCGGATGCGGCGGATCACGTCAGCCGCCATCGCCGGCGTCGCCTGGGTATCGGCGACCAGCACCGCATCGTCGCCGATGATGATGCCGGTATTCGGGTCACCCTCGGCGGTATAGGCATAAGCATGCTCGGACAGCTTGACGAAGCTGACCTTCTTTTCTTCCAGGTCGGCCTGGGAGGCGAATTTCTTTTCTGTGCTCACGGGGATCCTTGATGACTTCGGCTTGCTGGCCGGAACGACTTGCGCGGTGGCTCTTTATAACAAACCGCTGGAACCTGCCCGATCGCAAGCAAGGAAATGATGATCGCGCGATGCCGGTGCAGCGCAGCTCTGCCAAGGTGAGATGCCTCCCTGGGCGCAGTTCCAAGGGGTTTGGATTTGAGTACACCGCTTTGATGCGACGCCCTTCTGCAGGACTGGCCATTTTTTCGGCCTTCAGCGGACAGCGACTGTCCCGCGGAAAATACAACATTGCCTGCCTACCCAGCCTTGCCGAAAACCCGCCATGAGCACCCACCTGAAAATCGATTTCGTCTCTGACATTGCCTGTCCCTGGTGCGCCGTAGGCCTGGGCGCGCTGGAAATGGCTCTCGAGCGCCTGAAGGGCGAGGTCAAGGCAGAGTTGTATTTCCAGCCCTTCGAGTTGAACCCGCAGATGCCTGCTGGCGGCCAGGATCTGGGCGAACACCTGACTGAAAAATACGGCTCGACGCCCGCCCAGCAAGCGCAAATCCGCCAGACCATTGCCGCGCGGGGCGCTGAGGTGGGTTTCGAGTTTCATCCGGGCGGGCGGGGCCGGGTTTACAACACCTTCAACGCCCACCGCCTGCTCTGCTGGGCCGAGGCAGAGGGCGATGGCGCCCAACATGCGCTGAAAAAAGCTTTTTTGCAGGCCTACCAGGGCCGCGCTGAATGCATTGAAGACCCCGAAGTCTTGCTCGCGGCTGTGGCCGCCGCCGGGCTCGATGTGCAAGCTGCCCGGCAACTGCTGGACAGCGATGCGCTCGGGGACAAAGTACGAGAGCGCCAGCGTTTTTACGCGCAAGCCGGTATCCGTTCGGTGCCGGCCATCATCATCAACGACAAGCATTTGATTTCGGGCGGGCAAGCGGTCGAGTTTTTCGAGCAAGCGTTGCGCCGCATTGCCGCCGGCGAATTGTCCTGAGCAGCCGGCCTTCCTCATGAGTCAACTTCTGCCCCGCTCGCTGAGCCGCCGCGAATGGCTGGCTTGCCTGTCAATGGTTTTGACAGCGCCGCTGTCGGCCGCTGTTGCAGCCAACGTTCCCGCCAGCGCCCTGGCTGACCTGGCCCGGCTTTGGCAGCGCGAGGGGGGCGTCCTGCTGATTCGCCATGCCGCCACCGAGCCGGGGCTGGGTGACCCGCCCGGCTTCGTCATCGGCCAATGCCAGACTCAGCGCAACCTGAGCGAAGCGGGCCGGCAAGCCTCGCGCAAGCTGGGCGAATGGATGCGGGCCAGGCTGATCAAGCCCGCTGCGGTGCGCAGCAGCCAATGGTGCCGCTGCCAGGACACCGCGCGCCTGGCTTTCGGGGCGTTCGAAGACTGGTCTGCGCTCAATTCCACCTTTGACGGGCAAGGCGATCCGGCCGCCCAGCAACAGGCCTTGCGTGAGCGCTTGCTGGCGATGCCTGCCGGGCGCATGGAAGTCTGGATCACGCACCAGGTCATCATGACCGGCTTGACCGGGGCCTACCCAGGCTTGGGCGAGGGCTTTTTGGTGGATCGGCAAGGGCGCATGCTGGCGCGCGCGGATCTGGCCGCATGAGCGGCGCACTGCCCGGTTTGACGGTCTACTTTGATGGCTCTTGCCCGCTTTGTCAGCGCGAGATCGCCATTTATCGCCGCCGGCCGCAGTCAAAGTTGATCGATTGGGTTGATGTCAGCGCCGGGCAGGACCTGGGCGCGATGCTCAGCTGCGAGGCGGCCATGGCGCGTTTCCATGTGCGCGACAGCCGAGGGCGCTTGTTCAGCGGTGCAGCGGCGTTTTCCCGCATGTGGCGGGTATTTCCGGGCTGGCGTTGGCTGGGCTGGTTGTCGGCCTGGCCACCGCTGTCATGGCTGTTCGAGGGCGCTTACCGGTCGTTCTTGCCGCTTCGCCCCAGCTTGCAAAAATGGGCTCGAAAAGCCTTCAAGCAGGCGCCGCATTGAGCCACGCCAGGCAGATGCTCTGCGCGAGCTGCCTGGCGTTGCTGTTCATGCCCATCCCGCCGGCCTGGTCGGGTGAAACAGCGCCTTCGGGAGGCTTGGCCATCGACCCCACCGGCTTGGGCAGCGCGCAAGCCTTCTGCGTTGCAGGATTTCCATAGATCATGCATATGTAAATCTATAGGACTACGTCCGAGCGATAGAGGGTTGAATCATGCAAAGCATCACATTGGATCAGTTACGCGCCACGGCCAGTGCCGGCGGAGTTGTCGGTGTCACCTTGAAAGCGCGCGGAAGCGGGTTTTTCATGGAGATTGCCACCCGTAGCGGGCAAGAAGTTTTTTTGGTGAAGGCACGCAGTTCCGAGCTGCGCCGCTTTGGTAGTCCGAATTCCGCGATGATCGTGTTGCGTGAACTTGGCATTGCCACTGCTCAGCTCGACGTAACCCACTGGAACCCCGACCAAAAGGAAGTCACACAGAGCCGAGATAGCCGCGCCCAGTCGATGCGCCAAGTGCACGAAGCCACAGCCTATAACCAGTGGCTGGCCAGCGAGATTCAGGCCACCATTGACGACCCACGTCCGAATTTTTCGCATGACGAAGTCATGGCCGAAATGGACGCCGATATTGCCGCCTTGCTGGAGAAAGGGCTCGCATGACGGCCAGACCTTACTGCATTGAGTGGCGGCCGATGGCAGGCGAAGACTTGCTAGCCATCACGCCTTACATCGGCAAGGACAACCCGACACGGGCCAGGAGCTTTGGCGAGGAACTGCGCGCCAAGGTCAAACCGCTTGCCCAAAAGCCATTGCTTGGCCTAGATTGGATCTTCGGCGCCTTGCTTGCCCAAGCGCTCGGCCGTGAGCGCACAGCGCCGATCGATCAGCGCGACGATCTCCGAGAGAAGGGCATCGTCCTGGTCTGCAGCGATCATTTGCTGGTGCGTGGCGAGCGCCTGAACGGGTAGGCGTTTGGCAATGGCCAGCACCCTTTTGCGTACCTGAGCTGGCGACAGACCTGCTGCTTGCGCAAATTGCTCCCAGTGCCGTGGCAACAGCTCGGTGAAGCGGTATTCGCTGCCAATCTTCATGGCCATCTTGTCGGTCAGCTGAGGATAGACGGCCGTGCTGAGCAAGTCATAGAGTGGAGCCAATTCCACAACCGGCTGGGCAGTGCTGTCTCGATAGAGCAAAGAGAAATTCTTGCCATGGGCATCGTGATTGCCGATCAAGGCGTTGAACACCACGGCATCGAGTAGGCGCAGCACCTGTGGTGCGTTGGGTCTGGTGACTTGGCGCAATAGCTGAAAGGTCTGGGCCAAAGAGGGTCCACCTTCATTCTGATATTTGTGTTCGGGCACGATGCCCAGGGCTTGGCAAAAGTCCTCCTGGTGCAAACGTTGTACAACCGCATCCGCAGCACCGTCAACAGCAGAGGCAGGCAGACGGTCATAACGCCGCACGAGCAAATAGGGCTGCGCGCCGGCGAGTCGGATCTCGACCTGGGCCACCGGCATTTGCATCGCTGCTGCCAGCCGCATGCAAAAAGCCTCGTTATGCACGCTGCCATTCAGGCTGCTGATGGCTGGTTTGAGGATATGGGTGCTTGGAGAGCCATACAGGGGTAGGCCAACACGATGGCCGTCGAAAGTCACCGGCAACTTGTCCTGTGCGCCGGCCAGTGACAGTCGCAAACCATCAAGCCCGGCGAGCATCGGTCGTTGGGGTAAGTCCCTCAGCAATTGCTGTAACTGGGCTTGGTCCAGCCAACGCACGGATTCGCCAATCGGGGCCAGATCGCTACGGGCCGGCTGAGCTTGACCCGGCTCACGCAAGCTGACCGCACCAGCGCATTCGCCGCCGATCCCTTCCAGTAAGCCAAAGTCATTCTGCCGGGACAAGTGCAGCGCCTGGGCTACCAGTCGGCGTTTGTTGCCTTCAGGCAGCAGGCCCGCAAAGAAAGGGCGGGCGGCGCGGTCGTCAAATGCCTCGGAACGCAGAGGTAGCGAATGGGACAGGGCCTGGGCAGCCGGGTTTTGCAACCAGCTCGCCGTGTAGGTGAAGCCGAGTCGACCGTCCACCTGCATCAGCGTGCCTAAATGCGCGGCCTTTAACCATACTTCGAGTTGTTTGGGCATGGTCGTCGTTGCTGCGCCTCTGGTGCGCTCAATCAATCAAGCCGTCAACACTGAGTCGCCCACCGAGCGCATCCAGCACCTTCAGCGCGCTGGACAGGCGCAGGCTTGGCTTGCCAGCTTCCAGTTCGACGATGAAGCGCACGCCGACACCGGCCGCCAGGGCCAGTTGCGGCTGGGTGATCCCCAGACGCTTGCGGGCGGCGCGGGTGGCTTTGCCAAGATCTGTGGCGCTCTGGATGATGGGCATGGCTGCGTTGAGAATGGCTGAAATTTCCTGTTCGGGAAATTATGCTCAAGAATTGATCGCCGTACAAGAAAAATATCCTGATCGGGAAATTTTCACGATTCGATCTAGGCAACGCGCGAAACTGACCCGTTCGGGAAATTTCCTGAGCCCAAGTTGTCTTCGCGTACTTTATTGATTGACTGCCGCCTCGATCGTCTGGCGCAGCACCTTGGGGGCATAGAGCTGCACGAAATACAGCAAAGTCTCGGACAGGTGGACCTTGCGGCGGAAGCCGACATAAATCTTGTGCTGGCCGAATAATTCGCGCGCATCGATCATCTTCAGGCCCGGATCCTGCGCCTCGTCGAATACCGTGCGCGCCAGAATGGCAATGCCGATGCCGGTTCGGACATAGGTTTTTATGACCTCGGAATCGGCAGCGCTCAAGACGATATTGGGCGTGAGCTGTTCGCGCTGGAAGGCCTCGATAAGCTGCGAGCGCATTGAAAAATTCTGGTCATAGGCAATGATCGGAAACTCCGCCAACTTCCTGAGCGTGATTTTTTTCACCGCCAGCAAAGGATGACCGGCCGGCACGATGATGATCCGGTGCGATTCGTGGCAGGGGATGAATACAAGCCCATCGAGCGGCTCAGCCGGAGCGGTGCTGATCAGGAAGTCAGCCGTTCCGTCGAGCGTCCAGCGCGTGATTTCTCCCAGATTCCCCTGCAACAAGCGGATATGCGCATTTGGAAAACGCAGCATGAATTTTTCGATGATCGCCGGCAGCGTATATCTGGCGTGAGAATGGGTCGTGGCAATGGTTAATTTGCCGCCTTTGTTGGCGTTCAGATCGCGGCCGATGTTCTGGATGATCTGCGCATCCTGCAGCATTCTTTTCGCGACCGTGGCGATCTCGGTGCCCGCCACGGTCAGGCCCACCAAGCGGTTTTCCTTGCGCACGAAAATCTGCGTGCCCAGTTCGTCTTCAAGCATTCCCAGGGAGCGGCTGACACCCGATTGCGAAGTATGCAAGCTGCGCGCAGTCTCCGAAATGTTCAGCTGGCACTCGATCACCTGGGCCAGATACAACAACTGTTGAAGCTTCATGACGTAAACAGCCCTGCTGATGGAAATGCACGCCTCGCCCGTGCGCCGTCGAGACTCTACGTCATGCTGCCCATGTCATCGCAGGACAATTTCGCTCCAGCGGGTAAACCCGGCGCGGTGGGGGCCTGCGCCGATCGTGTACCGGGGCGCTATTGCGCCGGTTGGGCTGCGCAACCGATCAGGGCAGCCAGCTTTTGAAAACATCGCGCGTGCGTTCCAGCGGGAAAAAGCTTGGTTTCAGCGCGGGCAGCATATGTTCGGCGATCGCTTCCGGCGTCCAGCCTCCGCCCATATGGATGCTGCGCGCGGGACGCATCTGGTTGAAAAGTATCAACTCATTGTTGCGGCTGTAAAAGACCTGGCCGGTGACGTCCTTGGCGGCGTCGCTGGCAAGAAAGACGACCAGCGGTGCGTTTTTCTCCGCGCCCACCTGCGGCCGCTTCCAGACGCGATCCTGCTGCTCCGGCGTGTTGGTCGGGATGGATTCGGTCATCCGGGTAAATGCCGTTGGGGCCACGCAATTCGAGCGCACATGGTAGCGCGCCATGTCCAGCGCAATGCCTTTGGAAAGTCCGACCAGGCCGATTTTCATCGCGCCGTAATTGGCCTGCCCAACGCCACCGATCAGGCCCGAGGTCGAGGTGATGTGGACAAAGGATCCGCTCTCTTGCTTGCGGAAATACGGCGCCACCGCGCGGCTGACATAGAAGCTGCCGTTGAGCCCGACGCCGATGACCGCTTCCCAGTCTTCGGGCATCATTTTGTGAAAAATCACGTCGCGCAATACGGCGGCGTTGTTGACGACGCAATCGATACGCCCATAGGTATCCATGGCCAATTCGGCGATTCGGCATGCACCGTCCCATTGCGCCACGCTTTCTGTGCTGACCACCGCCTGCCCGCCGGCCGCTGTGATCTGATCGACCGTGTCCTGGGCGGGGCCCAGGTCCCGACCCTCGCCATTGACCGATGTGCCGATGTCGTTGACCACCACTTTGGCCCCGCATGCCGCCATCATCTTGGCAATGGCTTGTCCGATGCCGCGGCCCGCGCCAGTCACGATGACAACTTTGTCCTGGACCATTCCAGCCTTCTTTTCCATGGTTTTCTCCTTGAATTGCCGGAATTGCAGACAGGTCGCGCTTGATTCGAATCGCCCTTGAGGGCGAAATTCAGTGCCTTACTTGCCGGCCAAACCGGCCTGTTTGACGACGATGGCCCATTGCGCGAGTTCATCCTTGATCTTTGTCGCGAACTGTTCCGGGGTCGAACCTTTGGCCTCAAGCCCGTTGGCCTTGAGCACCGCCGCGATATCGGGCAACTTGAGAATGGCTGCGAACTCGGTTTGAAGTAAATCGACAATGGCTTTCGGTGTTCCCGCCGGCGCCATCACGCCATACCAGGAATTGACGTCGAAGCCCGGATAGAACTCGGAAATCGCCGGCATGGCGGGCAACAAGCCCGAACGCTCAAGTGTGGTGACGGCCAAGCCGCGCAGGCGGCCCGCTTCGGCATAAGACATTGCGCCCGATATGCCGATGAAAGCCATGTCGATATGCCCGCCCAGCAGGTCATTGACGACGGGGCCTCCACCCTTGTAGGGGACGTGAGTCACATCGATGCCGGCCCTCGAGTTCAGCATCGCGCCGACCAGATGGCCCGCGCTGCCTGATCCAACCGAACCGTAGGTCAGCTTGCCAGGATTGCTCTTGGCATAGGCGATCAGTTCCGGCAGGGTTTTGACCGGCAGGCCGTTGCGAACCAGCAGCATCAAGGCAGCCGAGTCGAGTTGGGTAATGGGCGCGAAATCCTTCACCGAGTCATAGGGTAAATCGGCGCGCATGGCGGGATTGATGGCGACCGGTGCGAGGTAGGTGATCAGCAGGGTGTAGCCGTCCGGAGGCGATTTCGCCACAAAGGCGGAAGCGATCGCTCCATTCGCGCCGGCCCGGTTATCCAGCACCACCGCTTGTCCCAGGCGCTCACTCAGCTTGGCCATCACGGGCCTGGCAATGACGTCGAGCGGACCGCCAGGGGGCGATGTGCTGATGACCTTGATGGGCTTGTCCGGATAGTTGGGCGCCGCCGCTGCCGCGATGCTTGCGCTCAGGGCCAAGGTGGCCAAGGCGGCAAAGGCGAGGGAAATCTGGCTTGCCAGCGCCAGGCCTGCCGAAGTTCGGGCGATTCGCTTGAGCATCTTGTTCTCCTAAAGCGTGGCTTCGCTACCGAGCAGGACGGTGCATTGGCTGGAAAAATAGCCGCCGTTGCCGTGAGCCAGAGCGACGTCGCAAGCGCTGACCTGCCGCTGGCCCGCCACCCCTTGAATCTGCCGCGCGGCTTCGATGAGAATCAGCAGCCCGTACATGCCGGGATGGCAATAAGACAGCCCGCCTCCGTTCGTGTTGACCGGCAGCGAGCCTCCGGGCGCGATGCGTCCGCCACCGACGAAGCTGGCGCCTTCGCCCTTGGCGCAAAAGCCGAGGTCTTCCAAGAAAAGGATAGGCGTGATCGTGAAGGCGTCATAGAGCTCGAGCACGTCCACATCCGCCGCCGAGAGGCCGGCCATGTCGTAGGCGCGCCGTCCTGAGTGGACCGCGGCGGTCTCGGTCAGGTTCGCCATATTGGAGATATTTTGATGGCTCAAAGCCTCGCCGGCGCCGAGCACGTAAGCGGGTTTTTGCCGCAGATCCTTGGCGCGTTCGGCCGAGGTCAAAATAATCGCACCGCCGCCATCGGTCACCAGGCAGCAGTCGCGCACGCTCAACGGGCTGCAGACCATGCGTGAATCGAGGACCTCTTGCCGGGTCAGCGGCTTTTTCTCCCACGCCGCGGGGTTCAGCAGCGCCCATTGACGGGCCGCTACCGCGACATCGGCAAGGTTCTCCCGCGTCGCGCCGTATTCATGCATATACCTTGAGGTCGCCAGAGCGTAGGCGGTGGGTGGCAGCCAAGGGCGATAGGGCGATTCATAGGGGTCATATTCCTCGCGCCGCACATTCGAGCGGCCCTGGCTGCGCTGCGTGCTGCCGTAGACCACCACCGCGACATTGCAAAGCCCTTGCCGGATGGCCGCCATCGCGTGCAGAACATGGGCCATGAACGATGAACCGCCGATCACGGTCGAATCGGAGTAGCGCGGCTGGATGCCCATGTACTGGCAATAGGTCAGCGTCGGCACGCGCAACTGCCCGGCCGCGGCGAAGACGCCGTCCACATCGCTCAACTGCAAGCCGCAGTCCGCCAAGGCGCGATGCGTGGCCTGAGCCATCAGATCGACGGGTGACAAGCCGGGTGCAACGGCGCCCAGATCTGATTCGGCGGTTCCGACAATCGCTATCGATCCTCTGAGCGTCATGGTCAGCTCACCTGCAAAAGGGTAAAGACGGGATAAGGCGGCTGCTCGCCGCCGCCAGGATGCATCCGCACCTTGACCCGGGTGCCAATCTGAACGTTTTCGGGTGGCAGATCTTCGACCCGGCTCATCATTCTGAAGCCCTCGTCGACATCAATCAGCGCCACGTTGTACGGCGTCTGGTCTTTGCGATAGACCGTCGTGGTGGCATAAACCGTTCCCAGGCCGGCGCTTTCGCGCCATTCCAGATCGGCCGATCCGGAGACCGGGGCGATCACGCGCGGGTAGAAAAATGCGCGTCCCGTGCTGGCATCAACCTGGTAGGCCAGCTTGCCTTCCCGGCAGTAGGCGAGGTAGGTATTCAGCGGTGAAGCTGGCGGTTCAATGTTTTGCATGCTTACCCTCAAGCTGGTTTTGCAGAACAATCAAGGCATCGGCCACATAAGCGCCGTCACCCTCGTGCGACACCAAGACCGGATTGATGTCGATTTCGGCGATCTGGTCGCGATGCTCGTGAGCGACTTGCGCGACGCGGACGAGCATTTCGGCGAGGGCGGCAATATCGGCATGTGGCTGTCCGCGATAGCCGGTCAGCAGTGGATAGGACTTCAATTCCTGCAGCATGCTGCGGGCCTGCGGCAGATCGAACGGGGCGAAGCGATACGAGACATCGCGAATCAGTTCGACGAAGACGCCGCCCAGGCCCACCATGACGAGCGGACCGAAGCAGGGGTCGTTGCGCACGCCAATGATGACTTCGACGCCCTTCAACTGGCGCTGCACCAGCAAGCCATCGATCTGCGCTTGCGGCGCCAGGCGGCCGATCGCGGCCAGCATGTTCGACGCAGATTCCTTCAGCTGATCCAGGCTGGTGATATCAAGCACCACGCCGCCGACTTCGGTTTTGTGAAGGATGTCCGGCGAGCTGATCTTCAGAACCAGCGGGCCCTTGAAAGGCAATGCATCCAAGCGGGCCAGCTCTTTCGGACTGAGCAGGATTTCCGGTACCGGCGTGATGCCCGCCTGGTCGAAAAAACGCTTGGCAGCGTATTCGTTGATGACGCCCTGCGCGTTGGCAGCGGGCAAGGCGCTGATCACCGTGGCGGGCGTAGCGGCCGCAGCAGCCGCAGCATCGGCCGGCCGATATTGCCGCTGGCGCTGCGCGAACTTGGCCAGCGCTGCCGCGGCAAAGGTCGCGCGGCCCGGCGTGGCATGCCAGGAGATATGCAGCCTTTCCAGCGCGAGGATTTCCTGGTTGTTGCGGTCCGGCGGCGCGCCCCAGGCGACGAGGATAGGTTTGCCGCTGCTGGCCTGGATGTTGGCGAGAATTTCGAGCTGTTCGCCTTTGGCCAGGGTCTGCGCGGCGCGCATCAGGATCAGGTCGACGTTGGGGTCTTCGGCGACGATCCTGACCGCCCGGTTGAAATGTGAAGCGTCGTTCAATACCTGGGCCGTCAGATCGAAGGGGTTGTCCAGCGTGGCATATTCCGGCAAGAATTCCCTGAGCGCGACATCGCTGCCTGGAGTCAATGTGCTCAGGGCAAGGCCGGACTGTTCGCAGCAATCGGCAAACAACACACCGGCGCCACCCGACACCGTGATGATCGCGGCGCGGTTTCCCGCCGGCAGCTTGCGCGAGCCAAAGGCGCGAGCGATGTCGATCAGGTCCTCGACTTCATGAATTTCAATGAAGGCGCCGGTTGCGAAGGCAGTGCGGTAAAACTGGTAGTCGGAGGTGACGTTTGCCGTGTGCGAAGCGGCTGCCTGCCGGCCCCGGTCGGAGTTGCCCACTTTCCAGACCAGGATCGGCTTGCCCAGCGCCAGCGCGCGCTCGCCAAGCCGGCGCAGGCGTTGGCCGTCCCGGATGCCTTCGAGATAGGTCGCGACGATTTTGATATCGTCCTGCTCGATGAAATATTCAAGAAAATCCAAGGTCCCCAAGTCTGTTTCATTGCCGGTCGAGACAACATAGTTGAAGCCGATCCCGGCATATTGCGCATGGCCCAGCACGCCGTAGCCAAATCCACCGCTTTGGCTGACCAGGGCCAGCTCGCCCGGGCGAAGCGCGTTGTTCAGAAAAATCGCGCCGAAGCCGCAGAGGGCGCGATTGCGCAAGTTCATGATGCCCTGGCAGTTGGGGCCGACGACGCGAACGCCGCTGACCCGGATCGCCGCTTCGAGCTCAGCCTGCGCCTGGGCCCCTTTTGCGCCGATTTCGTTGAAGCCCGCCGAGAGCACGACAGCGAATGAAATGCCGGCCTTGCCACAGGCGAGCAGGGTCGCCGGCACATGGCTGCCGCCGATGCAGATGATGGCGACATCGCAGGGCTGGGGCAAATCACCGACCGAGTGGTAGCAGGCCAGGTCTTCGACCGACTCGTACTTGCTGTTGACCGGATAAATCGCGCCGGCGTAACCGTTGACGCGCAGCGCCGCCAAGGCCTGGGCGCCGATGCGTCCCTTGCCTGGCGACGCGCCGATGACGGCGATGCCGCGGGGGTTGAACAGCCGGAACAAATCCGGTCCGATGGAGGGGGAGGCGTTGGACACGAGAGTTCTATGCGGCCGGATCGGCCATCAATGTGAAGGCAAGGCGAGCACGTTGCGGGCGATCAGGTTGCGCTGAATTTCGCTGCTGCCCGCACCAATCGTGACCCAGCGCGCTGTAAAGAACGGGCTGACCAGGTCGACTTTTTCGCCGCCCATATCGTGATCGCCCGGGATGGACGAGTACTCGCCGCTGGACTCGAACATCAGGTCGGCGATGCGTTGCAATGTTTCGGTGGCCCAGATTTTCAGCATCGACACTTCGGTGCCCAAGGTTCCGCCTTGCTTGATGACTTCCACGTAACGCCGATAGGCAGCTGACAAATCGGCAACATCGGCACTGACCTGGGCGAACCGGTCAACGAATCCCTGATCGTTGAACAGGCCGCGCTGACGGGCGGTCAGCTCCAGGCGCCCCAGCACATATTGGCAACGCTTCGGGCTGCCGGTAAAAATGCGCTCGAAGCCCAGCAGGGCCTTGGCCAGCGTCCAGCCTTGATTGATTTCTCCGACCAGATTGCCGCGCGGGACGCGGACGTCGTCCAGGAAAACCTGGCAAAACTCCTCATGGCCGGCCAGGTTGCGGATCGGACAGATGGTCACTCCGGCCACGCGCAAGTCGATCAACAAAAAACTGATGCCGGCCTGCTTCTTGACGTTCGGATCGGTGCGCACCAGCGCAAACATATGGGTGGCGTCCTGCGCCAGCGTGGTCCATATTTTCTGGCCATTGACGACGAATTCGTCGCCTTCCAACACCGCGCGCGTTTGTACGCTGGCCAGGTCGGAGCCCGTGTTCGGTTCGGAATATCCCTGGCACCAGATATGTTCGAAGGACAGAATTTTCGGCAAATAGAACTGCTTTTGCTCGGTTGATCCGAACTTGATCAGCAGCGGCCCGACATTGACCACGCCCATGTCCGGCGCACGGCCGACGCCGGCGCGTTCTTGTTCCTCCATGAAGATCACCAGTTTGCTGGCGTCCAGTCCCATGCCGCCGTATTCAAGCGGCCAATTCGGCGCGATCCAGCCCTTTTGATGCAATGTCTGCGTCCAGTCGCGAATTTCGCTCCAGCGGAAACGGCGCAGTTGGTGCCGAAGTTCGTCGGGATAGGCCGATTCGAAGAATTCCCGCAACTGCATGCGAAAATCATCGTCAGGCAGGGAGTTCAGTTCAGCAACTGTTGTCGTCATGATCGGTAGCCTTGGCATGCGGGCGCTATTGGAGGTAGGTGGCGCGGAAGTATTCGCGTCGTTGCCGGGTTCCGTTGCCCAGCCAGGCCGACAGCACCATCGCGCGTTTGACCAGACATCCCAGGTCGTATTCGTCCGTGTAGCCGATGGCGCCGTGCAACTGGACCGAGTCCTTGACGATGCGTAGCGCGGCGTCAGAGCATCTGGCCTTGGCGCGCGCAACCGTCGCGACCAATTCCGCTCCGTTCAAGCCAGCGGCGACTGCTTCGAGCGCTTCACTCAGGACCGAAAAACTCAGATCTTTCTGCACGAACATGTCGGCCGCCTTGTGCTGCAGAGCTTGGAAGCTGCCGATGGCCTGCCCGAACTGGACGCGGGTACGCATGTACTCCAGCGTCAATTTCAGCGCCGCAGACATCACGCCATAGAGCTCGGCACTGGCTGACAAGGTCCCGTAGACAAGCGCCTTGTCGAGGATTCGCGCGACTTCCTTGCCGCTGGCAAGAACCTGCGTGACCGGTGCGTCGCTCAGGCTGATGGTTTGATAGCAGGTACCGTCGACGGCATATTCATCGCCGCGCTCAATCCCCGGGGCCTGCGCGGCCACAAGACAGAGGCTGGTGGTGCCCTGGTTGGCCGCGACCACAATGTAGAAATCCGGTTGCCCATCGGAGACGATCAGGGTCTTCCGACCATTGACGACTAGTTCGTCGCCTGGGCCGCTGAGCGCGGTCTCGAGACGTTCGGCCTCGTCGGGGAAGCGAGTCTCCTTCCAGGCCAGCGCGTAGCAGCGCTGTGCACTCATCAGGTCGCTCAAATGGGACGCGATGTCAGCACCCTTGCTTTCGCTCAAGACCACCGAGCTCATCACAGCGCAAGCGGAAAAAGGCGAGGCTACGGCGATGCGTCCCAGCTCCTCGGAAATGACCGCCATTTCGCGCACGCCCAGACCGACCCCGCCCAGATCTTCAGGAACCAGCACGCCCAGCCAGCCCTGGTCTGCGAAGGCCTGCCAAAGTGCCTCGGACTGTTCTCTTGAGCCGCGCTGTATCGCGCGGGCCAGGTTCATGCCGCCCAGTTTCTGCAACGCCGTTTTCGATGCGCTCGAGAGCATCGAGCGGGTTTCGTCGTCCACCGTGGAATTCATGCTTGCGCCTTCAAATCAGGAAAACAGGGCTTTTTTGATCGACCTTGATCGTCCGAGCCGCCGGCAGACGGCCTTCAGCCGCGTATCTCCGCAATGCCGTTATTCAGCACTACCGCGTCCCGAGCCGGGACCAGCGCGCGGAAACTCACCTTTTCCCCGTCGCGCCAGATTTCGGTGCGGATGATTTCGCCTGGATAAACGGGCGCCGAAAAGCGCGCGTCGATCGCGATCAGTTTTGTCGGGTCGTAGTTGCACAGAGTTTTCAAAATCGCGTGCCCGGCAACGCCGAACGTGCACAAGCCATGCAATATCGGCCCCGAGAATCCGGCGGCTCGTCCGACTGCCGGTTCGATATGCAAGGGGTTGCGATCCCCGCTCAGGCGGTAGATCAAAGCGGCCTGCGGCAGCGTTGCCAGATCGCAGACGAAGTCGGGTGCCCGGTCGGGAATCTGCTGCATCGGCTTGGACTGGCTTGTGGGGCCGTCGAAACCACCGTCCGCTCTGCAGAACGTTGTCGCACTTGCCGAGAAAACCAGATCACCGCTGTTCTTTTCGTAGACCTTGCGCTCTGAGTAGATCAAGGCGCCTTTTTCTTTGCCCTTGTCGACGATATGCGTCACTTCGGTGTTGCCGACCAGTTCGCCCTCGGGCGGAATCGGCTTGAAAAGACGTATGCCCTGTTCCGCATGCACCAGCTTGGCACGGGTGACGCCGGCCTCGGCTTTATAGAGCCAGCCCCAGGGATAGCCCAGGATCGTGGCCATGGTCGGCAAGGTCAGCAGTTCTTTTTCATAAACGAAACGCAGCTGCTGGCCATCCAATGGATCCTGGCCCAACCCGATGCCCAGGGCATACAGGATCGAGTCGTTGGCGGTGTAGCGATGGGCGAGCCCTTCGATCTTCCAGTTCTTCAGTCGTTCATAGTTCAGTGGCATTTGAATGGTTCCTGGTTCACAAGCATGGGGTGTGGCAGCAGTCGGCGCGAATGTCAGTCTTTCTTGATGTCGGCTTTCCGGATGATTTCTGCCCATTTCTGGGAATCGATCTGGATTCGTTGTGCCGACTGTTCCGGACTGCTCGGGAAAGGCTCGTTGCTGTTGTCGAGGTAGGTCTTGCGGAGTTCCGGGCTGTCGAGCGCTTTCAATAGCGCCGCATTGAGCTTTTGCACAATCGGCTTTGGCGTATTTGCAGGCGCCAGAATGGCCCAGAAGGTTTCAAGGTTGTAGCCCGTCAGACCCGCTTCGTCCAGCGTGGGGACGTCCGGCAGCAGCGCAGACCTGGTCTTGGAAGAGACTGCCAGCGCGCGAAGTTTTCCGGCCTTGATGTTGGGGAGAACCGACGACAGCCCAGGAAACGCCATGTCCACCCGGCCGCTGAGCAGGTCGAGCATCATCGGTCCAGCGCCCGCGTAGGGCACGTGAACCATGCGGATCCCCGTCATGCTGTTGAAGAGTTCAGCGGCCAGATGACCGACATTGCCCACGCCGGCCGATCCGTAATTCAGCTGACCGCCCTTGGATTTTCCCAAGGCGATCAGTTCCTTGACGTTTTTGGCTGGCACTGAAGGGTGGGTCACCAGCACGAATTGCGAGGTCGCCGCGATACCGACCGGACTGAAATCTTTCACCGTGTCGTAAGGCACCGGCCCCAGGTGTTGGGAAATCGTCAGCGCGCCATTGCTGCCGAGCAGAATGGTGTATCCGTCAGGCTGAGCCTGTGCCACCAAACTGGCGCCGACCACGCCGCCGGCTCCGCCCCGGTTGATGACGACGATGGATTCGCCCAGCAATTCGCCGAGCTTCAAGGCCAGAGGCCGGGCAATCAGATCCGCCGTGCCGCCTGGCGCAAATGGCACGATCATGCGGATCGGCCGCGAAGGGTATTCGTCGGCAGTTGCCGAGGCAGCCAGAAAAATCTGGAATGCCAGGATGAAGAAAATACGGTAGCGCATTTTGTCTCCTTGGGATGCAGAGCATCGCTTGATGTCGCGCCGGTTCGATGTGTATTGCAAAGCCGATCACTGCGGCTTCATAGGTGGCGTCGATCGATGATAGGGGATCGATTTGGATGCAGCAAATGATGGTTTTAGGCACTGCTATCTAATTTTTAGATGGACAGTCGCGCTCACGCGGAGGCGCTGCATGCCCCGGCTTTGAAGTGGAGCAGGATTTTTCCGCCTGGATTTGTTCGAAAAAACCCATTCAGTCTGAGGGTAAAGCCGGGAGCAAGCGCCGCGCCAGGACGGTCATACTTGCCCCGCGGCGCTTGAATTCGCGGCCCGCTGGCACCCAAAACCCACAAGGAGACCTATGAAAAAGACCATCTTGGCCGCGGGAATCGCGGTTTTTGCCTTGACCGGCATCGCGCTTGCCCAGCAGGCCGGCTTCACGCGCATCGCGCTGCAGACCCAGGACCTCAGTGCACCCGGCCGGGTCGCCGTGCAGGCCAGGGCCGAATTCGAGCCCGGGGTGGCGGCGGGCAGGCACACCCATCCGGGCGAAGAGCTGGGCTATGTGCTCGAAGGCCAGTTGGAACTGCGCATCGATGGTCAGGCGCCCAGAATCGTCAAAGCCGGCGAGACCTTCTTCGTGTCTGCGGGTCTGGTGCATGACGGCGTGAATACCGGCAGCAGCAAGGCCAAGGTACTGGCCACCTATGTGGTCGAAAAAGGCAAACCGGTGGCGACACCGGCCAATTGATTTCCGGCCTTCAAGCAGCCAGGCCGACACTTGTTGCCCCGGCCTTTCCCGAAGCGGTTTCGGCCGCCGTTATCCGCTGGAAACGGCGCCATCTCCATGCCGATCGCGATGGTCGGCTGGGAAGAAGCCGGGCTGACCCGCGCCGCGCTGTGCCGGCTCGAAAAAATCCATTCAGTCCGAGGGAAACCTCGCTCGGATGAGCCGAATTTGATCGGTCATACTTGCTCCGAAGGGTTGCCTGTGCCCTGCTGCCCGCCTTGCGGCGGCAACCGGTCAAAGCTCGACCACAGCCCTTTTTTCGCGTCTGGCCGATCGCCGCCGACAGAGTGGCGCTGGCTCGCCTGCGGCTGAAGCTGCAGCGCCGCAGGCAAGTTCTGCTACCGTTCGCGGCTCGAACGGAATGCATCAAATGCCAGTCAAATCCAGCTCAATTTTTTGCGCGACCATACGCTGTGCCACCGTCAGGCTTGGCACCCTGGGTCTGGCCTGGCTATGCCTGGCAGGCCCGGGCCGGGCGGAAATAAGCCTGGCGACTGCGGCCGGCGAGGACCGCTGGTCCCGGCAGGTCGAGGCGCAATGGCTGCCGCGCACCCGCGCGGCCCTGCAATCGGTTGACTTGCTGGCGCGCAGTCAATATGGCGTCGACCTCGGCGATCGTTTGAAACTGGGCCTGGCGGCAGCGCCCAAGGCCGGCTTGCCCGAAGGACTGACGCTGCTGCTGGTCGAGGCGGGCCTGGGTGAAGCCGAGTTGCGTCAACGTGCGTTGATCCGGCCGGTGCGCTTGGCCATGCAGGCGCTGGTCGACCATTTGAGCCAGGGCCAGACCAAGAAATTGCCGTCCTGGCTGCCGGCTGGCTTGGCCGAAATGGTGGCCTGGCAGACGCTGGCCGAGCAGGGCTTGCCGCCGTTGCAGACCGCTCTGCCGGCGCTCAGCCGGCCGGCGATTGCCGATCCCTTGCGAGCCGAACAACTGCTGCAGGCCCAGCAGCGCGCCCGCCTGAATCTGCAGCTCAGTCGGGCGGCTGTTGAAGCCTTGCAGAGCCGCCTGGGCGCTGACTTTCATCCGCGCATGCGGGCTTATCTGCAAGCTGCCGGACAGGACGGTTTTGATGCCAACGGGCAGTTTGCTGCGGCCTTTGGCATCAGCCCGAACGACTTGCTGCAGCAGGTCGAAGCCAAGCCGGCGGCAAGCCCTGTCAAGGCTGTCCCGGCGCTGCGTCCGGTGACGCTGGTCGATACCAGCAATGACAAGCCTGAAGTCCGCAAGGCCTGGACGGCCTTCATGGCGGCGGCCAAGCCACGCGCGCTGGCCTTCTCGGCCGATGGCAGCTGGGGCCTGGGCGAGGCCAGCCGCCGGTCGATCGACCTTGCGCTGGCAGGCTGCCGCAGCATGGGGGGCAGCCAATGCCGCTTGATCGCGCTTGACGACGAGATCGTGCTGCGCCCCGACCGCGCCCAAGTGGCGGTGCAGATGGGCGGCTATGTGAACGACGAATTTGCGCAGCAGGTCGAACGCGACTGGCTCGGTCTGGTGCGCCAGGCCAGCGCTGAATTCGACCGCCTGGTCAACGACGTCCTGAAGGTCCGCCTGACGCGCGACACCCAGATCTACCTCGGTGCCGGCGTCGATGACTATGCGCAGATCCTGTACAAGGACATGGACCTGAGTGAATCGCGCGCCGAGCTGCAGGGCGAGCTCAGCGGCGGCCTGTCGAACAGCCGGGGCCAGATTGCGCTCAAGTTCACGCCCAAGCAGAACCGCACGGCAGCTTATGAGCTGGCGGTCAAGACCACCTTGCATGAGTTGACCCATGAGTTGCAGAAGCAGCTCGACAACAACCATGCCGGTTTCAGGCCGCCGGTGTGGATTCGCGAAGGCACGGCCGATCTGATCGCGCATCTGCTCGCACCACAGGTCCGTTTTGATGACGTCGAGGCGCAAGCGCTGCGCAACTGGCGCGAGCGCATCCTCGGCTGGTGGCGCAGCGGCAACAAGACCGGCTTGAAGCCCGATGATCTGGTCGGCCTCACCGGTCAGGGCTGGCTGATGATGATGAAGGACAAGCGCGGCAACTACCAGATGGCCGGCTTGATGAGCATGTATCTGCAGGCCATCACCGGGCCGGCATTCCTGCCTGCCTGGGTCGAATATCACCGTCTGGCCGGCCAGAAGCACCGCTCGGCGCGGGCTTCATTCGAGCTGGCTTTCGGCCTCAGCGAGGCGGATTTCCTCGCCGATTTCAAGCAATGGCTGGCGCTGCAATGAGGCCATCGCGCTCAGCCTGCTTGTCCTTAGACGGCGCCCAGCGCTTGCAGGATTTTCTCGGGCGTGAAGGGCTGTGAAAACACCGCTGCGCCATGCGGGCGCAGGGCATCGTTGATCGCGTTCATCACCGCTGCCGGTGCGCCAGCGGTGCCGGCTTCGCCAGCGCCCTTGGCGCCGAGTTGTGAGCTCAGCGTCGGCGTCTGCACATGGGCGACGACGATGTCGGGCATCTCGCCGGCCATCGGCACCAGGTAGTCGGCCATGCTGCCATTGAGCAACTGGCCGCCGCTGTCGTAGAGGCATTCCTCATAGAGAGCGCCGCCGATGCCCTGCACGATCGCGCCGCGCATCTGCTCGTCGACCAGCATCGGGTTGATGACGCGGCCGCAGTCTTCCACCGCCCAATGCTTGAGCAGCTTGACGAAGCCGGTCTCGATGTCGACCTCGACATAGGAGGCCTGCACGCCGTTGGTGAAGATGAAGGGGTAGTCGCGCTGGGCGTAATGGCGTGTCACCATCAGCTCGGGCGTGAAGCCCGCTGGCAAGGTGTCGGGCCTGAAATAGGCGACGCGGCCAAGCTCGGACAGCGCCATCAGCTCGGCCTTGCTCGCAGCGTCGATCACCGCATCGCGGTGCAGCGCCAGCTCGGCCGCCGGCCGGCCCAGGATCGCCGCGGCCACCAGCAGGATGTTCTGGCGCAGCGCCTGTCCGGCTTGCAGCACCGCTTCGCCGCCGATACCGGCACCGCGCGAGGCCCAGGTGCCGCCACCATAAGGCGTGACATCGGTGTCGCCGGTAACGACGCGGACCTTGTCCATCGACACGCCGACTGCGTCGGCGGCAATCTGCGCAAAGATGGCTTCATTGCCCTGGCCCTGCTCGCCGACGCTGACCAGCACAGTGATGCTGCCGGTCGGCTCGAAGCGGGCAGTCGCGCCGTCCTGTGCCGCGATACGTGCGCCGCCGACACCGTAGAAAGCCGCCCCCGGATTGGTCAACTCGATCAGCGCGGCGAAGCCGATGCCGCGGTAGATACCGCGCAAACGCAGCGCGGCCTGTTCGGCCAGCAGCGCGGGGTAGTCGATCAGCGTTTCGATCTTGTTTAGGCATTGCTGGTGCGAGAGTTTTTCCAGCCGGATGCCTGATGCGCCGGTGGCCGGGTAGGCGTCGTCGCGGATCACATTGCGCTTGCGGAATTCGAGCGCGTCCATACCCAGCTTGGCCGCCGCCAGATCGACCAGACCTTCGGTCACCGCGCAGGCGATCGGGTGACCGACACCGCGGTATTGACAGGTCGGCGTCTTGTTCAGGAACACCACTTTGAGCTGCGCCCGGTATTGCTTGTGCTGGTAGGGGCCGCCGGTCAGGTTGACGACCTGGTTGCCCTCGATCGCGCTGGTGCGCGGGAACATCGAGTAAGGGCCGATGCCGGTCAGGTCGTCGATCTCGAAGGCGAGGATGTCGCCTTCCTTTGAAGCGGCGATGCGTCCCTTGATGCGGTGTTCGCGCGCATGGATGTCGCTGGTGAAGGACTCGAGCCGGTCGGCAACGAACTTCACCGGCCGCTGCAGCAGCAAGGCCATCGCCACGGTGGCGAAGTCATCCGGATAGGCGTGGACCTTGATGCCGAACGAGCCACCGACATCCTTGCAAACCACCCGCACCGCCGATTCGGCCAGGCCGAACTGGCGCGAATACAGGTCCTGCATCATGTGCGGAGCCTGCTGCGAGTGGTAGACGGTCAGGCGCTGGTCGCCCGGGTTCCAATCGGCGATCTGGCAGCGCGGCTCGAGCGTCACGCCGGTATGGCGGCCGAAATCGAAGGTCGCTTCGGCCACCACCGCGGCGCTGGCAAATGCCGCGTCGACGCCACCGGTATCGAGGCTGCGGCCAAAGCATTGGTTGTCGCCGAGCTCGGGGTGGATCAAGGGCGTGCCGGGGTCGAGCGCGGTGCTCATCTCGGTCGCTGCAGGCAAGGCTTCCCATTCGACCTGCAGGTACTGCAGCGCGTCTTCGGCCTGCGCGCGGGTCTCGGCCACCACCGCCACCACCGGCTCGCCCTGCCAGCAGGCGCGGTCGATGGCCAGCGCATATTGGGGTGCTGATTTCATGCCGGCCAGATGGCCCAACGTGGCGACCCAGGGTTTGCAGACGGCAGCGACTTCAGCGCCATCGAAGACGCCCAGCACGCCCGGCATCATGCGAGCAAAGCTGCGCTCGATGCTGACGATGCGGCAATGCGCGACCGGTGAGCGCCAGTAGACGACATGGCACAGGCGCGGTAGTTTGAGGTCATCGACATAACTGCCGCGACCTTCAACCAGGCGGCGCGCGCCGGTGCGGCTGATTGAAGCGCCGATATAGCGCGGGTCGACGGTGACCGGGTTCATCTCTTGGGCGCTCATTGGGCGGCTCCGGCTTTGCGGCTGGCCAGCACATCGCAGATCGCGTCGACGATGGCCTGATAACCGGTACATCTGCAGTAATTGCCCGAGATCCAGTTGCGCACCTGTTCGCGGTCAGCATCGGGTTGGGTTTCGATCAGCTCGGCCGCAGCCATCAGCATGCCCGGCGTGCAAAAGCCGCATTGCAGCGCATTGCGTGCGACGAAGGCGTCCTGCAAATCCTTCATGCTGCGGCCGGCGGTCAGGCCTTCCACTGTCTCGACGCTGCGTCCATCGGCTTGTACTGCCAGGACCAGACAGCCGCGCACGACCTGGCCGTCGAGGCGCACCGTGCAAGCCCCGCAGACGCCATGCTCGCAGCCCAGATGCGAGCCGGTCAGCCCCAGGTCTTCGCGCAAGAAGTCGACCAGATGCTGGCGCGGCGCGACTTCGCAGTGGCGCGCCTGGCCGTTGACGGTCAGATGGATCAGGTGTTTGTCGTTCATCATGGGGTTCCAGGATTCAGCATGGCGGTCAGGCCGCGGCGCGCCAGCACCAGCGCGAGATGGCGCTTGGTGGCGGCCGAGTTGGTCAGGTCGGCGAGCGGGTCCAGTTCGCTGCGCAGCACCTCAAGCAAGGGCTCGAGCAGGTCAGCGGTCAGCGGCCGCTGGCCCAGCCAGGTTTCGGCCGCCGTTGCGCGCAGCGGTGTCTTGCCAAGCCCCAGGAAGGCCAGCTTGACGCCAACCAGACCACCTTGTGCACGAGTCGCTGCCAGCGCCAGCCCGACGATCGCGTAATCGCCGTGGCGCCTTGCCAACTCGTCGAATGCAAACAACTGGTCGGGCGCCGCGATCGGCAACTCGCAGGCGGTGATCAACTCGCCTTCGGCCAAAGCGGTGCTGTAAAGGTCGAGAAAGAAATCCTGCGCCGCGATGCGGCGCTCGCCCTTGGCGCTTTGCACCACGACGATGCCGTCGAGCGCCATCAGGCAGGCCGGCCATTCGGCCGCCGGATCGGCATAAGCAATCGAGCCACCCCAGGTGCCGAGGTTCCTGATCGCGCGGTGCGCGATATGCGGCGCGGCCAGGCTCAACAGCGGCGTATGTTGGGCGACCAGCGCCGAGACTTCGATCTCGCTATGGGTTGCCAGCGCACCGATGCGCAGGAAACTGCCCTGCAATGAAATGCCTTTCAGCGCGGTGATGCCGGTGATGTCGATCAGCAGCGCGGGTTCGGACAAACGCATGTTCAGCGTCGCCAGCAGCGTCTGACCGCCGGCCAGCAGGCGCGCTTCGTCGCCATAGTCGGCTTGCAGTTGGAACACCGCGTCGAGGTGGCGCGGCTTGATGTAGTCGAAGGCAGGGGCTTTCATGGCGGCTCCGGTCAGCGCAGGGTCGCTGCGACCCAGAAGCCGAAGGCGGTCGCCGCAGCTCCGAGGGTGAACCAAAGCACCCGCAGCGCTTCGCCGGCCAAGGGCGAGGCGGCGGGTTCGGGGCGGCTGGCGCTGCGCAGCGGCGCGGACTGCTCGCTGAGCGGCGCCTGTTGTGCGCCTGCAACGGTTGGTGCCTCATCGCTCAACTGCGCGCTGAAGGCTTTGAAGAACAGGTCGGCCGTCTGCTTGGCCGAGGCGTCGATCATGCGGCCGCCAATCTGCCCGAGCTTGCCGCCGACCGAGGCCGCGGCGCTGTAGTGCAGCCGGGTGCCGCCGCCTTCGCTGCTCAGCTTGACCGTCGAGCTGCCTTTGGCGAAACCGGCCGCACCGCCCGAACCTTCGAAATTCATCACGCAGCCCTCATTGGCGCGCACCTCGCTCATCAGGATCTTGCCGACGAAGCGAGCGCGTACCGGGCCCATCTTGATCAGCACCCGCACATGGGTTTCGGTCGCTGACAACTGGCGTACTTCTTCGCCGCCGGGAATGCTGGCCAGCAGCACCTGCGGGTCGTTCAGCGCCTGCCAGACTCGCTCGCGCGCTGCGTCGATAAAGATGTCGCCATTCAGTTCCATGGGCTGCTTTCGAATTGCTTTGGGGTTTATACGGATGATCCTATTGACCAAACGATCAACAATGCTAACCAAGCTTGATCAATTGGTAAACAAGAAATACTCCGGACTTACCCTCAGCCTCGCCTCATGACCCCGTTCCCTGCCCTCAGCCTCGAATCCGCCGCACCGCGCAAGCGTTTGTCGACGCTCGAGCGCGAGCGCCAGATCACGGCCGGGGCGATCCGCTTTTTTTCCGAACGCGGGCTCGACGGGCAGATGCGCGATCTGGCCAAGCATGTCGGCATCACCCATGCGTTGCTGTATCACTATTTCCCGACCAAGCAGGCCTTGATCGACCGCGTCTACGAAGAGTTGTTCGAAGGGCTCTGGAAGACCGAATGGGAACAGATCCTCGATGACCCCAAGCTCGACGCACCGACCAAGTTCAAGCGCTTCTATATCGATTACGCCAAAGCGGTGCTGGCGCGGGATTTCGTTCGCATCCTGGTTTTTTCGGGCTTGAGCGACCGTTATATCCCCGACCGCTTTTTCGAACTGCTGCGCACCCGTTTGTTTCCGCGGCTGATTCGCGCGTCAAGGCGGCATTGCGGCATCGTCAGCCGTGCCAAGCCGGCGGCGCGCGAGCTTGAATTGCTGCTCGGCCTGCATGGCGGAATTTTCTACATCGGCATGCGGCGCTGGGTCTACCAGCAGTCGCTGCATGGCGCTGACACCCCCGAACAGGACGCCGTCTATATCAACGACCGCGTCGACAGTTATCTGAACTCGGTGCAGCAGATTCTTTATGCCGCACCGTCAGCCACCACCCAAAGGATTGCCTGAAATGCGCTTGACCTTGAACCATTTTTCGATTCGTACCACCGACCTTGAAGCGAGCCGGCATTTCTACGCCGACGTGCTGGGCCTGACGGTCGGCCCGCGGCCGGCATTTCAGTTCCCGGGCCTGTGGATGTACCACGGCGACCATGCTGATGTCGCCAATGCGGTGGTGCACCTGATCGGCATCGACAAGGCCGAGCCGCAGGGCTTGACCAACTATCTGGGTGATCGCGACGAGGCGACGTTGGCCGGCTCCGGTGCAGTCGACCATATCGCTTTTTTCACCGAAGGCCTGGCCGAGATGCAAGCGCATTTGCGCAAGCTCGGTGTGAGCTGCCGCGAGCGCACGGTGCCGTCGATCGGTCTGCATCAGATGTTTCTCGACGACCCTTGCGGCGTCGTGATCGAGCTGAATTTCCCCGCGGCCGAGAGCGCCGCCCAGGCGGCCTGAAGCGCTGATGACAACTATCCTGATTGCCGGTGGCTCGCTCGGCGGCCTGCTGGCTGCCAATATGTTGCTGCGCGACGGCCATGATGTGCAGTTGCTGGAAAAAGCGCGCGGCTCGCTCGACGGCCGTGGCGCCGGCATCGTCACCCACCAGGCCCTGCTCGACGGTTTGAAGCGCGCGGGCGTGACGATCGACGACAGCCTGGGCGTGCAGGTCCAGTCGCGCGTGCTGCTGGACCGCGAGGGCGGCTCAGCGCTGCAGTTGCCGCTCCCGCAGATCCTGACTTCCTGGAGCCGGCTCTACAACCTGCTGATCGAGGCTTTTCCGGCCGAGCGCTACCACCAGGGTGTCAGCGTCAGTCGGGTCGAGCAGGACGCCGAGGGCGTGCGTGTTCACAGTGATTCAGGCCAGGTTTTCGAGGGTGCGTTGCTGGTCGCGTCTGACGGTATCCGTTCGGCCGTGCGCAACCAATATGCCCCTGAGATCGAGCCGCAATATGCCGGCTATATCGCTTGGCGCGGTGTTTGCGATGAAGCCGTGTTGTCGAACCATTGCCTGGACAGCGTGTTTGACCAGTTCGGTTTTTGCCTGCCTGCGGGCGAGCAGTTGATCGGCTACCCGGTGGCGGGCAACAACAACTCGACCACGCGCGGGCGTCGCCGCTACAACTTCGTCTGGTACCGTCCGGCCGAAGAGATGCTGGCTTTGCCCGCGCTGCTGACCGATGCTGATGGCGTCAGTCACCCATTGGGCATCGCGCCGCACAAGGTGTCATGGCGCCATGTGGCCGATATGCGTGTGGCTGCGCGCGAGTTGCTGGCGCCGCAGTTCGCTGAAATGATCGAAAAAACCGCCCAGCCTTTCTTCCAGCCGATTTATGACCTGGTGTCGCAGCGTCTGGCGTTTGAGCGGGTCGGCCTGATGGGTGACGCCGCTTTCGTGGCCAGGCCGCATGTCGGCATGGGCGTGACCAAGGCCGCCGAGGATGCAGTGGCGCTGAGCGATTGCCTGCGCCTGCATGGCGTCACGCCGGCGGCGTTGCAGGCTTATGAGGCCGCGCGGCTGTTGCCTGGCCAGGCCGTGATCCAGCATGCGCGCCGGCTCGGCGCTTACATGCAGTCGCAGATCGCAGGTGGCGCAGCCGCAGGCCGCGATGCCGAGCAAGTGGTACGGCAGACGGCAGTTTATTTTCCAGAGCAGTGAGTGATTTCAACCCCCGGCCGGAATGGCCAAACTTCAGAGCAACCCAGGAGACAACCATGATTGATTCCCCCATCGGCGCACGCCGTCGCTCGATCCTTGCTGCCGGTACGGCAGTGGCGGCTTCGCCCTTCATGTTCAATATCGCCCGCGCTCAAGGCGCGCCGATCAAGATCGGTTTTCCGGTGCCCTTGACCGGTGCCTTCTCGGCCGAGGCGCAGGACCAGGTGCGCGCGGCTGAAATCGCCATCAAGGACTTCAATGCTGCCGGCGGATTCAATGGCCGCATGGCCGAGTTGCTGGTGCGTGATGACAAGCTCAATCCCGGCGAAGCCGCGACCCGGACGCTTGAGCTGATCGAAAAAGACAAGGTTCAGTTCATCGTTGGCTCGCTCTCGGCAGCCACCCAGCTGTCGATCAATGCCGTTGCGCGCGACCGCAAGGTCTTGTTCAACTCGATCAGCCAGTCGGACGCCATCAATGAGGCCAAGGACTGGAGCATGTACACCTTCCATGAGGCACTCAATCCGCATTTGACCGCGGGTGCCGTGGCGCGTTACGCCTTCCCCAGGTTCGGCAAGCGCATCGTCTATCTGACGGCTGACTATGCCTACGGACATGAAATGGTGCGCGGTTTCGAGCGCGCTGGCGGCCCGCTCGGTGCTGTGAAGCTGGCCGACATCCGCCACCCGCTCGGCGCCGCCGATTACTCGGCCTTCTTGCCGCGTATCCAGGCGCTCAAGCCCGATGTGCTGGTGATGTGCAATTTCGGCAAGGACCAGGTCAATGCTGCCAAACAGGTGACTGACTTCGGCCTGAAAGCCACTATGAAGGTGATCGCCCCGATCCTGCTGCTGACTGCGCGTCAGGCCGGTGGGGCCGAAGCCTTCGAAGGCATCCTCGGCGGCAGCAGCTATTACTGGGGTCTGGAAGACAAGGTCCCGGCGGCCAAGGCTTTCAACGACAAGTTCCGCAAAGCCTATAACGGCATGGTGCCGACCGACTACGGCGCGCTTGGCTATGCCGGCGTGCGCAGCGTGCTGCAGGCGGTGCTCAATGCCAAGTCGACCGAATCGATGCCGGTCAGCATTGCGCTGCGCCAGCTGAAATACAACTGGTACAAGGGCGAGCAGTCGTACCGAAAATGCGACCACCAGTCGGTGCAGTCGGTCATCATCATCGAGTCCAAGTCGAAGAACATGAAGGACAAGAACGACGTCTTCAATGTGCTCGCTGTCGAGGAAGCCAACGAGGCCAATCTGCGCAGCTGCGACGAGCTCGGCCACAAGATCTCGACCTGATCGGGGCTTGCGCAAACCAACCATGGGCGAAATCACTCCTTCACTGCTGATGCTGCAACTCATGACAGGCATCGGGCTGGGCGCTGTTTATGCGCTGCTGGCGCTCGGTCTGTCGCTTATTTTCGGCATGCTGAACGTGGTCAATTTCGCCCATGGTGCCTTCTTCATGGTCGGCGCTTTCATGGGCGTCTACTTTCTGGCCCTGACCGGCAACTTCTGGTTCAGCCTGGTGCTGACGCCGTTGGCGGTCGGCGCCATCGGTCTGCTGGCCGAGCGCTTTCTGGTGCGCCCGCTGTACGGTCGCGGCATCGATTACCCGCTGCTGCTGACCTTCGGCCTGTCCTATGTGATGGTCGAGGCGATCAGGATCATCTTCGGCATCGAAGGTGTTTCGACCTCGACCCCGGCCGAGTTGCGGGGTGCGGTCAACCTCGGTTTTGGCCACTTTCCGCTCTACCGGCTGTTCCTGATCGGCGCGACTGCGGTCGTCGTGCTGGGCCTATGGCTGTTCATCGAGAAGACCCGCTACGGCCTGATCATCCGCGCTGGTTCGCGCGACCCCGAAATCGTCCGCGTGTTGGGCATCGACATCGCGCGCGTCTGGCTGCTGGTGTTCGGCATCGGCACGGCGATTGCCGGGCTGTCGGGCGTGCTGGCCGCACCGACCCGGGCGGTCAACCCAGAGATGGGTATCTCGGTGCTGGCTGAATCGTTCGTCGTCACGGTGGTCGGCGGCATGGGCTCGCTGCCCGGTGCGGTGGTCGCCGGCTTGCTGGTCGGCATCGTCTACAGCATGACTTCGCTGTTCATGCCCGAGTTGGCCGAGCTGTCGATCTTCGTCTTGATGGCGGTGGTGCTGCTGATCCGGCCGCAAGGCCTGTTTGGCAAAGCGGGGCAGATGGGATGAAGCAGGCGATGACTTTGGCGAATTCTTTCAACTGGATCGTGCGGCACCGGGTCGGCGCGGTGCTGTTCTGCCTGATCCTGTTTCCGCTGCTGATGCCTTACGAGGCGCTGGCGATCAATATCCTGATCTTCGGTCTCTATGCGGTCGGCTTTAACCTGCTGTTCGGCTATACCGGCATGCTGTCCTTCGGCCATGCGGCTTTTCTCGGTGTCGGCAGTTATCTCTGCGGCATCGCGATCGTCAGCGGCGGCTGGCCCTGGTGGGCGGCGATCGTTGCCGGCGTGGCTGCGGCCAGTCTGGTCGGCCTGGTGATCGGCTATCTGGCGATCCGCACCCGCGGCATCTACTTTTCGATGGTGACGCTGGCGCTCGGGCAGATCGTCTATTACGTTTTTTACAAGGCCGAATCCTGGACCGGTGGCGAGAATGGTCTGCGCGGTATCCGTGTCGAAGCGATCAATCTGCTCGGCTGGCAGCTCGATTTCCTCAATCCGATCACCAAGTATTACGTGATTCTGGTCTTCGTCGCGGCGGCGCTCTGGTTTGTCTCGCGGGTCTTGAACTCGCCGTTTGGCGCGGTCATCGAGGCGATCCGCGAGAACGAACAGCGCACGGCAGCCTGCGGTTTTGACGTGGCCCGGGCCAAGCTGCTGGTGTTCGTGCTGTCGGCGGCAGTCTGCGGCCTGGCCGGTGCCTTGCGTGCGCTGCATTTGTCGATCGTGCCGATCGATTCGCTGCATTATTTGCAATCAGGACAGGCGGTGATGATGTGCCTGCTCGGCGGCATGGGGACATTTTTCGGCCCCTTTGTCGGCGCCGCGCTGTTCCTCTATCTCGAAGATGTCTCGACCGCAGTGACCACGCATTGGATGGCTGTCGTCGGCGTCGTTTTCATGGTCTTCGTACTGTTCTTTCCCAAAGGCGTCTGGGGTTCGGTGCTGCATTGGCTGGCCCGCAAGGCTGCGACGGAGAAGCCATGAGCTTGCCAATACTTGAAGTTGAAAACGTCACCAAGCGCTTCGGCAATTTCGTCGCGCTGAACCAGGTCAGC
This sequence comes from uncultured Burkholderiales bacterium, assembly GCA_903820745.1. Taxonomy (GTDB): domain Bacteria; phylum Pseudomonadota; class Gammaproteobacteria; order Burkholderiales; family Burkholderiaceae_C; genus Paucibacter_A. The sequence goes on from CAIJIT010000139.1 coordinate 59,202, forward strand.
GTGGCTTTCCAGCCAGGCAAGCTGACCGCCATCATCGGCCCCAACGGCGCCGGCAAGAGCACTTTCTTCAATGTCGTCAGTGGCCTGTTCGCGCCGACCGAGGGACGCATCCGTTTCCAGGGGCGCGACATCACCGGTCTGGCGCAACATGAGTTCGCCCGCATCGGCATCGCCAAGAGCTTCCAGATCACCAATGTCTTCAAGCAGTTGTCGGCGCATGAGAATGTCCGCGTCGCCGCGCAGATGCGTGCCTCGCGCTTTGCGCTGCTGCGCCCACGTGACAGCATGAAAGCACTGATCGAGCAGGCCGACGCCTTGCTCGAGCGCGTCGGCCTGGCGGCCTTGCGCAACAAGACTGCGGCAGACCTGGCGCATGGCCAGCAACGCGCACTCGAGATCGCGATGGCGCTGGCCAGCGACCCGCTGCTGCTGCTGATGGACGAACCGACGGCGGGCATGTCGCCCGAAGAGACGGTGGTGATGATGCGCTTGATCGTCGAGCTTTCCCAGGAGCGCACGCTGGTGCTGGTCGAACACAAGATGAAGCTGGTGATGGGCTTGTGCGAGCGGCTGATCGTGCTGCACCACGGCGAATTTCTGGCGGAGGGCACGCCCGACGAGATCCGTAACAACAGCGATGTGCGCCGCGTCTATCTGGGTGAGGGCTGAGATCATGTTGAAAGTTCAAGGGCTCAACGCCTGGTATGACCGCAGCCATGTGGTGCAGAACATCTCGTTCGAAGTCAAGGCGGGCGAGATCGTCACCCTGATGGGCCGCAACGGTGCCGGCAAGACCACCACTTTGCGGACGCTGATGGGCTTGATCGGCAAACGCAGCGGCAGCGTCACCTTCAATGGCGAGGAAATCCTCGACGATGCCGCGCATCGGCGCTTCCATCAGGGGCTGGCCTATGTGCCCGAAGAGCGCCGCATCGTGCCCGGCCTGAGCGTGCGCGAGAACCTGCAACTGGGCATCATCGCCAGCAGCAACAGGCATGAGATGGCCGCGATGATCGATGAGATCGCCACGATATTTCCGCGCCTGAAAGAGCGACTCGACCAGGATGCGACCTCGATGTCGGGCGGCGAACAGCAGATGCTGGCGATTGCCCGCGCGATGATGGCAAGGCCAAGGATGATCCTGCTCGACGAGCCATCGGAAGGCATCATGCCGCTGCTGGTCGACGAGATGTTCCATCTGTTTGCGCGGATGAAGCGGGCCGGCACGACGATCCTGCTGGTCGAGCAGAATGTCGAACGGGCGCTGCGCATCTCGGACCGGGCCTACATCCTCGATCAGGGCGAAATCGTCCACAGCGGCTCGGCCGAAGACCTGCTCGCCGACAAGGAAATCCAGGAACGCTATTGCGCAGTTTGAGCGGCAATTGACCGATGCGGCCTGCGCGGCCTGGCTGAAGTGCTAAGGTCAGTCAGTCACTTCGCGATTGCCAAACCCGGATTGGAGCTGCCATGAAAATCCTCTTGCCTGTCGATGGTTCCCCCCTCGCCCTGGAAGCCATTCGGCATGCGCTGCATTTGGTTCAACAAGGCTTGCAGGCCAGCGTCGTGCTCGCCAATGTGCAGGAGCCCGCTTCGCTGTACGAGCTGGTCGTCGTCCATGACGCCGAGGGCATCGAGCGCATGCGCAGCGCCGCTGGCGCCGAATTGCTGGCGCCGGCCGAAGCGCTGCTGGAGGCTGCTGGCGTCGATTTCGAAAGCGAAGTCGCCGGTGGTGATCCGGCCAATCTGCTGGTGGAATTGCTGGAAAACTACGGCTGCGAGATGGTTGTGATGGGCGCCACCGGCATTGGCGCAAGCAGCGCTTCACTCGGTTCGACGGCCCTGGCCTTGCTGCGTCACAGCCCGGTGCCGGTGACCATCGTGCATGCGCCGGCCTTGCCCGAAGCCGAATAGTCAGTCGCAGCGCGGCCCGGCTGAAATTGGCCGGTAGCGGAATTCCTTGGTCGTTGGCGATGTTTGGTATCGTCAACCCCACAAGGCGGCTTGGCTGCCTGCTCATCACCCAACCTAGACCCACTCATGGACTTATCCAGATTCCCGCGCCGCCATTACAGCGTTGGTGCCACACCGCTCGAATTCATGCCGAATTTCACCCGCGCTTTGGCCGCGCTTTGCCCGGCCGGCCAGGGGCCGCGCGTCTGGATCAAGCGCGACGACATGCTGGGCTTGTTTCCTGGCGGCAACAAGACCCGCAAGCTCGAGTTCCTGGTCGCCGATGCGCTGGCCAAGGGCGCTGATACCTTGATCACCTGCGGTGCGCCGCAATCGAACCATTGCCGCATCACCTTGGCCGCGGCCGTCAAAGAAGGGCTGAAATGCCGCTTTGTGATCGAAGAGCGGGTGCCTGGCAGCTATCACGAGGATGCCAGTGGCAATCATTTCCTGTTTCGCCTGATGGGCGTCGAGGCCATCACGGTGGTGCCGGGGGGCAGCAATATCGCGCAGGCGATGCAGCAGGTGGCTGACGAGTTGGCGGCGATCGGCCGGGTTGGCTACATCATCGCTGGCGGCGGATCGAACGCGCTCGGCGGCCTGGGCTATGTGGCCTGCGCGCAGGAGTTGCAGCAGCAGTTCTTCGAGCAGGGTGTGACGATCGACCGGGTGATCGTCGGCTCGGGCAGTTCGGGCACCCATGGCGGATTGCTGGCGGGCTTCCTCGGCAACCGCATCAATATTCCGATCGTCGGTATCGGTGTCAGCCGCGATCCGGCCGACCAGGACCCGCTGGTCCACAAGGAAGCCCAGGCCGTGGCCGACTTGCTCGGCCTGGACATGGTGATTGCGCGCGACAGCGTGGTCACCGAAGGCGGCTTCTGGCAGCCTAAATATTCGGTCCCCAACGCGATGATGGTCGAAGCGGTGCAGATGCTGGCGCGCACCGAAGGCATCCTGCTGGACCCGGTCTACACCGGCAAGATCATGGCCGGGCTGATCGGTCTGGCCAGGCGCGGCTACTTCAAACCCGACGAAGAAATCCTCTTCATCCACACCGGCGGGATGCCGGCTTTGCATGTCTATGAGCGGGAGCTGTCGGCTTAGAGGAGTGCTCGTGGTATCGATACGACAAGCAGCAAGTCAAGGGGTCGTGAAATTACCGAGTTTCGTTTATAGTTTTCATTATTGAAACTATAAGTGATGTGGCCTGTTGTAGCAGCGTCGAGCTGTGACCGGGCTGCAGGCAGCGATGAATCCCGGTGAAAGCATGACAACAGCGAGCAGTAAGACTGGTTTGAATGGCTCCGGCACAGCGGGCAGGACGGCGTGGATCGGCCGCTTGTTCGGTGGCGGCAAGGCCTTGGCGCGACGCCTACAAAGTGGCGGGCTGGTCCCGGAGCCCCCCTTGGCCCAGCCTTGGGCAACAAGGTACAGGAATCCTGGCGCCGCTCAATACGATGCAGCCGCCTTGAGTGAGGCCTGGGCCCAAGGCTATCTGGATGGCTACCGCGAGCTCGACAGCCTCGATTGCCTGATCCCGGCCAGACCCGCCGTGTCGATCCCGATCGATGCTGACGGTCTGGAATATTGGGCGCTGCTGGGCCGGGAAGCCGGTATTCGATGCGCCGCGATCAGCCTGGGGGCTTGAGGCTGATGGCGCCGCAGCGTGCGATCGTCGTCAAGGACGCGAAATATCGGGGCAACCATTTCGACGGCGTGTTCGTCCTGGCTGAAAACGAAGAAGCGAAACTGCCGGCCAGTGGCTGGCACAAAGTACAGGTCTACTTCTACTGGTTCGAGAACCGCCTGAAGGCGCGCTGCAATATCGTCGTCGACATGGCATCGACCCATGTGATCGACGTCCCGAACACCCATTGACCCGGGGGCCGGCCGGGCCGAGAGTTGGTAGGCGCTGCAGGACAATCCGGCGATGCTGAAAAAACTGCTGAAAAAAGCTGCCGGTCTGGTGCTGACTTTATTGTCATTCGCTGTCAGCGCCGCCACCTTGCCGGATCCACTCGAACTGCAACAGTTACTCGGGCCGGCTCAAGCTGTGACCGTCGTCGAACCCCATTTGAGCGGCAAGGGACGCGAGGTGAAAATAGCCTACCGCGGCTATCCGGCAGGCTTGGTGCTGGCAAGCTCATTGGGGGCTGATTGGAATCGGCAGCCCGACCGCGAGATCGAATTCATCGCCCTTGACGGCTACCGGTCGCGTATTCCGGTCGGGCGGTTCTCGACTTACCGGGCTTTTCTGGTTTTCGCCCGTGCCGATGGCAGCGCGTTCCGCGTCGACAACCTGAAACAAAGGGAAAAGGCCGTGCCGCTGGCGCCCTATTACCTGGTCTGGGACAACATCGCGGCGCCCGAGCTGCTTGCCGAGGGCGGCAACGGCTGGCCGTATCAGGTGGCGCAGATTGCGTTGCGCCAATCCGGCAAGGAGGCCCTGTTGCCCGGCGCCATGGCGGCGCAATGGTCCGAACAGGCGGCGCTGGCGCAGAAATACTGTCTGAGCTGTCACCGGGTGAATGGGTTTGGCGGGGACAAGATGCCGATCAACCTGGCCGAGCGGGCCAAGCTGATCGATGCCCGCAGCTGGCAAACCTGGCTGCTGGCGCCGCAATCGGTGAAACCCGACACGACCATGCCGGCCTTGCCTGAAGGGCTGGCTGCGCGCGAGCAGATCGCCGCCAAGCTGCAGGCCTATTTGAAGGCGCTGCCGGTATTGCCTTGAACTTCAGGCGGCCGGTGCGCCGACTTGAACCAGAGGATGTGCTTTTGCAAAGGCCTCAAGGCTGAGGCAGCGCTCAGTCAGGGCGAGCAATTTTGGTGCTTGCGCCAGATTGGCCTGGAACAGGCGTGCGCCCACCACATGCGAGACCAGGGCCAGATCAGCCAGCGTGATCTGGTCGCCATGCGCGTAGCAGCCGGCCACGCCGTCGTTGGCCAACCGGTCTTCGATCGCAGCGGTGCCGAGGTCGAGCCAATGGCGTGCCCAGGCCATCTTGCCTTCTTCGTCGACACCAAAGGCTGAACCGAGGTAATTGCGTACCCGCGGCACCACCAAGGGGTGGGCATCGGCGGTGGTGATCTGCGCCAGCGCCCTGACTCGTGCGCGACCTTCTGCATCGGCCGGCAGCAGTGAGATTTGCGGCCAGGTCTCGTCGAGGTATTCGATGATCGGCAGCGACTGGGTCAGCCGCAAGCCGGCATGTTCAAGCACCGGCAAGGCATGCTGGGCATTGAGTTGATGGAATCCCGCTTCGAACTGTTCGCCCTTGCTGAGGTCGACAATGTTTTCGCGGTAAGCCAGACCCTTCAGGTTCAGCGCCGCGCGGACGCGGAAGGTAGCGAGCGAGCGCCAGAAGCCATGCAGCACGATGGTCATATCTTCAACCTATGAATTTGGCAATTGAGGCGAGGAACAACTCGGGCGCCTGCAATTGCGGCACATGGGCGCAGTCGGACAATACCACCAGTTCAGCATTGGGCAGGCCAGCGGCGAGTTCGCTGGACATCGCCGGCGGCGTTGCTTCGTCCATTTCGCCGACCAGCACCAGCGCCGGCACCTTGACCGAAGCAAGCTGATCGAGCAGGTCAAGCCCGGCCAATGCCTGACAGGCATTGTGGAAAGTCTGCAGATCGAGCTCAAGGAAGCGTGCCTTGCGCCTTGCGATCAGCTCCGGATGCAAGGCCTGGTAGCTTGGCGCAAAAAGCCTGCGCATCGCCACATCGGCGATCAGGCCGAGTCCGCCTTTGGCTGCTGCCGCCGACATACCGAGGAAGGCCGCACGGCCTGGCTCGCTGAACTTGGCGCCGCAATCGGCCAGCACCAGACGTGCAGCGAGTTCCGGGTGGCGGATCGCCGTCAGCAGCGCGACGAAGCCGCCATAGCCGTTGCCCAGAAAGATCATCTTGCCGTCAGCGGCGAATTGCTGCAGCGCGCTGGCAACCCGGTCGGCCACCGCTTCAAGGCCACCGTCGACCCGGTCCGAGTCGCCGAAGCCCGGCAGATCAAGCAGCAAGACCCGATGCGTTGCCGCCAACGGCCCGGCGATCAACGCAAAGCTCGATGCGTCGGCCAGCAGCGAGTGGAACAGCACCAGTGTCGGGCCTGAGCCTGCCACCTGCATGCTGACGCGCTGCGCTCCGACATCGATATGCGTCGGCATGAATTCGACGCTTTGGCTTGAACTGCTCATGATTTGATTCCTCTGTGTTGGATGCTTCAGTTCAAACGCGGCTGGCTGGCCGTGTCCTGGTACCAATCGAAGGGCGTGTCATCGAGGCGCAGCATCACGCTCTTGGTCTCGAAATGCTGCTCGAAAGACTCGATCCCGCATTCGCGGCCGATGCCCGAATCCTTCACCCCGCCCCATGGCGAAGCCGGGTCAAGGCGGTGATGGTCATTGATCCAGACGATGCCGCATTTGAGCTTGGCAGCGACACGATGCGCGCGCACGATGTCGCGGGTGCGCACGGCGCCGGCGAGCCCGAACGGCGAGTCATTGGCCAGCGCCAGACCTTCGGCTTCGGTGCCGAACTTGGTCACTGAAACGAAGGGTCCGAACACTTCTTCCTGAAAAATCCGCATCTTGGCGGTGACGTCGGCGAACACCGTCGGCTCGACGAAGAAACCATTCGCCAGCGCAGGATCCTGCGGCACGCGGCCGCCCGCGACCAGCCGGGCGCCGTCTTCCTCAAGGCCGATCCGGATATAGCTCAGCACCCGCTGCTGCTGGCGCGCCGACACCACCGGGCCGAGCTGGACCGAAGGATCTTTCGGGTTGCCGATGCGGATCGACTTGGCTTTGGCGGCGAGCTTCTCGACGAATTCGTCATAGATTTTTTCCTGCACGATCTGGCGGCTGCCGCAGATGCAGGTCTGGCCCGCACCGACGAAGGCGCCGAATGCGGCGAAGTTGACGGCCTGGTCGACATCGAAATCGTCGAACACCAGCACCGGCGTCTTGCCGCCGAGCTCAAGCGTCTGATGGGCGAAATTGGCACCCGCCAGGGCGCCGGTGATGCGGCCGGCTTCGGTGCCCCCGGTCAGCACCCATTTGGCCAGGCCGGGATGCTCGGACAAGGCCTTGCCAGTGGTCGGGCCGAGGCCGGTGACGACATTGAAGACGCCCGGTGGCAGGCCGGCTTCGACGAACATCTGTGCCAGCCTCAGGGTGGTCAGCGGCGTGTATTCGGAGGGCTTGACCACCGTCGTGCAGCCCGATGCCAGCGTCGGCGCCAGGCTCTTGATCATGATCATCAAGGGGTGGTTGAACGGGGTCGAATTGCCGACCACGCCGATCGGCGTGCGCAAGGTGTAGTTCAGGTAATTGCCGTCGACCGGGATCACTGCATCGCGGCGCGCGATCGCCAGACCGGCGTTGTAGCGGAAAAAGTCCGGCAGGCGCGACACCTGGGCGCGGGTTTCGTTCAGCGAGCGGCCATTGTTGGCAGTCTCGAGGTGGTACATCTCGTCGAGGTTGGCCTCGAACACATCAGCGAGCTTGTTGATCAGCTTGGCGCGGGTCCGGTTCGACATCGCGCTCCATTCCTGGCTTTCGAAGGCGGCACTGGCACTCTTGACGGCGCGGTCGACATCGGCGTCGCTGGCATGGCTGATCTGGGCCAGCAACTCGCCGGTGGCCGGGTTGAGCACGTCGAGCAGGTCAGGCCTGGTGGCCGGAACTTCGCGTCCGTCGATGAAAAGACCGTGAACTGGTGGCTTGTTTGACATGGAACTTCCTTGCAATGGTTGGTGGGTTTCAGCCGGTGATGACGGCGCGTGACATGGCCTGCACGACGCGTTGGCCGGCCTGCGTCACATGGCGGCTCGCCAGGCGCTGGGCGCTAGACAAATGGCGTGCTTGCAAAGCATCGATGATCTGGCAATGCTCGGCGATCACCGTCTGCGGGTCGCCACGCTTGAGCGTGCTCAGGCTCAGCTGGACGGCGCGCTCCATCTGGTCGATCAGCTCGCTGAGCTGCTGGCGCATCCTTGTATTGCCGGCAAGGTCGGCCAATTTGCTGTGGAATGCACGGTTGTAGGCAATGAAGCCGCCGGGCCAATCGCTGGCGTTGAAGCTGCGGAATGGCTCGAGTTCAGCCAGTTGTTCATCGCTGGCGCGGCGCACGATGCGCTCCATGCAGGCGCGCTCAAGCGCATCGCGCAAATGGAACATGTCTTGCACATCGGGCAGCGACACCGGTGCGACACGGTAGCCCTGGCGCGGCAAGGTGATCACCAGCCCTTCGCGCTCGAGCCGCATCAAGGCATCGCGCACCGGTGACTTGCTGAAGCCGAAACGTGCCGCCAGTTCGGCCTCGCGGATCTCGGTGCCGGGTGCCATCTGGCAGCTGATCATATCGGCGCGCAACTGGTCGTAAACCTGCTCGCGAAGCAAGCGGCTGTCAGCGTCCGGCGCATGGGTTGAGGGGTCTTGCATAGGCTGCAAAGAATATCACGCAATCAAAAAAATGGAAGTCCTGATACATCACAACGATGTCGGTTGGACGAAATGAAACATTTTTTCGAATGCCTGGAAAAAGCCAAAGTTTGCTTGAAAAAGTAGGCTTCTCCTATAAGAATCAGAGATTTTCGAGTTGATAGAGCTACCGTGGTTGTCATTGATCGATGAATATTTCATGCGATTCGGGGATTTCACGCTTTGACAATTTGTCATTCGTGATACATCATTGACGTACTGAATTGACCTAAAGGAGACTTTCATGACCGATGCCAAATTGTCCTTTGCGATCTCTGCGACCTTGCTCGCCGGACTGCTGTCCGTGCCGGCCATGGCAGCGGAACAAGAGCCGCTCAGGCTCGGTTTTCTGACCATCAAGTCGGGCGCGCTGGCGGCCGGCGGCAAGCAGATGGAAGATGGTCTGCGCCTGTTTCTGAAAGAGCGCAACAACATGATCGGCGGCCGCAAGGTCGAGCTGTTCGTCGGCGACACCGCGGGTCAGCCTGCGATCACCAAGACCAAGGCGCAGGAACTGGTCGAGAAGAACAAGGTCCACGTGATGATCGGACCGCTAGCGGCTTTCGAGGCGCTGGCGATCGATGACTACATTCGCGCTTCGGAAATTCCGACCATCGCACCGTCGGCTGCTGCCGAAGACCTGACCCAGCGCAAGCCCAATCCCTGGTTCGTCCGCGCGGTCGGCACGTCGGCCCAGGCGAATCACCCCTTCGGTGAATACGCTGCTCGCGAGCTGAAATACAAGCGCATCGCGATCATTGCCGATGACTTTGCCTTCGGCCATGAGACCGCGGCTGGTTTCCAGCGCAGTTTCGAAGAAAACGGCGGCAAGATCGTGCAAAAACTCTGGTCACCGCTGAACGTGGCTGACTACGGCACTTACATCGGCCAGATCAAACCCAATGTCGACGCGGTGTTCGCAGCCTTCGCAGGCGGCAACGGCATCAAGTTCATCAAGCAGTACAACGAGTTCGGCCTGAAGGGCAAGATTCCGCTGCTCGGCGCGATGACAACAGTCGACGAAGGCATCCTGAAGTCGATGGGCGATGAGGCGGTTGGCGTGTTGTCGGCCGGCTGGTACAGCGCGGCGACCGACAACCCGAACAACAAGCGCTTCGTCGCCGGCATCAACAAGGAATACAAGCAGGATCCGGGCTACTACTCGATGGGTGCATACGGCGCTGCACTGATGCTTGAAGAAGCGGTCAAGGCGGTCAAGGGCAAGATCGAGGACAAGGCTGCGTTCATGGCCGCCCTGCGCAATGTCAGCGTGCCGACCGACCCGCGCGGCAACATCAGCCTTGATGCGCTGGGCAATCCGGTCATGGATGTCTACATCCGCAAGGTCGAACGGGTCAACGGCAAGCTGGTCAACAAGGTCATCAAGACTTATCCGGCCGTGACCCAGTTCTGGACCTACAGCCGCAAGGACTTCCTCGCCAGTCCGGTCTATTCGCGTGACTACCCGCCTGCGACCAATCTGGAGAAATAAGTCAGTGTCCAACTACCGAACCTAGGTTGATGAATTTCTGGTTGATTCAAAGTCTCAACAGCCTCGCGCTCGGCGGTGTGCTGTTCACGCTGGCCGCCGGCTTCTCGCTGATCTTCGGCTTGATGCGGGTGGCCAATCTTTCGCATGGTGCTTATTTCATGCTCGGCGCCTATGTCGGCTTGAGTGTGCTCGACCAAGGCTGGGGTTTCGGCTGGGCGATGATCGCTGCCGGCGTGACGGTAGCGGTCTTCGGTGCGGTGGTCGAACGCCTGGTGTTGCGGCGCTTGGCCGGCAACAGCCTGGCGCAAGTGCTGGCCACGCTGGGCATCGCTTTCATCATTGCTGACGGCAGCTTGTGGGTCTGGGGCGGCGACCCGCGTTCGGTTTCAGCGCCTGAGTTTCTCTCGGGCGGCATGGAGTTGTTCGGCGCGACCTTCCCCAAGTACCGACTGGCCGTGGTCGTCATCAGCATGCTGGTCGCAATCGGTCTGTGGCTGCTGCTCGACAAGACCCGTTTGGGCGTGATGATCCGCGCCAGCGTTGACGACATGCAAATGGCCCGGGCCATCGGCATCCCGGCCTCGCGCCTGTTCACCATCGTGTTTTGTCTCGGTGCCGCGTTGGCCGGTATCGGCGGCGTCATCGCCGCACCGATCCTGTCGGTCTACCCGGGGCTGGATGCCGACATGCTGCCGCTGGCGCTGGTCGTCGTCATCCTGGGCGGGCTTGGCAGCCTGGCCGGCGCCTTCATCGGCAGCTTTCTGATCGGCTTCATCTATACCTTCGGCCAGGTGCTGGTACCTGACCTGGCCTACATCATCCTGTTCCTGCCCATGGTCATTATTCTTGCCGCCAGACCGCGCGGACTGTTCGGGCGGATCAGCGCATGAAGCGGGGCTTGATCGTTGTGCTGGCGCTGCTGGCGCTGAGCTTGCCGCAATGGGCCGGCGGCATCTATTACATCAACCTGGCCAGCCAGGTACTGATCGCTGCGCTGTTCGCGCTGAGCTTGAACCTGCTGGTCGGCTATGCGGGGCTGACATCGCTGGGCCATGCGGGCTACCTCGGCATGTCGGCTTATTTGAGCGGCTGGCTGATGCTCAACCTCGGTTGGGGCCATGGCGCCAGCGCAGTCGCAGCCTTGCTCGGCACCACTGTGATGGCGGCGGTTTTCGGCCTGGTCGCCTTGCGCGCCACCGGCATCAGTTTCCTGATGATCACGCTGGCGTTGGGGCAGATTCTCTGGGGCGTGGCCTACCGCTGGGTTGGGGTGACCGGTGGCGATAACGGGCTGTCCGGCCTGACCAGGCCCAGCCCCTTCGGCATGGACCTCGGCAAAGCGGACAACTTCTATTACTTCGCGCTGGCTGTCTTGCTGCTGGTCTGGGCCTGCATCGCCGTGTGGGTCGGTTCGCCCTTCGGTGCCAGCATCCGGGCTACCAAGGACCAGCCGCGGCGCATGAGCGCGCTGGGCTTCAATGTCTGGCTGATCCGCTGGATTGCCTTTGTCGTCAGTGGCTTTTTTGGTGCGGTGGCTGGCCTGCTTTATGTCTATTACCACCAGTTCATCAGCCCGCACAGCCTGGCGCTGTCCAACTCGGCCGAGATGCTGCTGATGGTGATTGCCGGCGGCCCTGGCACCTTGCTCGGGCCTTTGCTTGGCGCTACCGCCGTGGTGCTGTTGAAAAACATTGCCAGCGCCTACATCGACCACTGGATCATGCTGCTCGGTTTCTTCTATTTATTCATCGTCATGTTCGTCCCCGGCGGGATCGTCGCCGGCCTCGACCGCCTGAGCAAGCGCCTGCGCAGCCGTCAAGTTGCCAGCAACAAGGTGCAGCCATGAAGCCGGCGCTCGAAGTGATCGACCTGAGCAAGTCGTTCGGCGGCCTGGCCGTGACGCGCAAGGTCAAGCTGCGGGTGGAGCGTGGCGAGCGGCATCTGCTGATCGGCCCGAACGGCGCGGGCAAGACCACATTCTTCAATCTGGTCACCGGCGACTTGCGCGCCGACCAAGGGCAGATCGCGATCGATGGTCATGACGTGACGCATGAGGCGACCTCTGCGCGGGCCCAGCGCGGCATTGCCAGGACTTACCAGATCGTCACCTTGTTCGGCAATGACGACCTGCTGCACAACGTCAAGCTGGCCTTGCTGGGCAAGTCGGCGCAGCGCTGGCGGCACAGCGGTGGTTTTGCCAACGACCAAGCGATGAACGAGCGTGCGCTGCAGGTGCTGGAATCGGTCGGCCTTGCCGCCAAGGCCAGGCTGCCGGTGCAGCAGACTTCTTATGGTGAAAAGCGTCGGCTCGAGATCGCCATGGCGCTGGCCCAGAGCCCGAGCCTGTTGCTGCTTGACGAGCCTTTGGCGGGTCTCTCATCGCAGGAGCGCGAGACCATCAACGAGTTGCTCGCCGGCATTGCGCCCGACATCACGATCCTGATGATTGAGCATGACATGAAGGCGGCGCTGGCCTTTGCCGACCGCATCACGCTCTTGCATTATGGCGAAGTCATCATGACCGGGTCGCGCCAGCAGGTCATCGACGACCCGCGCACCAGAGAGATCTATCTTGGCCATTGAGCTGCTTTCCATCGAGAACCTGAACCTGTACTACGGCGACAGCCATGTGCTGCACGATATATCGTGGCAGCTCGGCGAAGGCCGTTTGCTGGCCTTGCTGGGCCGCAATGGGGCGGGCAAATCGACGACCATCAACGCGATCGTCGGGTTTCTGCCGGTGCGCTCGGGCAGGATCAGCTTTGCCGGCGCCGAAATCCAGAACAGCAAGCCCGAATCGATTTCGCAGGCCGGCCTGGCTTTGGTCCCGCAAGGGCGGCGCATTTTCGGCAGCCTGACCGTGCGCGAGAACCTCGATGTTGCCGCGCGCAAAGCGGTGCCTGCGGGCCAGCGCTTGTGGACGCGCAACGATGTCAATTTGATCTTCCCCCGGCTCAAGGAACGGCAGAACCAGTTGGCCGCCAGCCTGTCGGGCGGCGAGCAGCAGATGCTGGCGATCGGGCGCGCCTTGATGACCAGCCCGAGGCTGTTGCTGCTTGACGAGCCGTCCGAAGGCCTGGCGCCGCAGATCGTTCGCGAGGTCAAGGACGTGCTGGAAAAACTCAAGCAGGAATTGACGATCGTGCTGGTCGAGCAGAACCTCGGGCTGGCGATGTCGCTGGCCGACGATGTCGTCCTGCTTGACACAGGGCGCGTGGTCTTTGCCGGCAGCGCCGCAGCTTTCAATCAGCAGCAGAATTTGTTGCAAGCCCATCTCGGCGTCGCCTGAACGCCGCAACCGAGGAATGAACATGAGTGACTCGCTTCACGATGCCCCGATCGGGCGCTACAGCCTGCGCTATCTCGACGTCGGCAGCGGCCCGGCTGTGGTCTTGATCCATGGCCTGGCCGGTGACCACAAGGCCTGGGCTGCGCAGATCGAAATGCTGCGGAAAAGCTATCGTGTGGTGGCCTTCGACAACCGTGGCGCCGGCGCCAGCAGCCAGGTCGACGAGCCTGTTTCCACCGAGGATTTGGCCCGCGACACCCTGCAGCTGATGGATTTTTTGCAGATTGAGCAGGCCCATGTGGTCGGTCGTTCGATGGGCGGCGCAGTCGCGCAGCAGATGGCCTTGCTGGCGCCCGCGCGGGTGCTCTCACTGGTGCTTTGCGCCTCGTTCGCGAAGGTCGATCCGCTGGGCCGGCGCGTGCTGTCGAATATGCGTGAGGCGCTCGAATGGCGCTCGAGCTGGGCCGACCATGCGCGCCATTCGATCCAGAATTTCGTCTCGGCAAAATTCTTCAATGAAAACCCGGTGCAGATCGCTGCGATCGAGCGCCTGATCGGTGGCGAAACCCGCCTGCCGGCTTGCTATGTCGAGCAGAACATTGCTTGCCAATCGCACGACACTTTGGCGCAACTCGCCAGCATCCATCAGCCGACGCTGGTGATGGGCGGCGACAGCGACCCGATCTGCTCCTTGACCGCGACCCTGGCGCTCGGCTCGGGCATCCCGGGCGCAGTCACCGAAATCTTCGAAGGCGCGAGCCATTTCTTCTTGATGGAGCAGCCGGCAAAGTTCAACCGTTTGCTGCTGAGCTGGCTGGATCAGCACAGCGCCGGTGCCGATCGCGCAAACAGTTGACAATCCCGTGGTGCGGCCGCCATTTCTTTGGCATCATCTACGGCTCGGTTCACCCATTTAAGGAATCCTTATGTCAGGCCTGCTGTCCCAAGTCGACCCCAATGGTCTGCTCGAATTTTCGGTCGTCTACACCGACCGCTCGCTGAACCATATGTCGCGCAGTTTTCAAGGCGTGATGAAAGACATTTCAGGCATCCTGAAAGAGGTTTATCACGCCAAGTCGGTCGTGCTGGTGCCCGGCAGCGGCACCTTCGGCATGGAAGCCGTGGCGCGCCAGTTTGCCGGTGACAAGAAGGTGCTGATCATCCGCAACGGCTGGTTCAGCTACCGCTGGACGCAGATTCTCGACATGGGCCGGATCGCCGCCGAAGCCACCGTGCTGAAAGCCCGCCGCGTTGGCGATGGTTCGCAAGCGCCCTGGGTGCCGGCGCCGATCGCCGAAGTGGTGGCGGCCATCCTCGAAAAGAAGCCCGATGTGGTGTTCGCTCCGCATGTGGAAACCTCTTGCGGCTTGATACTGCCCGACGACTATATTCGCGCCGTTGCCGACGCCGTGCATGAAGTCGGCGGACTGTTCGTGCTCGACTGCATCGCCTCGGGCGCGATGTGGGTCAATATGGAACAGACCGGCGTCGACGTACTGCTCAGCGCACCGCAAAAGGGCTGGAGCAGTTCGCCTTGCTGCGCGATGGTGATGCTCAACGAACGCGCTCGCGCAGCGATCGACGCGACGACCAGCAGCAGCTTTGCCTGCGACCTGAAAAAATGGCTGCAGATCATGGAAGCCTACGAAAACGGCGCCCATGCCTACCATGCGACCCTGCCGACCGACGCTTTGACGCGACTGCGCGAGGTGATGCTGGAAACCCAGGCCTATGGCTTCGAGAAAGTCCGCCAGGAACAGATCGAACTGGGCGCCAAGGTGCGCGCTTTGTTCGAGAGCCGCGGCCTTCCCAGCGTCGCGGCCGAAGGCTACAAGTCGCCCGGCGTGGTGGTCAGCTACACGAAGGACCCCGAAATCCAGTCGAGCCGCAAGTTCCTCGCTGAAGGCTTGCAGACAGCCGCCGGCGTGCCCTTGATGTGCGACGAACCGGCTGACTTCATGAGCTTCCGGGTCGGCCTGTTCGGACTCGAAAAATGGCACAACGTCGACCGCACCGTTGGCCATCTTGCCGCTGCGCTGGATCGGATGCTATAGGCCTCGTCTTCAAACAGCTGGCGCGCGATGCGCCAGCATGAAGTCTCTGACACGGACCGACGCTAGACGAACCGCGTCGATGAGGAACTGGTTACCAGCGCTGCTGCCCCATAGTTGCTGGTCGGCACAGAAAGCTGCCACTGAGTCGGCAGCCGTGCAGATCGCTGCGGCTTTGGCCGGGTCCATGGACTGGTCCATATAGGGTTCGGCCAGTACACCTGCATGCCAGCGTTGCAGGAAGGCCAGAAACAGCGCAGGCAGCATGGCCACGCTGGCGATGCTTGCTCCTTGCTTCAGCCTTGCTTCGATCGTTGGTGCGATGAACCCGGGCAATTTTGAAAAACCGTCGGCGACGACGCGCTGGCAGGTATCGCTAAGAGCTGCGTTGCCGAAGCGGTCAAGCACGCTGTCGCGATAGGCCGTCAGGTCAACCGGGCTGGGTAGAAGGCAGGGGATGGCATCGTCCGTGACGTAGTCATGCGCGATCCGGCGTATCGCGGCGTCGCGCGCGCCTTCGTGAATAAAGCGATAACCGCGCAGCGTGCCGGCCCAGGCGATGCAACTGTGGGTGGCGTTCAACAAGCGGATCTTGGCCTCCTCGTAGGGAAGTACCGACTCGACCATCTGCACGCCCACCTGCGCCCAGTCCGGACGGCCAGCGCAGAACCGGTCCTCGATGACCCATTGGCGGAAATCCTCGGCCATCACCGGTGCATAGTCCTCTTGGCCTGTCGCTGCCCTTACGCGCTCGGCCAGCCCAGGCGGCACCCGCGGGGTGATGCGGTCGACCATGGCGTTGGGGCAAGTGGTGTTGTGCTGCACCCATTCAAGCAAGCCGGCTTCGCCAGCGCTTTGCAATGTCTTGAACAGACCAGTTCGCACGACATCGCCGTTATGGCGCAGGTTGTCGCAGTTCAGCAGCGTCACCGGCCCCGCGCCGCTGTGCTGGCGGGCACGCAGGAGTTCGGTCAGTGCGCCATAGATCCTGTGCCCTGCACGCTTGTCGGTAGTTGCTTGCTCGAGATCATATCCCGCCTCGGTCACGGTGAAGGAGATGATGCGAGTGGCCGGGTCCGCGGCTAACGCCCGCAGTTCGGCGAGGTCGAAGGCATAGGGCACCGGTCTACGCAGGGCCTCGATGCGCTGGTAGGCGCGACTGCCGTCTGGCGTGACCGTCTCGACGGTGTAACGGCAATCCTGTGCCAGCAGTACGGCGCCCATGTCGGTAAATTCGGGGCGGATATGTCCGCCTGCCAGTTCCCACCGGTCGTCGCCGGCTGAAATCAGGTCCTGCAGATAGACCGCCTGGTGCGCGCGGTGGAAGGCGCCCAGGCCCAGATGCAGGATACGCAGACGGGTCATCCCACCTGGGCCTTCGTGGAATGGGCTGACAGCCGGTCGATGCGCTGCTTCAGCAGTACGAAGGCCAGGATGGTGAGGAAGTTGATCATCGCTACCAGCGTCATCGCCGTGCGCAGCCCATCGGCGTTGGCACCTTTGACCTGCAGCGCGTCGCTGAGCGCGCCCACCAGCAGCGGACCCAGGCCCTGGCCAACCAGCACGCCGAACAGTGCGACGACCGCCAATGCAGTGGCGCGAACCTGCGGCGCCACCAGGTCCTGCAGGGTCGAAAACACCGGCCCGAGGATCATGCCCGCGGTGCCGAAGGCTGCGAACAGCAGCCCGAAGGCCAGCAGTGGGTTTGGCGCGTAAAAGCTACCCAGGAAGAAGGGCATTACCACCACGGTGACACCAGCCGCAAAGCCAGCGCCCCAGGATTTCGAGCCGCCTGCGTAGCGCACGCCGAGCTGGCCACCAATGACGGAGCCGATGGCCGTGGCCACGCCAAGACAAAGCCCAAGGCCGAGGCCGATCTGCATCGGCTGCAAGGCAAAAGCACGCTCAAAATAGCTGGGCAGCCAGACGATGACCGACGAGCCCGCCAGCGAGGTGGTGGAAAAGGCCATCACCAGCAGCCAGAAGGCACGGGGGTCGCCCAACTGCGACCACAGGCTGGCGCCTGCGGCCAATGGCGGATGCGTCAGCGCATCGACTCTTGAAGGCTCACGCACCGTGAAGTGGAAGATGGCAGCCATCACCAGCCCGGCTGCGCCCAGCCAGATGAAGCCGGCGCGCCAGCCCACGGTCTGCACCAAGATGCCACCGCCCAGCAACCCGCCCAGCATGCCGAGGTAGGTACCGGCGCTGTGCACGGCCAGCGCGCGCGGCCGCAGATGCCGCGGGTAGTAGTCGCCCAGCATCGAATGCGTGGCCGGAATGCAGCCGGCTTCGCCGATGCCCACGCCGATGCGCGCGGCCAGCAACTGCACGAAGTTGGACGCCATGCCCGACCCCGCCGTCATCAACGTCCAGGCAGTGAAGCTGCCGGCGATGA
This sequence comes from uncultured Burkholderiales bacterium, assembly GCA_903820745.1. Lineage (GTDB taxonomy): Bacteria > Pseudomonadota > Gammaproteobacteria > Burkholderiales > Burkholderiaceae_C > Paucibacter_A. The sequence goes on from CAIJIT010000139.1 coordinate 76,876, forward strand.
TCCACTTGCGGTTGGCGCGGTCGGCCCAACGCGCCAGCGGGACCGAAGCAATGCCGCCCATCAGTGAAAAAGCCAGCCCGGTGAGCAGGCCGAGCTGGGTGTCGCTGAGCGCGAACTCTTTCTTGATCGGTTCCATGAACATCGTGATTACGACCTTGTCGACAGCGCACATGAAGCCGACCACGGCCAGCGCGAACAGCACGTAGCTGCGGTAGCCGTTGCTGACGGTGCCGGTATCAGAAGTGTTGGGCAGGCTCGGATCCGCCGCGGTGGCTATGCTCGTTTTCATGGTTTTTTCTTGCTCCAAAGCCACCGCATGGTGTCAGGGAAAATGGCGCCGCCATGGGCGAGTGAATGGCCGCCTTGGCCGACCACCAGTTGGTGTTCATAGCCCTTGTAGGTCATTGCTGAAGCCAGCTCGTGATTCGCATTGAGCCAATCGCCGAAGACGATATTCAGGTCGTTTTCACCGGTTTGCAGAAAGACGCGCAGTGATTTTTTTGGCGCCTGCCGCACGTGTGATGCCAACTGATGGCCGCCACGAATATTGACGAAGCTGCCGCAATGGCTGACGACCAGGCCGAAGGCGTCGGGCCGCTCCCAAGCGACATTGAATGCGCAGATGCCGCCCGAGCTCAGGCCGCAAATCGCGCGCTGCGCAGGGTCGTCACTGATGTTCAAACCTTGCGTCGCGACAGGCAATAATTCGTCGAGCAGAAAGCGTGCGTAGGCATCGCCCAGGCTGTCGTATTCGACACTGCGGTTGTCGCTGCCGCCATAGATCGGCAACCCTGGTCCCTGTTCACCGGGCTGCACGAACACCGCGACCGTCGGTGCGATCGCCCCCGTAGCTATCAACTGGTCGAGGACGCAGACGGCATTCAACTCAGGACCGAGGTAGCGCGCACCGTCCTGAAACACCATCAGCATGGCGGGCTGGGAGCCATCGTATTGCTGCGGCACATAAACCTGGTAATCATGGGCAACGCCGGGGTAGATGCCGCCAGGGGCACATCGACCAACGGTCAATTTGCCGCGCGGAACGCCGTCCTGATGCAATGATCCGGCCCCCAGGCCATAGGGTTCGGTGACGCTCAGGCTGCGGGCAAAGCGGCCCAGATCCTGCGTTGGAATGCCTGGCAGCATCGTGGCCAGTTGCTGCATGAGCGCAGGCTGGCTTGTTGCTTGAGCCGGTTCGATGCCGAGCCCCCGTCGCAGCGCGGCGATCAGGTCACGCCGGTAGGCCTTCGAGACCTGGGCTTCAGGCGCGAGCAGATTGAAGCCATGGCAAGCGCCTGGGTAGACATGCAGTTCGGTGGAGACGCCGGCTCGCATCAGGCGGCGCGCGTAGTCGATGTCTTCTTCGACAAAGAGGTCGATCGCACCGACCGCGATATAGGTCGGCGGCAGTCCGCTCAGGTCATCGGCGCGCGCCGCCGCCGCATAGGGCGAGACGCCGTCCAAGCCCGGTTCATGGCCCAGCATCGCCGACCAGCCGAATTCGTTGTGAGCCTTCTTCCAGATGAACTCGCCAGCGAATGGGTGCTCATAGGCGGCGGTGGCTGCGCGGTCATCCAGCATTGGTTGCAGCGGCGCCTGGAAGCAGAGCTTGATCTTGCCGCGGTCGCGCGCCAGCAGACCGAGCGCGGCACATAAACCGCCGCCAGCGCTCAGGCCGGCGATGCCGATCCGCGCAGCGTCGACGCCCAGTTTTGTCGCTTCGCCATGCAGCCATTGCAATGCGGCATAGCAGTCCTCGACCGGACCGGGAAAAGGGGTCTCCGGGGCCAGACGGTAGTCGACTGAGGCGATGCAACAGCCGAGTTCGGTCGCCAGTCCCTTGATATATTGGTCATCCCAATCCGGACTTCCCGCTACATAGCCGCCGCCATGGATCCACAGCAGCGCCGCCAGCGGCGCAGTAGCTGCGAGCGGACGGTAAAGCAAGAGACGGACATCCGGCGCGCCGGCCGGGCCTTGCACGTGATGCTGGCTGACCTGAAGATGGGGGAATGCCGGCGCGGCTGCATTGATCAGCGCGGTCTGCTGCGCGATTTGTTGGCGAGTTACGGCGAGCGTCGCCAGGCTGACCGTTGATACCTGCAGCTGGTCGAAGATCATGGCCAATTCTGGGTCGAGCAGGTGGCGAGTATTCATGGGCGATTGGCACCGGTAGCTGCGAAGACCTGGGCTGCGAAGTCGTTGATCAAGGTGGCAAATTCCGGGCTGCGGCGCATGCTCACGCCGTGCGGCGTGTTCTCGAAATGGTAGCTCGTGGCCTGTCGGGCTGCGGCTTTGAAGCTGGCTTCTTGCCCCATCGCGCGCTCATCGAGTGAGCCGTTGACGATCAGAACAGGGCGATCTATCGCAGCCAATTTTTCGCGAAAATCAACATTCAACAAGTTTCTTGTCGAGGATGGAACGGCGCGCACGCTGACACCAGCGGCGATGATGGTCCGCCCGTCCTGATCGTTCATGCCCAGGCTTGCCAATGCTCTGCTGACAAATGTTGATTCGTCGATGAAGACCCCCATGATGCGGATTGCGACCACATCCTTCAGATATTTCAGTGATCGCAGGAAGTCGAAGTTGGCGCTGCAACCGGCCAGCACCATGCCGCGTAGCTGCTCGGGCGGCAACGAGCTGGCAGCGGCCATCGCAGCATATCCGCCGAGCGAGTCGCCCACCAAAACGACGGACGCTGGCGTTACTGATCTGGCGGCAGCAGCGACTGTGGCCGCGGCAGCTTCGAGCGAAAATTCTTCATCGCGACGCGAACCATGCCCTGGCAGGTCGAGCGCGATCACCCGATAGCGAGCGTCCAGATGCCGCAGTACCGGATCCCACATATGGCCATTCAAGCCGGCGCCGTGCAGCAGGATCAGCACCGGCGCCGACGCGCCAGCAACGGGTGCACTGACGATCTTGAACGACTTGGGCGTTTGCCCGGGTACCGACGTACTTGCGTCCCACTCGGCTTTGGCGATGATGCCGAGCGCGACGAGAAAAAGCGCTGCAGTCAGGCCGGCCAGTAAAATCAGCATGAGTCGAATTGAGCGCCGCAAGCGGCTCATCGAGCCATGCCCCAGGAACTCCAGACGGAGGGTTCAGAGTCCATGAACCGGCGCAGAACCTCAGACCATAGGCTGGAATCGGCACCCGAGGCTAGATGCCCCTTGTCGCTGTCGAGCTCCACATAGGACCAAGGAATACCTGCAGCGGAGAGTAGCGGAGCAAAGGTACGCGTCAACTCAGGAGAGAAGACCTGATCACTGCGGGACTGCACCAGCAGTAGAGGCGCGCGGATGTTGTCCAATTGGCCACGCAGGTCGAAGGACTCTGCCGCTTGGGCCAATGTCAGCAGCGAGCCCGGCTCGAACCCTTGCGCCCATTCGCGCGCCAGTCGCAGTAGTTCAGCGGCGCGCATCGATGCTTCGGGGAATTCAGGGGTCAGCTCAGCGTCGATCCCGTAGCGCGTCAATGTGGCCACGCGCATCTGTGTCAGCCAATTGAACATGGCGCCTGGTTCAGGATGTCCAGCTCGCCATGTCGCTTGCTTGTTCAATTGGTCCAGCAACGCTGCCAACTGACCCACCCCAGCGGGGTTATAGGGCGCGCTCACTGCAGCGACGACGCGGCCAACCATGGCTGGATAACTCGCCGCCCATTGCAGCGCCTGGTAGCCGCCAAGAGACGGCCCGGTCACTGCGGCAAGGTGGCGCACGCCGAGGGCGTCGAGCAAGCCTTTCTGCAAATTCACGATGTCGCCTACCGTGATCAGCGGAAAGTCGATGCCATAGCGTCGACCGGTGCCCGGGTCGATGCTTCCCGGGCCGGTCGATCCATAGCATGAGCCCAGCATGTTCGGGCAAACTACGAACCAGCGCTCGGTGTCGATCGGGCGGCCAGGCCCTACCAGATCGCTCCAAGAGCCCTCCGCCGCATTCGAGCCGGCATCGAGCATTGCCGGCCCGGTGGTGTAGCCGTGAAGCACCAGTACGGCGTTGTCGCTGTCCGCATTCAATCGGCCCAGCCTGCGATAACCGCAAGTCGCTTCGGCCAAAACGACGCCGCTGGCCAACTTGAAATCGCGGGTCGTGAAAGAGAGCATCGGCTATCGGTCAGAAGCGGTAGGTCAAGTCAGCCCCGATGGTGCGCGGTTGCGTCATGCCAGCCTGAAAGGGCGCGCCCGGAGTGAAAGGCTGCAGGCCGCGGTCGAGTAAATAAATGACGCCCTTGCTGTTGTTGGCGTTCTTGATGTAAGCGGAAAAGCGCCAAGTAGCGTTGTCCAGTCCGGCATTCAAGTTCGCAGATGTATAGGACGGCAGGCTCACATTCGGTTTACCGCTGTAGTCGCTCACGCGATCGCCCGTGTGATTGATCGAGCCACCGACTGAAGCCGTCCAGCCGCCAGTCGTCGCCCAACGGTAATCGCTGGCCAGTGACAAGCTGATCTTCGGTATGAAGGGCAGTCTGTCGCCGTTCTTTCCGAGCGGGCTCGTTCCAACGAGTACTTTGGTGGTGTCTTGGGTGAGCTTGGCGTCGGTGTAGGACGCCGTGGCACGCACGCTCAAACCGACGATGGGGTAGATTGCCAAGGTGGCTTCTGCTCCCTGACTGACTGCGGTACCGCCATTGACGAAAAATTGCGACCCGGCCTTGCTAGTCTGGATCTGTATGTCTTTCCAGTCGGTGTGGAACACGGCAGCTTCAAATGAGGCCTTGCCACCCGAGAATACGGTCTTCCAACCAGCCTCTACGCTGGTGAGTGAATCGGGGCCAACCACTGGTGGAGCGCCGGTGATCGGCGTGGCAGCGCTAGGGCCTCCTGGGCGGTAGCCCGTAGCGACGCGGCCGTAAACGGAATCGCTGTCGCTGGCCTTGTAGCGGGCCGTCAATAGATAAGTGGCCGTGTCGTGCTTGGAGTCCTGAACGAGTGCGACGGCGGGCGTGAAAAGCAGGCCGGTGTAGAGCTGGTCATAGTGTTGGCGATCCGAACCAAACCGCAGGCCAGCTTGCAGATCGACCTTTTCGGTCAATGCATAGGTTGCGTTCGCGAAGATCGAGGTTTCCTTGTAGGTGGTGTCGATGCGCGCCTTGGCCAGGCCGTCTGGGAATGGGATTGTCGTGCCAGGGACCACGACAGGCTGCGCTGCCCCGGTGGTCGAGTTGAAAGTGTCGAAACCCGGGATACGGTTGCTGTTGTCCTCATGCGTGTAGTAAACGCCGACTTCGTAGTCCAACTTGCCGCCCAGCGCCGTGGACTGGGCTCGCAGCTCCTGCACCAAGCGATGGGTATGGGTCTGCTGGTTCAACTGCACATTCAGTCCAGGCTGGCCTGCGAGTAGCGCCAGCAGGGTGCCATAGGCTAGGGTGCCATCTCCGGCAGCTTTCGCCTCGACAGTCTGCACCGTAGTCGACGAGACAATGTTGAATCCTCCTACCGCGCCGTGCAAGGCGATATTGCTGAGTTCAAGGTTGCGCCGGCTGTTTGCTTGCACGACATCCTTGGCCTTCCAGTCACCATACACGGGCGTCAACGTAGTGCCATTAACATCGACCGTGTTCTGGCCTCCGTCCTCAAGGGTTTGCTTGAGTGTCATGGCGTTGAGCCGCCACTCCGGCGTGATCTGCCAAGCGAAGGCCAATCGGCCTCCCTCGCTGTTCATTGTGTTGAAGTCCTTCTTGCCGGCCACGTTGTCGATGTATCCGGGTTCATGCCGATTGAAGGCACTGAACTTGATGGCCATCTTGTGATCGCCAAATGGCAAATTGGCGGTGGCACGAACCAAACTGCCGGTACCGCCGTTCGCGATAGAGTCAGTACCGAGTGTGAGGCTCCCGCTAGCGCGCTCGAAGTCAGGGTTGGTCGTGACATAGCGCAACAGGCCACCCATTGCGCCCGCTCCGAACAACGTGCCTTGTGGCCCTTTCAGTACTTCGATGCGACTCAGGTCGGCCGGATCGATGTCCGGCACCAGGCCGGCACCGACCGTGTACGCGTTGACCGATCCGATCGGGGCTTCGTCGATATAGACCGCGGTGGTAGGCGCTGACTGGGACAGGCCAGTGGAGATACCACGCAAGGTCACCTGCATCGATCCGCCGTTGGATGTGATTGACATGCCGGGCACTTGCGATACATAGTCCTCCAGCTTGGACAGGCCGCCACTGCTCAGGCGTGTGGCGCTGATGGCCGTGACGGAAGCCGGCACATCGATGGCAGCCTGCTCCCGCTTTTGTGCCGTGACGATGACCTTGTCGAGGGTCTGAGGTGCTTCCTCTGCTTCGGCAGCGATGACCGACTGATATGCCGTCATGGCAACCAGCAACGAGGCCGCTGCAGCGATGCTTTTGCGGTTGAATCTGGGGGTCTTGTTAGCTCTCATGGGTGTCTCCGTTGATGATGTTTTTGGATCGGTAAATTCCGGCGTCCGGCGTCCGGCCTAAGGGCCGAAGATTTTTCCGGGGTTGAGAATTCTGTTTGGGTCCCATGCCTGCTTGATGCTTTGCATCAAGCCGATCACATCGGGCCCGCATTCGGCCAGCAATTTGCTTTTCTTGCCCATGCCGATGCCATGCTCGCCGGTACAGGTACCGCCGACCTTGTTGGCGCGCGCCACCATGGCGCTGTAGACGCGTTCGACCGCTGCATGTTCCAGTGGCCTGTCTGGCATGGGCATGAAGAGCACATGGAAATTGCCGTCGCCGACATGGCCGAGGATCGGTGCGACCAGACCTTCGCGGTCAATGTCTTGCCGCGCGATCGAAACGCATTCGGCCAACGCCGACATCGGCACGCAGACATCGGCGACGACGCTGACACATCCCGGGCATAGGGCCAAGGCGGCAAAATAGGCTTGATGCCGTGCGCGCCATAGTTTCGAGCGGTCTTCCGGGCGGGTTGCCCACATGAAGTCGACGCCGCCATTCTCGGCAGCGACTTGCTGCGCCGCTTCGGTCTGCTCCTTGACTGCCGAGGCGCTGCCGTGGAATTCAAAAAACAGCGTCGGCAGCTCTGGCAGGCTGAGCTGGGAATATTGATTGCATGCCCTCACCTGGTGTTCGTCGAGAAATTCAATGCGTGCAAAGGGCAGGCCGCTCAGCGACAACTCGGTCACCACATTGACCGCATCAGCCAAGGTCGGGAAGGCGCAACTGGCAGCTGCCACCTCGACCGGCAAGGGATGCAGGCGCAGGGTAATTTCAGTGATGATGCCCAGCGTTCCTTCGGAGCCGACCATCAAGTGCACCAGGTCATAGCCCGCCGACGATTTGCGCGCGCGCGTCCCAAGGCGCACTAGTCGGCCATCGGCCAACGCGACTTCGAGCGCCATCACGTTGTGCAACATCGACCCGTAGCGCATTGTTGTGGTGCCGGACGCCCTTGTCGACACCATGCCGCCGATGCTCGCATTGGCGCCCGGATCGACCGGAAAGAACAAGCCTGTGCCCTTCAGATGCGCGTTCAGCGACTCGCGCATGATGCCGGGCTGGACCACGCAGTCGCTGTCTTCCAGATTGACCGTCAGCACCGCATCCATTCTCGACATGTCGATGCAAACGCCGCCGTGGGGCGCACTGACATGGCCTTCGAGCGAACTGCCGACGCCGAAGCCGATCACCGCGACGCCGCGCGAATTGCAACAGCTCAGGATCTCGCAAACCTCTTGCTTGTTGATCGGCCACACCACCACATCGGGCGCCATGCTGGTCGACAGCCCCTCGCCGCGGGAATGCTGGGACCGCACTGCCCGGGAGATGCTGACCCGGTCACCGTAGCTAGACTGCAAGCGGGCGATGACTTGCTCGATCGCGCCGGCTGGCGTCAAGAAGGCGTCTTGGATGGTCATCAGGAAATTTTTGCTTGGTTTTGGCAGGGATTTAGTCAGCTGTCCGTCGCACTTTGTCCGGGGCGGGCTGCTCGTTTGAGCGAGCTTCCTCGCGCTCGACATGGATCAGCGCCAAGTCGAAGTGGTAGGACATGGCCGAGGCGGCACCCACCGCATCACCTGCGCAAATCCTCGCCACCAGCACTTCATGGGCGTCGATGACGCGGATCAACTCGGCCGGGCTACGGCTGTCATTGAGGTGCATGCGCGACGAAGCTTCGACCGGCGAGCGCAACGCGCCCAGCAGCATCGTGTTGAGCGGATTGCCGCTGGCTTCGGCGATAACGTTGTGAATCGCCATGTCACTGGCAACACGACGGGCTGAGTCGGCGCCCGCTGCACGCATCTGGCCTACCAGTTCACGCAGGCAAAGCCGTTGCGCATCGCTGGCGTAGCGCGCTGCCAATTGGGCTGATTGCAGTTCGATGGCGCGGCGGGTTTCCAGAACATGGGCGACGCTGACCTGGGCTGTATTCAGCGCGTAGTCGAATACCTGCAGCAAGACATTCGGGTCGATCGGGCGCAAGCGCGGTTTGCGCCCGCCCTCAATTTCCAGGATGCCCAAAGCGGCAAGCGTCCGATAAGCTTCGCGCACGCTGCCGCGGCTGACCTGCAAATCTTTGCCGATCTGGACCTCGCTTGGCACCTCGTCGCCAGGCCGCAGTTGTTCCTTGTTGATTAGCGCCAGCAAATGCCGCGCAACCTGAGCCGACAGGGTGGGCCGCTCCATCATCGATAAAACCTTGATCGAACCCATTGAATTCCCCGTGAACTTGCCGCAAGCCTAACGTCAGTTTTCTAACCTGTCAAACATGTTTGATCTGTATTTTGGGCGTTGGACGAATATTTGCGGAATTTTTTCCATTTAAGCTTGGTGAATTACACTCAAGAACGCGGTTATCAATATCAACCTGTATGATAGGTTTGTTCTTCATTTTACAGGGAGTTCTTGCCGTGACCCAGCCAGCCAAGCCTTCTGAAGCGACATTGCCTGTCTTGATCCTGATCCATGGCGCTACCGGCAATGGCCAGATGTGGCTGCCGGTACAACGCCATCTCGATCCAGGTTTCAAAGTCCTGACGCCGGATCTACCGGGTCATGGCTCCAGGCGCAATGAGTCATTCACGATGTCGGCTGCGGTCGACACGGTCGTTGCGGCTGCAAACTCGGTAGCGCCCGCACGGGTCCTATTGGCTGGCGATTCTCTGGGGGGATTTACCGCGATGGCTGCGGCCTCTGCTTTGCCGCCGAGCCAGTTGGCCGGCCTGGTACTTAGCGGCTGTACGGTCAATTTTAGTGGCCTGGCCTTGCTGCCTTACCTGCTCAGAATCGCAATTCTCAGATTGATGTTTTTGCTGGTCGGCGAGGACAAGATCGTGCGCGAACGCGTCCCCAAGTTGCTGGTGAGCATGGGAATCAACGTGGATGACGTGCAGGCGATAGTCAAGGCCGGCATCAGCTTGAGGGTCTGGGAGCAGGCAGTCCATGCCTTGCGCGGGGTCGACTACCGGGCCAGGCTGGCCGCCATCAGCCAGCCGGTGTTGATCGTCAACGGCAGCAAGGACAAGGGCATGGTGCGCCAGGAGAAGAGTTTCATTGCTGTAGCCCGAGATGCGACTAGCTATCGGTTCGAGGACTGCGAGCATGGCGTCAGCTTGCTGCGCAGTGCCGGTTTTGCGACCTTGCTGAACGAATTTGGCCTGCTCCTGGCCTGAATGCGTTCAGTTCTTGTTGCTTATCGCGCTATCGATCGCCTGCAGTAACTGTTCTTCAAGCACTGGTTTGTGCAACAGCGGCAAGCCCGCAGCATGAGCTTCGCGCAGCCTCTCAGGCGCGGTGTCGCCGCTGATCAGAACCACGGGCAGCCTTGGCAGCAGGGCGCGCAGCGAGCGTACGGCGATCAGCCCGTCGTCGCCCGCACCCAGGCGTAAATCGGTCAGCAGCAGGTCGGGGCGGCGTTGCAGGCTTTGCAGCAGCGCCTCGCGGGTGCTGGCGGCCAAGGTCACTGTGCAGCCATGAGCGCTGAGCAAGGCCTGCATGGCGAGCCGCACCGGCAACTCGTCGTCGAGTACCAGCACCTGAAGCTGGCTCAAGCGCGCTAGCGGGCCCTTGGCCAGCAACAGGTCAGGGGCTGCGGCTGCGCCGATGCCCAGGCTGAAACGGCTGCCCTCACCCGGCTTCGATTGCAGGCTCAGCGGCAGATCGAGCAGACCGGCCAGGCGGCTGACGATAGAAAGCCCCAAGCCAAGCCCTTTGCTGCGGTCATGTTCGGGGTTGCTGATCTGGTAATACTCGTCAAAGATCCGCTCCTGCTCAGCTGCTGCGATGCCACAGCCCGAATCGGCGATGCTGACGCACCAGGCCTCACCTTCAGGCGAGGCGATGACTGCGACGCTGACATGACCCTGCGCGGTGTATTTGATCGCGTTGTCGAGCAGGTTGCGCAGCAGGCGATCGAGCAGCTGTGGGTCGGTCTCGACAAACGCTTCTGGCGGGCAGTCGAGGCTGAGCTGCAAGCCCTTGCGCTGCGCTTGCGGCTGCAACTCCTGGCACAGCCGCTCCAGCCAGCGTTGCAGGCTGAAACGCTGCTTGTTGACCGGCACGACTTGCGCATCGAGCTTTGAAATATCGAGCAAACCGTCCATCTGCGAGGCCAGCGACTGCAAGGCCAGATTCATGTGGCGGCCGATGTCGGCACTGGCAGCGTCGAGCGGGCGCGTCATCAGCGCGGCGCCGAACAGGGTCAGCGTGTGCATTGGTTGGCGCAAGTCATGGCTGGCTGAAGCGAGGAAGCGGGTCTTGGCCCGGCCGGCAGACTCGGCCTGCTGCAAAGCCAGACGCAATTGCTCATTGGTTCTGACTTGTTGCTGGCGGATCTGGACCGACTCGACGAACAGGCGATAGGCATCGCGCGCCTGACCGATCAGAAAGCCGCTGAAGGCCAGAATCAGCCCGCCCAGCAGCCATTTCACGCCTTGGTCCGCCGCCATGGCCGCGCCGCCGCTGACCCAGGCCAGGCTGTTGGCCAAGGTGACCGGCAGCAAGAAGGCCAGCAGCACGGGCAGGTAGCCGGCCGTGCTGGCAATCGCCCCGGCGCATAAGCCCAGCAGCAGCATCGTCAGCACCATATGCTGGTAGGGCGAAAGCTGCGGTGCAAACAGCAGCGAGCTGCTGAACAGCAAGCCGTTCACCCCGCTCAAACCGGTGACCCATTGCAGGCGCCTTCGCAGCGGTATCCGGTCGAGCTGCGGCAAGCGAGAGAACAGCTGATGGCGCAAGACCATCAAGGCGCAGACCGAAGCCAGCCACAGGCCGCTGACCCAAAGCGGCGCGACCTGACTGATCATGCCGGCAATCATCGAGGCGATCAGCAGGATCGCTGCTGGGACCCGCCAGCCCTGATGCGACAGCAGTTGCAGCAACTCCTGTTCGACGGCGGCGCTTGGCGGCGACTCAGGTATCGCCAGGGTTTCGGTTTTCAGCAGCATCCTTTCATCCTCGTCCCCGAAGCGGGATGCGAATATCCCCTCGATCGGCAGGTCGAATGCACCAGCCCATGGCATCAAGTGATGGCAAGTGCCGGGCGATAGCGATGATGCCTGGTCGGGAGATCTCGCCCAGGGGTTCAGGAATCAGACCTGACCCGGTTGCCGCTGTGGCCGCTGGACATCCGTGCTCAGCATGTCGAGGCGGTCGCCATGGAGTTGCTGGGGCATGGCGTCGGCCTGACCGATGCGCAGGTGCAAGGCGCGATGGACCCGGCTTTGAATGTGCAGATGAAGCAGACTGTCGGCAGCCCGTCGCGACGCAGCATGGACGCGATGTTGCTTTCGCGGCAGGCAAGTGCCGAGGCCGATGGCCGCAAGCTGCACGAGCGTCAGGCGGCGCTGCTGCAGGCCGATGCCTTGTTGGCGGCAGCCATTGCCGAGCGATTGGGTACCAGCGGCTGAGCAGGAACGGTTGCTGGCAGGACGCCCTCCAACCGAACCCGGCCGCTAGGGTCTGACCTTGCTCGCCGCGGGTCTACTTCAGTTTGCCTGGATCGACCCGGAAAAGCACCGGGAACGTCTTGCTCCATTTTTGCCAGCGCAAGGACCCGGCTTCCGAGACCGACCACAGCCGACCTTCATCATCGAAGGCGATGTCTTCCATGCCGATGACCATCTCGAAGCTCAACAGGGTTTGGCCGGTCTTGCTGTCGAGTCGTGACAATTGGCCGAACCGGCTTCCGCTGGCGCTTATCCAGAGATTGCCGGCTTTGTCGAATGCAGCGCCTTGAGCCTCTGGAGGAAGTGCTATCGATCGGCTGGCCGCAGTTTCGTTGACCGTCTTGCCTTTGTGCGTATCGAAAACCGTTAGAGGGAGGAAATGCCCTTTGGCCTTTGTTGCGTCTTTCTCGTAGGAGCCGATAAACACGGAGTCGCCGTCAAAGTCGACGAACGAGCCCTTTAGTTCTCCACTCAAGCTCACCGTGGCGTTGACTGCGTTCGACGAATTTCCCGGTGCGAATGCCGCAGCCATGTCAATCTTGTAGAGCCGGCGCGTATCCGCAGCGATCAAGAGCCCCTTCCCGGCGTACGCAAGTCCACCCGCGTGCCCACAATCCGCAGGCAGATCGAATTGACCAAGCGTGTTGCCGCTTTCCGGGTCGACCTTGAAAATCCGGCAGGGTCCCCGATCGACTTTTGTGTCTGTGCTTCGATAGGCAGACAGATAGACCGCGCCGTCGGCCCAAGTCATGCCCTGCGGGACATAACCGTCGTCGATTCCGGGAGCCCAGATCATTTTTGTGATTGCTTGATCGTTTGCCACAGCGCTTGGCCCGCCCCGTATGTGGCTTGGCTTCTTTCCAAGCACTTCCATCGCGCTCGCTGTCAGCGGGAGGAACGCGCCAAGCACAACTGCAGTGGCTACTGCGACATTCCTGAAGTGACGATGCATGGTCTTTTTCTTCGTCAAACGTGAAGCTTGTTGGCTCGCGGCAGCGGCGCCAGAGTCCGGGCGACGAACGCTGTTGCACGGCCGGTTGAGTAGCGGGAGGAACAGCACCAATGGGTGTCTCGGTTGAACTATTTCGATTTCCGCGAGGACCAATGAATTGTTCGGATGACCCAAGCAGCAGGTGTTTTTGTCAGGACCATGAGTTCAGCACCGACCAGATTTAGAGGCTTCGACTGGTACATGCCTTGCGTTACGCCGGTTGATATTGCCCAGGCAACGTCTCCAACAATGGTGACGTCAATTTTGCTGTGACGGGTGGGCACTGCCTGTGCGAACTGAATGTCTGCTTGAAGATGATGCTGAAGGTATTCGCTTCTGTTTTCACGATCCCCACCTTCGAGGATTACGGCATCTGGCGCCAAGAGCCGGGAGACTGCCTGCACGTCAGCTGCCACAAGCGCTGCGTGAAATTCATGCACCACCGACGCGACGGCAGCAGCCTCAGGGTTTGAGTCTTGAGCATGCACGAGGCTCGTTGATGCCACAAGGAACAGTGCGACAACGCTGGCGAATCGACGAAATGACGAGGTGCTCATAAGGTGGGTTTCTGCGGGCTTAGGTTCGAGCTTAGCGGGCTTGACGGACCGTCGTTGGCGCTCTGCTTGAGCGTCAAGTTTGGCGTTGCTGCTTTCCCAGATTGCGCAGGTGGAAGTTCGGACCATTTGTATGCGACTGCTCGACCATTTGCATCAAACCAGACGCTTAGTTGAAGTTCTTGCTGTGACACCCTCTCCCACTGGGCCTTGGGAATCAGAACTATCTCGGCAAGACCGAGAGTCATAAAGCTGTCGAAGCCTGCCTGCCCAACGCGGCGCTGCTTGTCTAATCTACCCTTGAACGCGTAGTCCGCCATGGTGGTTGCGCTTTCGCGCGGAAGTAGCAGCGACACCTCACGATCACGCTCCCACAAATCAACGGCTTGAATTTGTGGCACCACATCAACGGACCGCAGCGGGGGGCCCAGTCGCTTGGCTAGTTCAGCCGCAGTAGTCCCGACTTGTAGCAACGCAGCTTCGTCTGGTTCCGAGTTGGTGATCATCGCAGCGCAACCCGTAAGGCAGAGAGCCACCGTGATGAAAGCGAACTTTAGTGGGTGCGAGGGCATTTGTGCTGCCTGACGTTTGAGCGGGCGACGATGGCAGGATGCCATGCCCTAGCTGGCGAAAATGTACCCAAAGGGACGGTTCCATGCATCTTGGACCTCCTGGATTTGAGCCTCCACCACTGCCGGCGCCTGCCGAATCTGGAAGCCTGACAGACCTATGTTCGTGGCCAAGTGTACCGAGGGCGTCAGCCAGAATTTCGCTTCGCCTTCCGGATGTGCGACGTGAACTCTTGTCTCTTCACGGGAAAAGAAGAATAGCCGGAACTGGCCGGCGCGGACGATTGTGGTCGCCATGACTGCGGCTGTACCGGAGAGGCGTGTTGCGTAGCCCAGCGCTGGCGCTATGCGGCTTGCCAGCCTATGTCGTGCCGGAACTTCTCATAACCGGGATCTTTGCATAACGCGACACAGGAGCAGTACGAGTGGCCGAACAGTCTTGCGGAATTGAATGTCAGCTTGCTGATTTCTAGCGAGGAATTGAGCGACTGCTTCCTCGAGCTCCGGTTGACCGGCTTGGGCATAGTGCCGCAGTTGAGCGCATCGGCTTCAACGCCAGATGTTGCCAGCGAGGCCCCGTCAACTCTTCCTCAGTCGTGTGCACCCATATCCACCGCCTTGCAGGCTAGACGAACTACTTTCGGAATGGGTCGGGTGGCGGTGCGGTAATTGATGATATTGCGCCGCGACATCCCCAGGGTGTCAGCCGCTTTGCTGGCCGAAAACCCGTGCTGCATCATCCATGCATCGAAGCTGCGCGCGCCGTCGTCCGCCTGCGCGGCGGCGAGTCGGTAAACCGTGGTGGCAGCTATCGACAACGGGCCTTCATCGTCCCATGTCAAACCGCTACCCCATTCCTCTACAGCAACCCGGGGAAACAGATCCGCATCGCGCAGGGGTTTGAGGCTTTTGAACCCAGCCACGAATTCGGCCAGGTCAACGTCGGCGCTCCAACCGTCCTCAAAACACACGTTCAGACGCATGTTGCCAAGCGACGTGGCCTTGGTAATTCGGGAAAGTTTTTCACGCATTGTCATGCCCCATTGAGTTTGTCCCATTCGGCCTGAATCAGGGGTTTGTTAGCCAGCGCCTAAGCTATCGCCTTGGCAAGCAGTTTTCGATTTGCACAGCCCGCAAGCTCGGCCATTGTTGCCAGATCGACCGCCGAATCACCATCTGGCGTGCGCACATGAGAATGAACCGGCGCATGGTCGGCATAGACCCATATCTTCATCTTGCCGTCGCGATAAATCGTATTCAAGGAATCAGTATAGTGCAATATTTGCACCATGCAATGCGATTGAAAAGCTACCGTTGCGAGACGCTAGGCATCATGCTCTGCCTGCAACCTTGGAAAGAGCAAAAGTGCAACGGACGCCAGGCCGGCCATGAAACCGAAGCTGTGCCCTGGCTTGATTGCACCGCTGACGTAGAGGTCTAGCGCCACTTGCATCGCCAAGATTGCCGCGCAGCAGAAGACAGCGTATCTCGGAAGTGAAAGACGCCGATAGGCAAGCAGCGTGAAGCCACAGAGCGCCATGAGCGCCTGTGATGCGCCCGAGCTGACAAGTTCTGGGCGCAGCAACACGCTCGCAGATTGACCGATAGTTCCACCGACGACGTAGATGACGGCAAGGCGAGTGGTACCCGCTGTGCGCTCTATGGCGGAAGCGAGCAGATAAATGCCGATGAGGTTGAAGACCATGTGAAGAAAATTCACGTGCAAAAACTGCGACGTGAGGAGCCTCCAGATTTGCCCGTCACCAAGAGTCTTGCCGTTCACTGCCCCGACTTGCAGGAGCAGTGATGACTTCTGTTGTTGGAACATGGACAGGCCAAGTTCATCGGCGACAAAGAGCCATGCAAGACCGGCGATGACCACCAGCGAAATGCTCAGAAGTGGAAGTCTTGTGGCCTGTTGCATTGTAGGTTTGTATGGCGCCTACCGTAATGTATATCGTCGGATAAGCCGGAACGAAGCGAGGCAGGATCTCCGAATTCGATCGATCTGCCCTTGCCCAGCCGCCCAAAGTCCTGGCAAGCGTGACGGGCTGCCCGTTTGGGGCCCCAAAGTCAGACCGCTACGCCAGCGCATGGCGTATGCCGGTGATGCAATGCGGCCAGCCCCCTCGATCGGCAGTTCAAAATCTCTGAACCATGGCATCAAGCGACGTCAACCGCCGGGCGATGGCGCCAAGGCATAGTCAAGGCCTCGACGAAATCCAATTCAATGCAAGAAAAAAATGACGCCCTGCCATCCGAACCCGACCGCTATGGTCTGGTCGCCATCGCTTTTCATTGGCTGCTCGCCCTGGCCATCGTTTGTGCCTTCTTGCTGGGCCATTACATGTCGGACCTGCCGCTGTCGATGACAAGGCTGAAGCTCTTCAGTTGGCACAAATGGCTGGGGGTGACGATCCTGGCGCTGTCCGCCTTGCGCCTGCTGTGGCGTTTGAGCCATCGCCCGCCAGTGGACCTGCCGATGCCGGCCTGGCAGACCAGGGCTGCACATCTGACCCATGGCCTGCTTTATCTGCTGTTTTTCGCCGTTCCGCTGGCGGGCTGGGCCTATAGCTCGGCGTCGGGTTTCCCGATCGTCTGGTTCGGCGTCTTGCCCTTGCCCGATTTCGTCTCCGTCGACAAGGCGCTGGCAGCCAGCTTGAAAGAGGCGCATGAGCTGCTGGCCAATGGCCTGGCGCTGGTCGTGCTGTTGCACCTTGCCGCTGCCTTGCAGCACCAACTCCTCAACCGCGATGGCCTGCTGCAGCGCATGCTGCCTGCCAGGCGCTGAAAGATTCCTTCCGATGAAATTCCCGATGAAAACGCTGGCCACCGGCTTGATCGCCCTGGCTTCAGCCGCCTGCATGACCCTGCTGTCGCTGCCCGTCATGGCGCAGACCGGTCCCGCGCCTGCCCAACTGCTGCCAGCGCAAAGCGAGCTGAATTTCACCAGCCGGCAGATGGGCGTGCCGGTGGACGGCCGGTTCAAACATTTTGAAGCGAGCTTGAATTTCGACCCCCGCAAGCCCGAGGTCGGCCGCATTGGCTTGAGCATCGACTTGGCCAGCGTCGCCTTGGGCGGCCCCGAAGTGGAGGCCGAGCTGGCCAAAGCGGCGTGGTTCGACAGCAAGAAGCAGGCGCAGGCGAGCTTCCAGAGCAGCGCGATCAAGACCGTTGGTCCTGGCCGCTTCGATGTGGCGGGGCGCCTGACGATCAAGGGCCAGACCCGCGACATCGTCGTGCCGATCACGCTGGCCCAGGCCGGCACGGTGTCCACCGCCAGCGGCAGCTTTGTGATCAAGCGGCTCGAATTCAAGATCGGCGAAGGCGAATGGTCCGACATCTCGGTCGTCGCCAACGAAGTGCAAGTCAAGTTCAAACTCGCTTTCAAGGGCCTCGCGCCTCTGTAAGCCATCCACCCACCAACTCAAAGAAAAAAATCATCCAATGAAAAGAATTCTCTTCAGCACCGTCCTGCTCGCAACTGCCAGCCTGATCCATGCCGAACCGGCGACCTATGTGGTCGAGCCGACCCATACCTTCGTGACTTACGAGATCAGCCATTTCGGCACTTCCACCAATCGCGGCCGGTTTGACAAAAAGGACGGCAAGATCAACCTGGACTTCGCGGCCAAGACCGGCAAGGTCGATATCAGCTTCGAGATCGCCTCGGTCAATACCGGCGTGGCGATGATGGACAAACATCTGCAGAGCGATGATTTCTTCTCGGCGGAGAAGTTTCCGAAGGCCCGATTCGTCGGCGACAAGTTCAGTTTCAGCGGCGACAAGGTCAGCAGCGTAAGCGGCTCGCTGACCCTTCGCGACAAGACCCATCCGGTGACCTTGAAAGCGGTCGGCTTCAACTGTTACCAGAACCAGATGATCAAGCGCGAAGTCTGCGGCGGCGACTTCGAAGCCACCATCGACCGCACCCAATGGGACATCAACTATGGTCTCGACTGGGGCTTTCCAAAGAACGTCAAGCTGGTGATCCAGGTCGAGGCGATCAAGAGCTGAGCCGGCGCGGGCCGTCGCGCCTGGCTGCAGTTCATCCC
>CAIJIT010000140.1 GCA_903820745.1 uncultured Burkholderiales bacterium
GGCCGCAATTGCCTTCGCAGGCCTCAAGTTGGTGCTAACCAGCATTCGCGATCAGGCTTACTCGCCTAGCTTATTTGGCGGATTGGGAATTGATTGTACAAAAGCAAGGTTTATCGTCCTGAAGTCCGCGCAGCAGTTCCACCTGGGATTTGACGCGATCACGGAAACGGCGTTGATGTTGCGCCGTCCACAACGAGGGGTAGAGTCCGTGCGACGTGTACAGCGACCGATATGGCCGTTGGACGAGGATTTCACACTGACATGATCAGAAAGCCCCTCATTGGCGTCACGTCCGACGTGGAGTTCATGTCGGACGGTAACCCGCCGCGTGACTTCTACTTTGTCGACGCACGCAACTTCGACGCTTTGCGAGAGGCTGGCGCCGCGGCGGTGATCCTGCCTCACGAGTTCGATCAAATCGACCGCTACCTCGATCTAATCGACGGCCTGCTGGTCACGGGCGGCAGCTACCAGTTCAAGGTGCCGGCACTGTTTCGACACGATGGCACTGAGCCGCCTGAAAAGGAGCGCCGTGCACGATTCGAGGCGGCCTTGTTGCGGCGCGCGATCGAACTTGACCGGGCGGTGCTGGCAGTTTGCGGGGGGTTCCAACTGCTGAACATGCTGACCGGCGGTGAACTGGTCGTGGCTCTGGCCGAGACGCGGCCGGATTGGGCCCACCATAGAGGCACTAGCTTTGCGGCAACCGAACATCGCGTTCGAGTGGTACCAGGTACGCAATTGGCAGCGATCACGGGTGTTGCAACCTTGGATGTCAACTCCAGGCACCAGCAGGGGGTGACCGCCAGCGGCCCCGGCGCTCGGGCCTGCGCTTGGTCAGACGATGGCGTGCTGGAGGCCATTGAAGTGCCCGGCAAGCGCTTCTGTATTGGTACGCAGTGGCACCCGGAGTTCCTCCTCAGCGCACCAGAGCGCCGCCTGTTCGACGCATTCATTCAGGCGAGTCGCAACTGATGCGCTGCTTCGTCATACTGCTGCTTGCCGCTTCTGGCTTGGTGGCCTGCGATGTCTCCGACATTCCGCGTGCCCCCCGCCGCGTGACGATGGCCGTGTCCCGCGACATAACTTCGCTGGATCCAGCGGCTACTTTCATCACGGCCAACCAACTGGCAATGAACCTGGCCTATGAAAAGCTGGTAGTAGCGGAAGTGGCCGATGGCAAGCCGACCGGCCGCATGCTGGGGCAACTGGCCGAACGCTGGGAGACGTCTGCTGATGGTCTGACCTGGACCTTCTTCTTGCGACGTGGGCACCGCTTCGATGACGGCAGCGAAGTCACCGCCGAAGCAGTGAAGTTCTCCTTCGAACGCACAATTAAACTCAAGGCGCCACCGTCGCAGTTCTTGTTCTTTCTGCGAAGTGTGGAGGCCGTGGCGCCGCACGAAGTGCGATTCACGCTTCGCACGTCCGTGCCCTTCTTCCTTCAAGTGCTGGCCGTACCGACAGCCAGCATCGTTAACCCCAGCGTACTCTCGCGAGCGAATGGCGCTGACCTCGGCAGCCGATGGCTATCCACGCATACGGCAGGTAGCGGTCTGTACCGCGTGGAGCGCTTCGAGAAGGGTCAACAGGTCACTTTGAAACTTAACCCGTATGCACATCGCAAGCCGGTTTATTTTGATGAAATCAATTTCATGACAGTCAA
>CAIJIT010000141.1 GCA_903820745.1 uncultured Burkholderiales bacterium
CCGAATGCCGGTCCGCATGACCAAGCCCTTGCATTAGGTGCGCCATGTAGTCATCGAATTCTTTAGCGATGTCCATCTCAGCCCTTCAAAAGGAAAGATGAAAATATTATGCCATTTTTTTATGACACAGTAAGACTAGGCCAAAGCCAAGCCAACGGGCGGATTAAACGCTTATACATATGTGTATGCTATGTGAATATGCGCTGGGATCACTCGGCTGATTCCAGCGCGACAAACTGTGAAGCAGCAGAGCAGGAATCGATACTGAGCAAAGGGCGGGCAAAGAAGTGGCGACCATTGAAAGCGGAGCGACGGTCAGTTCGTTCTTCCGGGAATCGTTATCACGTTTCCCGGGCAACGAGGCGGTGATAGCAGAGGAGGGTGTTCGCCTGAGCTACCAGGACATTGGCAGGGCCGTTTCCTCGTTCGCGACAAAGCTGGCCTTGTTGGGCGTGAAGGACCATCGGGTGGCACTGCTCATGGGCAATGGCGCAGCGATTGTGGTTGCGCTCCATGCGATCTGGGAAGCCGGTGCACAAGCTGTGCCATTGAACCCCGACTACACGGAACGCGAGCTTGACGAGATTCTTGAAGACGCAGACGTCTTGATCACCATCTGCGGTACAGCCCAGAATGACAGGATTGGTGATCTGCTCAAGCGCCGCAGCCGCGCCCAAGTTCTCGTGCTCGACTCTGTCGACCTGGCCGACCTGGTCACAGGAACTGGCGAGATCTTGGGCCAACTGCCCCATCCAGATTCGTTGGCAATCCTTCAGTACACCGGCGGAACCACCGGTCGGTCCAAGGGGGTAGCGCTGACTCATCGAACGGTCGCGGTCAACGTCATGCAGCGCGATGAGGCGATTCCTATGGAGCCAGGCAAGGAGCGAATTCTCTGCGTCACGCCGCTCTACCATGCCTACGCTACCGCAATGGCACTCTTCCCCGCGCTCTCGAGCGGAGGGGTGCTGGTCATCCTGACGCGGTTCAAGCCAGAGGCGGTTTTCGATGCGATCGAACGTGAACGAATCACCCTTTTCGCGGGTGCGCCTTCAATCTACAACGTCATGGTCACGCATCCGGAATTCGAACGCCGAGACCTTTCCTCACTGACTGCCAGTTTTTCGGGTTCAGCGCCCTTGGCAGTAGACGTGCTTGAACGCTGGCAGCGTGTGTCGGGTGCGCCGATCCTGGAAGGTTACGGGCTCACTGAGGCATCGCCGATCATCACATTCAATCCACGGCATGGCCCCCGCAAGGTGGGGTCGGTGGGTCCAGCCGTTAGCGCTACCCAAGTGGAGGTCGTGGAGATGGATGGGGGTACCCAACCGCTGGCGGCAGGCATCATTGGCGAGGTGCGGGCGCGCGGTCCGCAGTTGATGAAGGGCTACCGTAACAGGCCGAAGGAGACTGCCGAGGCGATTCGCGACGGCTGGCTCTATACCGGCGACCTCGGTGAACTCGATGAAGACGGGTATCTTTTCATCCGTGGCCGCAAGAAGGAAATGGTGATCGTCGGGGGCTTCAATGTCTACCCGTGTGAAATTGAGGAAGTACTGTTCACCCTGGATGGAGTGCTGGACTGCGCAGTTGTCGGCGTTCAGGATCCGCGCTGGGGTGAAGTAGTGCATGCATTTTTGGTACACGACGGCGCATCGCTCAATGCGGACCTTGTGATGGAGCACTGTTCCCGCAATCTTGTTCGTTACAAGCTTCCAGCGCGGGTCAATTTTCTCCAAGTGCTGCCGCGAACCGCTGTGGGCAAGCTGGACCGAACAGCGCTCGGGAAGATGGCCGGGGAACTGGTCCGCACGGGAGAGCCGGAATGAGTAGCTACAAGGCACCTGTCGACGAGATCGATTTTGCGCTACGCACTTGGGCGAAGCTTCCGGCATTGCTCAATCCGTCTGCCATCCCCGATTCTTGCGATGCCGAAACCATCTCAGCCGTGCTGAATGGAGCCGGCCGGTTTGCTGCCGAAGTGCTGGCGCCGCTGGATGTGGTCGGGCACCGCGACGGCTGCGAGTTGCGTCCTGATGGCAGCGTGCGCACGCCGAATGGCTGGAAGGATGCCTACGCGCAGTTCGTCGCTGCGGAGTGGAATACGGTCAACTTTCCTGCCCATGTGGGTGGCCAGGGCCTTCCCTCTCCTGTGGCCATTGCCGTCGCCGAGATGTTCGAAGGGGCGAATCTGGCGTTCTCTTTGGCTCTCATGCCCTTTGCTGGCGTGGTGGCATTGCTTGACCGGTTTGGAACTGATGACCAGAAAGGTCGCTACCTTGCGCCCTTGGTCAGCGGGCGCTGGTCGGCGACGCTGGCGATGACGGAGAGCCATGCCGGCACTGATATTGGCGCTTTGCGCATGTCAGCATCCCCGCTGACCAACGGATTTGGGTTGCGTGGCCAGAAGGTATTCATCAGTTATGGCGCACACGATTTGAATGAAAACATCCTGCACTTCGTGCTCGCGCGTGATCCTGCTGGTCGCCCAGGGGCGAAAGGGCTTTCTCTCTACCTTGTGCCAAAGCGACTTGTGAATCCGGATGGATCCCTTGGTGAACTGAACGACGTGCGGTGCATCGCGGTCGAAAGGAAGATGGGAATACATGGAAGTCCGACGACCACCCTGGTGTTCGGGGCGAAAGACAGCGCCTGGGGCGAGCTTCTGGGCGATCCCTGCAAAGGACTGGACCATATGTTTGTCGTCCTCAACCGTGCCCGACTCAACATTGGCGTGTTCGGGCTGGCATCTGCGGAGCGTGCTTGGCAGATTGCAAATGCCTATGCCAATGAACGGGTACAAGGCCTGGACGCGGCTGGGCGTCCCTGCGTGATTGCCCGGCATCCTGATGTACGTCGAATGCTTCTGGAGATGCAAACCGGCGTGGATGCCATGCGGGCTGTCTGCTACTACGCAGCCGGCTTGCTTGAGCGGTCGCAGCGCGACGATGCACCGGAAAAGCAGCATCAATGGCGCAGGCGACTCGACTTGCTGACGCCGGTCGTCAAGGGATGGGTCACCGAATTTGCTTACGAGACAGCCGGGACTGGCGTCCAGGTTGCTGGTGGAGCCGGCTATATGGATGAGTCACCGGCCTCGCGTTGTCTTCTGGAGGCGCGGGTTCACACCATCTATGAAGGAACGACGGGGGTCCAGGCAATGGACCTGACGCTGCGCAAGGTGGCCAAGGACGGCGGCAAGGCTGCGGCCGAACTCCTTGATGAGATGGGCTCGATCTGGCCGATCGCTGCCCGCGCTGCCCGACTGGACGGCAATCTGGCGGACATCAAGGACGCCTTGTCCATGCTCGCAGCGGCCACTGATTGGATTGTCGGACATGCCGCATCAAAGCCGGCTGCTGTTCAGGCGGTCGGCGTTCACTATCTGATGATGTGGGGCTATGCACTCGGTGCATGGCTGATGACGACTGCGGCCCAGGAGCAGCCGGCAAGGGCTGCCAGGGCGAATTTTTTCCTCAGACACCGGTTGCCCCGCGTGCAGATGCATTGGCGGGTCATTGAGCATGGTGCGGATGCGGCCGCAGATGGGCTTGTTCAGGACAGCTCGTAGTCCGCCATCATCCGTTCTGTCCGCGCTCCAGCGATAAATGGGAATATGGCCTTGTGCTCGGGATGATCGCGGTAGAGCTCGAGGGCGGCCCGGTCCTCAAACTCGGCGTACAACGCCAAATCGCCGCTGGTATCTGAGTGCACGAAATCGATACCAACCTCGATTTTGAGCAAGCCCGGAATTTTGCCCTGTAGCGCTTCCAACTTTTCCTTGATCAGCACGGCGTTCCTGGCCGCCGTGTTGCCATGCGCTTCCGGCTTGAGGCGCCAGATGATGATGTGTTTGACCAATTTTTTCTCCCTCTGATATTTTAAAAGCATAAACATATATGTAAGATAGCGCAATCGTCAAGGAGATTTAAATGTCCCGTCCCTCCATTGGCCGCCACCTTGCGGCTCTGGTCATTCCGTTCAAGGAAAACTTCGACATCGACGAATCGGCACTGCGCCAGCTGTGCCAATTCATGCTGAAGGTCGATGGCATTGACGGACTCGTGGTCAACGCCAATGCCGGCGAGGTAGATTCGCTGACCGAGGAAGAGCGTCTCCATGTGTTGCGCGTGGTCCGGGACGAGGCGCATGCCGCTGGCAAATTGGTGGTTGGCGGCGTTGTACCCGTCCCGGGTACGAACGAGGCGGCGGTACGTACAGCCCGAACGATGCAGGCTGAAGGCGCCGACGCGCTACTTTTGCTCGGCCCGGCCTCTTTTGCTCGGGGCGTGGATGCCACGCCGGAAGTTGCCGGCAAGTACGCCCAGGATGTGGCGTCCGCCGTGAAAATACCTGTCATCTATTTCATGCAGGGGCCCATGTCCGGCATCAATTACACGCCGGAAACTGTCAGGCAGATCTGTAGCGTTGACAATATCGTTGCCATCAAGGACACGATGTGGACGCCGCAAGGATTCGATGCGAACATCAAGTTGCTGCGCAACCTCGGCCGCGGAACCGTGGTCCTTAGTGGCAATGACAACTGCCTGTTCCATAACTTCGCCTCGGGAGCGCAAGGAACGCTGCTCATCCTCCATTTGGTCATGGCCAACGCGATCCTTGCAATGGAGGCAGCGATTTTGTCGAACGACCTCGACACAGCGCGCAAGATCCACGAGCGACATGAAGCATTGGTGGGCCTGCTGTTCGCACGGCCGATGCTGAAGATGCCTAGTCGCGTGAAGTTCGCCCTCAAGCAGATGGGCGTCATCTCCTCGGACCTCACACGTTCGCCCATTCCGCCGGTTTCGGCCGAAGAGGCCAAGGCCATCTCGATGCAATTGAGAGAGCTCGGCATCACGAACTAAGGAGTGTTGGGTGGACCTCGGTATCAGGGATCAAGTAGCCGTCGTGGCTGCCGGAACACGGGGAATCGGCCTGTCATGCGCCTTGGCGCTGGCCCGTGAAGGCGCGCGCGTTGCTGTGTTCGGCCGTGATCAGGCATCTTTGGCTAGTTGCGCTCGCGAGATTGCAGCGATTGCGGGTTCGCCATGTCTGGCGCTGCATGGCGACCTGCTGGAGGCCGATTCCGTCGCCAACGTATTTGCTCAAGTCCGGGAACGACTTGGCCCCGTGCGGATCCTTGTTGCCAACTCGGTCGGACCACCACCCGGCAGCCTCGATGTGGCAACGGATGAGGCTTGGCTTCGCGCCTTCGAAGGCGCCTTCCTCTCGACGGTCCGGATGGTCCGTGCCGTATTGCCTCAGATGCTTGAAGCCGGTAGCGGCTCGGTGGTAGCAGTGCAGTCTAGCTCCGTGAAGCAGCCGATACCCGGAATGTTCCTGTCAAACGGTGTGCGGCCCGGTGTCGCCGGTCTGATGAAATCCCTGACTCAGGAATATGCCAGAAAGGGACTGCGCTTCAACGTGGTGTGCCCAGGTCGCATCCACACAGAGCGGTTCATGAACGTAGAAAAGTCGCATGGTGGCGACACGGAGGCACGCATTGCCCGATCGGCTGCCGAGGTGCCGATGGGCCGCCTGGGGCATCCCGACGAAGTTGCGGACGCCGTTCTTTTCCTGGCATCTGCGCGAGCTTCGTACATCACGGGATCAGTGCTGTCCGTTGACGGTGGCAATGTACGCGGCCTGTATTGAGGATCAAGGATGACGCTTTACGATCTCGAGAGCTATCTGTTTAAATTGAAGAATGATCCGCTGTCGCAGCGAGCGCTGGTGGCTGATCCGAAATCGCACCTGGCCGTCCAGGCCATCGATGAGGCTGCAAAGAACGCCATTTTGAACAAGGACATTGGAGCCTTGTGGCAGATGGGCGTCCATCCTCTTCTGCTGGTGCCCCTCTCGCGCTTCCTCGGAATGACACCATTTGAGTATCGGCAGCGGCTCGCGCCGCACAAGGGCAGTCGGTCTATCCGTAGCAGTTGGGAAGGATGAAGATGAAAGGCGCGATTGTCTTTGCCGCCGGAGTCAGTCACGCGCCCCACATCACAGGGTTCCCCGACCACGCGCCTGTGGAAAGCAAGTTGCGTTTCTACGCGGCGATGAACGAGGTCGGTGCGCGCCTGCGGGCGGCCCGGCCGGATGTGGTGGTGGTGGTCTCATCGGATCATTTTCACAACCTCTTTACAGACAGAATGCCGGCCTTTTGCGTAGGCAGGGCTGCCGAGCATCAGGGGCCAGCCGAACGCTGGATCCGGATTGAGCCTTTTTCAGTGAAAGGTGCCCCGTCGTTTGCGCGTGCTGTGATGCAGCATGCTTTCAGGTTGGGGATGGATCCGGCTTTTTCGGACCATGTGGTGCTCGAACATGGGTTGGCGGTGCCGCTTTCCTTCCTGACCCCGGAGTTCGACTATCCCGTCCTGCCAATCCTGCAAAACTGCATGGTGCCGCCCCTGCCACCCCTGCACCGCTGCTATGCCTTCGGCCAGGTGCTTCGCGCAGCAGCAGAAGATCAGGGGCTGCGCGTCGCCGTCGTCGGCACGGGAGGCCTGTCGCATGCGCCCGGCTCGCCCGATGCAGGCAGGATTGACATTGAGTTCGATCGAGAATTTCTCGAGATGTTGCGGACGCGGCCGATGGACGTCCTCGACCTTGCCGACGAACGAATTGACGCAGCGGGCTTCGGGACCTGGGAGATCCGGCAATGGATTACGGCCTTGGGAGCAGCCGGCGGCGGCAAGGCGGAAGTACTAGCCTACGAACCTGTTGAAGCTTGGGAAACCGGTTGTGGTGCGGTCGTGTTTTCGCTGGAGCATTGAGGAATAAATATGGAAGCCAGTCGAATCGACCTGCGCGCGCTGGTCAGGCCCGAAAAGGGCTTGATCGGCAAGACGATCTTCTCTGATGAGGATGTCTATCGCAGAGAGTTGCAACAGGTGTTCGCGCGCTGCTGGCTGTACCTCGGCCATGAATCTCAATTGCCTCAGGAGCACGATTTTTTCACTACCTACATGGGGGCCGATACCGTCATTGTCACTCGGTCGGACGGGAAAATCCGGGCCTTCCTTAACGCGTGCACGCACCGCGGCATGAAGGTCTGCCGGACAGACCGCGGCAACGCGGCTGACTTTACCTGCCCATACCATGGCTGGTGCTTCTCCTCATCGGGAGATCTGGTGGGCGTCCCTGGCATGCGTGAGGCCTACAACCACCAGCTTGACACCAAGCAATGGGGCCTAAGGGAGGTCGCGCAACTGGATACCTTCCATGGTCTGATTTTTGCCACATGGTCTGCCGATGCGCCTTCACTGGCGACTTACCTGGGCGACATGAGTTGCTACTTGGACCGAATGCTCAACCGAATGGAAGGCGGCGTCGAAATGATCGGCGCCGTGCAGAAATGGGAGATGCCGGTGAACTGGAAGCTGATCGCCGAGAACTTTCTGGGCGATTCGTATCATGTGGGGACGACGCATGGGTCGGTGGTCGATATTGGTTTTCGCAAGCGGCCAAAAAAAGACGGCTATCAAATTTCCATCCGCGGTGGCCATGGATTCGGCTCTGAGCTGGGCGGCTTTGGCGCCAGTGCCGAACCCACGCCCTACGAGGCATACCTGAACACTGTTCGGTCAAAGTTGACGGCCGCGCGTAATCCGGTCGACCAGTTCATCCCATTGGGCCACGGCACGATCTTCCCGAATATGTCGTTCCTGGACGGCGTGAAGTTCAGGATGATCCGCATGTCGCATCCCAGGGGGCCCGGAATGACCGAGAGTCACACCATGTGTTTTGTCGACAAGGCGCTGCCTGAACACTTGCGCGATGAAGTCCGCAGAAGCTTCATTCTGGCGTTCGGCCCGAGCGGGATGTTCGAGGTGGAAGATGGTGAGGTTTGGGGAGAGGTCTGCGACGGTCTGCGCGGGCATGTTGCCTCGTCCATGGATTTCAATTACCAGATGGGCCTTGGCCAGGACGTGCCTGTCAGTGAAAAGTTCGGCGGAGACCTTCCTGGCCGGGCGGGCTGGTACTGGAGCGAGGTCAACCAGCGCGAGTATTACCGCCGCTGGCTGGAACTCATGGAGGCGAAATGAGCGGCCTTGGCGACGCACAACTGTATTTCGAAGTTCGCAGCTTCCAGGCGCGGGAGGCCGTGGCGCTACAGACTGCTGACTACGATACTTGGCTGGCCATGATGATGCCTGATGTGACTTACCGCGTTCCAGTGGTCAGCGTGGGCGAGGATGTGGCGGCATCCGAATCTGGCACCCGCGAGCTCGCGCATTACGACGACACTTTAGAGACTCTCAGAATCCGGGTGGCACGCATGCGCAGCCGCATGGCATGGACGGAAATTCCACCGTCGCGGGTTCGTTATTTCGTCGATCCCATCATGATCAGGGCCGAAGGTGAGGATGTCTTCGTCACAAGTAACTTCACGGTCTACCAAGCCCGCTTGCAACGCGAAGAGAACCGGTATGTTGGCAGGCGCGACGACCGCCTGCGGCGTATCGGGGGCCAACTCCTGCTGGCCGAGCGTGTGGCGGTCATCGACCGCGCCGTTCTGCCGGGCAAGAACCTCACTGTTTTTATCTGAAAATTTCAATGCCCACAATCGAACCGGCTGGGGCGCAAGTCCTCGTCGACCGGATCATCAATCTCTTGACCGCCCGGGCGCACCGGGCTGAGGCGACCGAATGAGTTGGGTACGGGTCGCCGACGAGACGGAGATCTTTGAGGGTTATGGGTTCGCTGCGACCGCAGGAATCCGCCACATCGCAATATTCAAGGCGGAAGACAGCTTTTATGCGTGCGACGGGATCTGCACTCATGCGCACGCGTTTCTTGCCGAAGGTTATGTCGAGGGCGATGAAGTGGAATGCCCGATGCATTTAGGCAGATTCAATTTCCGGACTGGAAAGGCTGTCTGTGCGCCTGCTCGGGTGGATCTCAACACTTTCCCCGTTGAAGTTCGCGACGGCGGAGTTTTTGTCGATATACCAGTCTGACTTCTGCGGCTATCTAGCGAATCCGGGGAGACACTTTCGCAATCTTGCCCTTGGTCCTGTCCTGTGTCAGGTCCATGTCGAAGCGAAACTGGAATCGATCACCGCGAAACCAGATTTCCGGAGTGTGAACGAGCCGGCCGTCGCTGGCAAATAGCGCACCCTTGAAAAGCAGTACTGGTGTAAGCGGGTCGATTTCGAGTAAGCGGGAAATTTGCAGTGGGGGCGTAACAGATTCCAGGTTGATTTCCACGTTTCTCAGGTCTAACCCGAACTGCTCGCGGAGGATTCGGAACATGGGGTAGCGCCGCAACTTGGCGAGCGTCATTTGCTTGCCGAATTCGGGCAAGACGTGGTGCACCGAATAGCTCCATGGCCGGCCATCAATGCGGGCGATGCGGCAGATTTCGTAGACCTTGTCAGATTCAAATCGCAAGCGCAGGTGCGCCGGCGTGTCCACAAGCTTCTTCTCGAGAATCTCCGTACCCGCGTCGAACTCGTCAGAAAACATCAATTCAAGCGCCGATTGGGTATTCATCTCCAGCACGGAGATGTCCTTTCGCACAAACGTCCCGCGCCCCCGGTGCCGCTCGATCAGGCCTTCATCCTCAAGTTCGCGCAGGGCGCGCTGCACCGTGATCACACTTACGGCATAGTCCTCGACGAGTTGAAGCTCAGTCGGCAGTTTGGCGCCTGGCAGGTAGGTCCCCCGGGTGATTTCCGCGCGCAAGAGTTGGGCGATTTGGTAAGTAATCGGAATTTTTCTTGAGTACATGAACTGAGTTCAGGATTCGGAGCTTGACAGAGAAACTGCGATGTCGGACGATACAATACCTATATCCATATATGTATGAGTTCTCGTTAAAAATTCGGTAACTTTTTTCATTTCATCGCAAGCATTGAGGAGACATCATGATCAATCGCAGAACTTTCGCCAAACATGCCGGACTGGCCGCGGTTGCCGGCATTGTCCCCGGTATTTCCAGCGCCCAGGCTACCCGCGAACCCCGCCGCATCGGATTCCTCATGCCGCTGACCGGTGGTTCAGGCAAATTGGGCCATATGATGCTTGAGGGTGCGACAGTAGGCGTCGATGAGATCAATGCCGGTTCAGGCGCTGGTGGCCGCCTTATCGAACTCGTCCAGGAGGATAGTCAGGCCTTAGCCCAACAGGGGATTGCAGGGTTCCGCAAGTTGGTCGACGTCAACAAGACGGATGTCATTTTTACCGGTTGGACAGCGGTCGTCTCGGCGATTGCACCGCTTGCCGGTGAATCGAAAGTGATGCTGGTGTCTGCCAGCACGGCATCGCCCGCCGTGCGTGGCATTTCGCCATACTTTCAATCGACGTGGATGTTCGACGACGAGACGGTCAAGCTGATTCTGCCGTACGCCAAAGACAAGCTGAAGGTGAAGTCACTGGCTGTCCTGACCGTCGTGAGTGATCTTGGTACCGCGCTTGCTCAGGCTGTCAAGGCAGACTGGACCCGCATCGGCGAGCAGATCGTCGCGGAAGACGTCCACCAACCCGCCGAGGCCAACTTCCGCCCGATCTTGATCAAGCTACTGGGTGCCAAGCCGGATGCAATTTACCTCACGAGTTCCAATGGCAAGCAGTTGGCGCAAATCGTCAGACAAGCCAGAGAAATCGGTTACAAGGGCATCTTCCTGAGTTATGGCGCCTTCGAGGACCCTGAGGTGCTCACACTTGGAACGCAGGCCGACGGCTGCTATTACTCCTCACCATCCTACGATGCGGCAAATCCCGGACCGACAGGCCGCAAGTTTGTGGATGCCTTCCAGAAGAAATATGGCCGACTGCCCAATGTTCACCAGGCCAATCACTACGATCTCGTGCTGCTTTATAGTGCCGTCGCCGACGGCCTGGCCAAGCAGAACAAGGCTTTGACCGGTGCGAGCTTTCGAGACTACCTCACCGCCACGATGCCGCAGTACCAGGGTGCAGCGGGTGCGTACAAGTTCAACTTCAAAGACGGCAGCGTGCTTCGGTCGTCAATCGTAAAAGTCGTGCGCGACGGCAAGTTTACGAAGATCGATGATCTGAGCTGAAGTTTGGATGGCGCATGGAGCAGTTCACTCTTTTTCTCAACCTGCTCCTTGATGGACTCGCGACAGGATGTCTCTATGCGCTGGCTGGCATTGGTTTTTCTTTGCTGTGGTGGTTGGCGGATATTGTCCACCTTGCCCATGGCGGAGTGATTATTGCCGCAGGCTATGCCGGCCACCTTGTTCTTAGCAAGCTTGGCGCTCCACTCTGGCTGGCACTGGCTGCGTCGATGCTGATCGCCGTGATGCTGGGCGTGCTGATCGACAGGCTGGCTTACCGGCGACTTGCGAAGCGCGGGTCGGGCGAAATGGGTATGTTGACAGCTTCTTTGGGGCTGTTGATTTGCCTTGAGTACGGCGTAACCCTCATCTTCGGGCCGGAAGGTGTGCAAGCAGATCCTGGACTGGCTCGAGTACCGCTGTTTCCGAGCTCCGGTGTTTTGCTTGATGTCTACACGCTGGCGGTCGTAGCTGGCACCTTAGCCGTATTTGCCGGGCTGGCATTCCTGATGCGGTACAGCCAGTTCGGAATAAACATGCGCGCCGTTGCAGAGAACCCGTCGCTAGCCCACTCGTTGGGCATCAAGACGCTCCAAGTGACTACCGCTGCCAGTGCCTTGGCGGCGGCTGCCGGCGCGCCAGCGGCGCTTGTCTATCTTTACAGCCGCGGGCTAACCCCGCACGATGCCATCCACATTGTGCTCATGGGGGCAATCGTCGCTATTTTTGGTGGGCGCGGGTCGATCGCCGGCGCGCTGATCGCTGCGCTGTTGATCGGCATCGCCGAAAGTGTCATGGTCTGGTTCTTCGACGCGGGCTGGCGCGAGGTCATGACTTTCGGACTCCTCTACCTCCTGCTACTCGTGCGGCCGGAAGGCTTGCTCGGGGCCAGTTCCCGCTGAAACCAACGCATGGGTTACCTCGTCCACATTCTCAGCACAGCAGGTATTTTCGCCATTTTGGCGCTTGCCCTCGACTTGCTTGTCGGCTTCGGCGGGATGATGTCGCTGGCTTCTGGGGTCTTCTTCGGCATCGGCGCTTACTCCAGTGCGTTATTGCTCAAAGCAGGGTGGCCGATGCCAGTGGCCATGCTGTTCGGCATGGGGTTCGCCACTGTCCTTAGTTTGGTCATCGCTTTGCCAGCCATCCGAATTCGTGGTGTCTATCTCCTGATAGTGACAATCGCTGTTCAGATGATCTTTACGACCATCGTTCAGAACTGGCGCTCCGTCACTGGGGGAGACGCAGGCGTTTCCAACATTCCGCCGATTTCGATTTTCGACTGGAAACTGCGTGGTTTGCCCTTTCTCGCGCTGGTCATTGCCAGTTGCGTCTTGTTGTTGCTGGTGATGCGAAAGATCGCCGACTCGCCTTTCGGCCATGTCCTGCGGGCGATTCGCGATGACGAAGTCGGGGCGGCATCTCTGGGCAAGCATTCAGCGGCGGCAAAACTCGCAGCTTTTGGCCTTTCTGCATGCATTGCCGCTTACGCGGGATCACTCTACGCACACTACACGTCATACATCGATCCGCATTCCTTTAATATCAGCCTTTCCATCATGGTTCTCCTGATGGTCATGCTCGGCGGGGCGGGAACCTTGGTCGGACCCATGGTCGGCGCGATCGTTCTCACAATCCTCCCGGAAGCGCTCAAATTTCTTCCCCTTCCGCCCGGCGCAGCCCCAGCGCTGAGGCAACTGAGCTATGGCGGGCTCCTTGTCATCGTCGTTTTCCTGCGGCCTCAAGGGCTGCTCGGTAAAGCCTCGGCGCATCGCCGTACCCAATGAGGCTGCGCATGAAAAACAAGCAACCACTGCTGTCGGTACGGAACATCCGCAAGAGTTTTCGAGGCATCAAGGTGCTTGAAGATGTGTCGTTCGATGTCGATGCAGGTTCAATTACGGCCCTCGTCGGCTCGAATGGAGCCGGCAAGAGCACATTGGTCAACGTCATCACGGGTGCGATCCAGTCGGATGGGGGCGAGGTCCGCTTGGCGGGGCGGGACCTTGGCCAACTGCCTGCTTATCAACGGGTACAGGCAGGTCTGCTGCGCACATTCCAGCATCCCCGCGTATTCGGGTCATTTACCGTGGCAGAAAGTGTCGCCCTAGCCAGAACACCACCGGAACTTGAACGCTTTGGGTCATCGTTGCTTTCGGCACTGACAGGGAAAGTGGCCGCGCCGGCGTTTGAAGCACGCTATCCGGTCGAGCAACGGCTTGTCGGGTTGGCGGGAATTCCGGCTTCGCTGCTTTCTTATGGTGAGAAGAAGCTGCTCATGCTTTCGCAACTGCTCGCACTGGATGGTTCGGTCATGTGCTTCGACGAACTCTGTGCCGGGATGGAACTGGCAGTAGTGGCAGATGTGCAGCATTGCCTGCTTTCGCTGGCGGAGCAGGGTAAAGCGATCGTTTTTGTGGAACATAACCTGGCTCTCGTCCGCTCCCTCGCGACGCGAGTCATCTTCCTGAACCAAGGCCGGGTCTTCCGCGACGGCCCGGTTGATGAAGTACTGACCGACCCTGAAGTGGTCAGCCTTTACCTCGGAGAGTAGGGTTGTCACAACAAGTCATCACAGCGCAAGGCGTTTACTCAGGATATGGCGACGCGGAGGTCCTTCGTGGTGTGTCGCTGCGACTGGACCAAGGCGAAATCGTCGGTCTGATCGGGCCGAACGGTGTCGGCAAGACGACGCTCCTGAAATGCATGGCGGGCCTCATGCCGATCGGGTCGGGTCAGCTACGAGTCTTCGAGCGCGACGTTGTGGCGAGTTCAACGCTTGAACTGCGCTTGGCAGGTCTTGGGTATGTGCCGCAGGAACGCAATGTGTTCCCCAACCTGAGCGTGCGGGAGAACTTGGAGACCGCCTACCGGGTAGCCGGCAAAAGGGCCGCTGCCATCGATATTGACGAAAGGATGGCGTTCGTGGAAGCACTCTTTCCGCGACTCGCGGAGCGGCGTAGCCAGCACGCCGGACTGATGAGTGGTGGAGAACAACGAATGGTGGCCCTGGGAATGGGCCTGATGCTCAAGCCCCAGGCCCTGCTGCTGGACGAGCCGACAACAGGCTTGGCGCCCATTGTGGTGTATGAACTGATGAGAGCCATTCGCAAATTGCGGGAGTCCGAAGGCATTTCAATCTTGATCGTGGAACAGAACATTGCGTCGATGCTGAAGGTCGTAGACCGGCTGTACATCATGAAGGAAAACGTCTGCAGGGAATTCGAGGGTGAACCGGCAGACCTGGGACGACAGAACATTTGGGAGTATCTGTAATGCACGCATCACAAGGGGGACGCTTTGAAGGGAAAACGGCGCTGGTGACCGGTGGAGCTGCCGGCATCGGTCTGGCAGTCGCGAATGGATTTTTTGAACAAGGTGCGCGTGTTGTCATCGTAGACATTCGTGGTGCTGAGGAGGCAGCCCGGAAACTTGATGCCAGCGGCTCTCGGGTGCGGGGGGTGACAGCGGATGTAACTGTGGATTCGCAGGTCGAAGAAGCCGTTAGCAAGGCGACGCAGATTTTCGGGTCCGTGGACATCCTCGTGAACAACGCCGGTATCGCGACGTCGATTACGCCTCGGCCCTTCGAGGAAATTGGTACCGAGGAATGGCTGCGTGTCTACGACGTCAACGTCATGGGTATCTTCCGTTTTTGTCGCGCGGTGCTCAAACCAATGAAGGCGGTTGGTGGTGGCAGGATCGTGAACATCGGCTCTGCTGCGGCGTTCAAGGGAGTACCGCTGCTGCTTCACTATGTATCGAGCAAGGGTGCGGTGCTGGCCATGACGCGCAGTCTCGCCAAAGAACTGGCTCAGTACAACATTCTCGTGAATTGCGTGGCACCCGGCTTCACCATCAGCCCTGCGGTGCTCGAGAATGAAGGCCAGATGTCGCAGTCGCGTACCATTTCTTTGCAAGGGCGGGCAATCGCGCGAGACCAGTACCCTGAGGATCTTGTCGGTGCCGTCCTGTTCCTTGCTTCGAACGAAGCTTCTTTCATGACCGGCCAGACGCTCGTCGTCGACGGCGGCACCTACCTGCACTGATGAACTTCGATAGTGCGGTTTTTTGCAGCGTGCCGTGATACGCGGCCTCGGCTTGGACCTCAGCAAGGTCCATCTGAATGGCGGCGCGATCGCCCTCGGCCATCCGGTCGGTCGCTCCGTTGCCTTCCTGGCCACCAAGGCGATTTACGAATTGCACCGCACCATCCGGTAAGCTTGAGAAGGTATTGCTGCTTATGGGCCCACAGAGTTTGAGCGGCCCAGCCAAGCGTCTGCCCGCGGCCTCCTGAGGCTGTCTGGATGATGGTCGAGCGGTCAGCTCAGGTCCACCGTCATCCCCTTTTGGCCATCTAGCAGTCGGCGTAGGTGGAAGCTGATGAGGCCATCGTCCCTGGCCTGACCGAGCAGCGAAGCAAAGGCGCCGACAGCAGCGGAATCGGCCGCGTCCGCCAGACGGAAGGCTTCGGCATAGGCAGCCGTCAAAGGATCTGAAGCGCGAGCCTGGGTGAGCGGCTCGAACGCTTCTACCGGTTCAGAGCGGCCGCGCAGGCGAAGTTGACCGACCGGGCGCCCGAGGAAGCCCGGCACCGCCGCCACCACGGCCGCGCTGGCGCAGATCCTTGTACCCAGAAGCTTGTTCGCCCCTTCCAGCCTCGAGGCGGTGTTGATGGTGTCGCCATAGGCTGTGTAGTCGAAGAAGCCGCTGCCGCCGAAGCTGCCCACCAATGCCGGGCCACTGTGCAGGCCGATGCGGGTGACACCGAGCGCCACGCCACGCGCAACCCAGTCGGCGCGCACCGCTTCAGCCCTCGCATCCAGCGCCAAGGCACATGCCACGGCGCGGACGGCATGGTCAGGCTGATCGGCAGGGGCGCCGAACAGCACATGCAGCGCATCGCCGATGATTTTTATCAAAGTGCCGCCTTGGGCAAACACAACCTCGGTCAGCGCCGAAAGATAGTCGTTCAGAAGCGCCGCGAATTCCGCCGGCCGCAGGCCCTCAGCCAAGGTCGTGAAGCCGGCGATGTCGGTGAACAGCGCCGTGACCTCGCGCCGCTGCGGCACCAACGCTGCCGGGTTGTCGGCAGCGGCCAAACTGGCGGCTACTGCCGGTGAAAAGTAGCGCGCCAGTTGACCGCGTGCGCGCTCTGCCTCCTGCTGGCGCTGTTGCAATTCGCGCATCAGTTCCAGGCTGCGGAGGGTCTTGGCAATGGTGGCTTCCAGATCGGCGAAGTCGATCGGCTTGGTCAGGAAGTCGAAAGCACCGCGGTTCATGGCGGTACGGATATTGGACATATCACCATAGGCCGACACGATGACAGTGGCGCGTTGGTCGGCGCTGGCCTGAATGTGCTGCAGCAAGGTCAGACCGTCCATGCGCGGCATGTTGATGTCGGTCAGCACCATGTTGATGTCAGCATCTTCTGCCAGCAAGGCCAGCGCCATCACGCCATCGGCGGCAAAGCGGAAGCTGAGTTCGCCAGCACGCACCTGGCGCCGGAATCGTTGGACGATCAGCGCCTCCAAGTCGGGTTCGTCATCCACCACCAGGATGCAGGCGGTCATACGGGGCCTCGCGCTTCCGATACCACTGCGCTGAATTCGCGCTTCAACGCCGGGAAATCCACCGGCTTGGTGAGGAACTTGCTGGCACCACGGGCCGCCGCCTGAGCCATGGTCTCGCCATCGCCATAGGCCGAGATCATGAAGACCGGCAGGTCTGGTTTGAGCGCTTTCACCAATGACAATAGCTCAAGGCCGCTGATGCCGGGCATGTTGATGTCGGTCACCAGCAGGATGATCTCGCCGGCCATCGCATCATCCATTTTTTCCAAGGCGGCGGCAGCCGAAAGGGCGAAGTCCAGGCTGCACAGTCCGTCACGCAACTCGCGGCGAAATTGCTGGCGGAACAGCGTTTCCACATCGGGTTCGTCATCGACCACCAGCACCCGGAGCATCACGAGGCCACCTCCTTGTGCTGGAGCGGTCGGCGCGGCAGACGGACAACGAACTCGGTGAAGTTATCTACCTCGCTCTCGACCTCGATCTGACCGCCCAGTTGTTTCAAGATGATGTCGTAACTGAGCGAGAGGCCAAGCCCAGTTCCTTCGCCGGTTGGCTTGGTGGTGAAGAAGGGCTCGAAGATCCTATCGCGCACTGCTGCCGTCATACCGATGCCATTGTCGCGGACGCGGATTTCTATGTGATCGCCCAAGGTGCGCGTCGCCAGCCGCAAAGTCGGCTCGTAATTTGCTGCGCCGCCGCGCTCCGCGCGCTTGGCCGTGGCGTAGAAGCCGTTGCCAATCAGGTTGAGCAGCACGCGGGTAAATTCCTGTCCGAACAGTTCCACCTGGCCGACAGAGGGATCAAACGCCTTTTCCATGGTGATATTGAAGCCCGGCATTGAGGCGCGCGCGCCATGATAGGCAAGGTTCAGCGCCTCCTCGGCTACGGCGTTTAGATCGACCGCCTGGCGTTCTCCGGAAGCGCCGCGCGAATGTTCAAGCATGCTGCGGACAATCCCGTCGGCGCGCTTGCCATGTTCTGTAATCTTGCGAAGGTTGCCGGTTAGCATCAAGGAGAGTTCTTCGACCTCGGCGCGCTGGCCTTCATCCAGCGCCGCCAAGCCAGGTGCTACCGCTTCCTGCAGCTCGGCCAGCAGGTCCGCCGACAAGCTGGCGAAGTTGTTGACGAAGTTCAGCGGGTTCTTGATCTCATGGGCGATGCCGGCGGTAAGTTGACCGAGTGAGGCCAGTTTCTCCGACTGTATGAGCCGATCCTGCGCGCGCCGTAGATCGTCGAGCGACCCCGTGAGTTCTTTCGTCCGCGCCTGCAGCGCATCGAAAAGGCGGACATTCTCGATGGCAATGACGGCCTGGGCGGCAAAGGTCTGGAGCAGCACGATCTGGCGCGCAGTGAAGGCGCCCGGACCCGGTTTGCGTAGCATGATCACGCCGACCGTGACGTCCTTTTGCAGGATAGGCGTGGCGACCCCGGCCCGCCAACCGCGCGCGGGAGACAGCTCGAGGACGTCGGGAAAAGCCGTCGCATCAATCAAATCGGCATCGGCGATGAGGACCAGTCGTCGGTCGAGGATCGCCCGGCCGTTGATCGTGGTGCGGTCATACGAGCGGCGGTGGCCGATCGACGCGTCGAGCTCACCTTCATGTGCGGCAGTCACCATCTCTGCGCCGTCACGCAGCACGATCAGTGCGTCCTTGCCGCCGCACAAGCGCAGCGCGGCCTTGGCCACGGCATCGAGCACCGGGTGCACATCGTTCGGCGACTGCGAGATCACCCTCAGGATGTCGACCATTGCAGTCTGCCGCTCAAGCGCTTCCTTGGTCTCGTTGAGCATGCCTGCGTTGCCAATGGCAATCACAGCCTGGGCTGCAAAGATGTCAAGCAACTGCAAGTGATTAGCGGCGAACCGACCGGGTGCTGCACAGGTGACGGAGATAACGCCAACAACAGTTTTATTACGGCGCAGGGGAATGTAAACCAGACTCTGGAAACCTCGTAAACGGGCTATTTCAACAAAGTCTGGTGTACCGGCCCAGTCAGCTTCGACGTCAGGAAACTCGAGAATTTCACCTTTGAGGATCGATTCTCCGAATGGAAAAGAAGACAGCGGTCTAGGAAAGGATGCCTGCAACACCGAATCGGCTTCAGGTGTAGATGGAGTGAAGGCTTTCAGATCTATCACGTTGGCAGCAATGCTATAGACCGTGGTCGTCATTCCTCGAACCAACCCGTTGGATCTGGTCGCAATGGCGTCAAAAACCGATTGCACATCCGATGGCGAGTTGGCGATGGCCTTCAGTATGTCGGCAGTAGCAGCCTGCCGCTCCAGCGCGTACTTGGTCTCGTTGAAGTTGCGTACATTTGCCAGAGCGATCACCGCCTGGCTTGCGAAAGTTTGCAGTAGGCCCATCAGTTTGTCTGGAAAAAGGCCCGGCTCGTCTCGCCCTATGCCAATCGCGCCGATCGCATGGCCGTCTTCATGAAGCAGCGGTACCGTGAGCAAGGCGCGATAGTAGTTTTTCTTGGCGTTGGCGCCGAGTTGATAGGCGGGGTCGAGTTCAATGTCAGGAATTTGCAGCGGCACAGGTCCGGCGATGAACCGCGCGTATAGCGTTTCACTACCTGGACTCGTCGCAAAGGCCGCTCGCATCTCGGCTTCAACTTCGGTTGAACAGCCACAAACAGCGATCGTTTGCTGCAAATCGTCCTTGACGTGAATGGCGAAGCTGACCCGCGATCCGCTTATTGTCCGAGCAAGCTTGGCGATGGCTTCAAAGACTGGAGCGACATCGGTCATCGGCCCGCTCATCACCCGAAGAATATCGGCGACCGCGGCCTGATGGACTCGGAGTTCGTCCCGTTCAGCCAAGGCCTCAGAAAGCGGAATCTGCCCCTCCTCAGTCATCGACGGAGTTGCAGGAATTGGCAGGGCAGTCATGGATCCTCCGAGGCACGGCTTGGTCAGCAACGATGTTAAAAAAGAGCGGTCGTCACGATGTTCACCGTCTGGTTGTCAACGGTGGAGCAAACAACCGGATAGAACCATTCATGAAGCCTTCAGGCCCAGCCCAGGTCGTTCAGGCTCATCCCGGAGTGCCATACCTTGGTCAAGTGGCTGATTTTTTCCCCACTGAACTGCATGATGTAAACATAATCGGCAACAGCGGTTTTGCCAGTTGGCGACACAGGTCCTCCCGCAAGATGCGATCCAGTAAACACGGCATAGGCGGCAACATTGTGGCGTTCTTTGTCAGTTGCGAAGGACTTGATTTCGTAGCTCCCATCGGTCAAGACGGTCAGCAGGTCACGCATCCAATCGCAATAGGCTGAAAGAGATGTGATATCGGCCAGAACCTCGCTATGGGCGGAGAAAGTGGCGTTTGTCGTGCAGTACTGCTGACAATCGTCCCAGCCTTTTCCAGTTTCGCAGGCGGTAAAGAAACTTTGGGCTGTGGAGGTGATGTTGGACATATGCATTCCTTTGCGTTATTGATCAACTTTTTTCGTAAAAATCAGGTCTGGCGGATGCTGGATGCTCCGTTGGTGCGGTGACAACCGGTCGCCCGGTCCAGGAGGTTCATTTGGGTGCAAGGTAGTCGCACAGGTATATGTTCCCGCAACAGTGCGCCTAAATCCGTTTGATTGGAGTGCGGGCCCTTGGCGGTGTTTTGTGAGTCTTTGAGGTGACGGATTCAGCGGCGCGACTTCTAAACACTTGCATCTATCGGCACAACCATCCTCTTGTTTGTTTCGCCACCAAATTGCACAAGCAACTTGCCGCTTGATCGTCAAGCCAACTTGTCCGCATCTATCGTCGCCATCAACTAGCTTTCAGGCCGTTCCAACAACGGAAGGTGGGTGCTTATCTGCCACTTTCGTTCCCGCTGCTGTACGCCCGAAACCTTCATTTGACTTGGTAGACATAGTAAAGCGATAAAACGACGTTTTTTTTCAGTGTTTACTCTGATCTGCAGGGGTTTCACAATTTCATTGGAACCATAATTCGCTCCAAAAGAAAATCCTGTTACTTCCGGGTAATCGCCCCAAGCCAACCGGCCGATTCGAGTTCAAATGCCTTGCACGGTGACCAGTCTGGCGGAACTGCATTCGTCCCTGACGACTTTCAGGCCCTGGTAGACCGGACCGTTATAAAAGCCTTCCCAGGCTTCAATGCTGGGGAACTCCAAGATCACGATTCGGCGCGGAGTCCAATCGCCTTCGTAGATTCTGTGCTCGCCACCGCGGGCCAAATACTTGGCGCCTGCGGCTGCCAAGGCTGGTTTCACCTGATTCATGAAGTCTTGGTAACGGTCCAAATCACGAATTTCGACGTCAAAAATCACCAAGGCTGCCATTCGAAAATTCTCTGATGAGCGAGTTGGTCGGCATGTTCAGGCAAAGCTGCGCAGCCGCAGTGAAGGCCATGAATAGAAAGACATCAAAATTAAACCATTATGAATCAATGGTTTAAACTGTATTCTTAATGTTGGTGGAGAGGAGGAGGATCGAACTCCCGACCTCCGCATTGCGAACGCGGCGCTCTCCCAGCTGAGCTACCCCCCCACGAGTCGTGGAAAGTATAGCCAAAAGGCTGGCATGGCCGACCTGAATCTGGCCGGACCGGGGGTTTTCATCGAGGGCATAACGGCCAGGATTGGCTACCGTTGCAGCTTCTTCATGTTCGCAAGGAATTCCATGCCCCGCCATCCTGCCGCCTGGTACGACGCCCAGTACAACAACCGCGCGCTGGTCACCGACCATGCGCTGATATTGAAGCACTGGGCCGTCGATTCGAAGCTTGCGCGCGAGCGAGCCGTTTGTCAGCTGGATCTGCCTTATGCCAGCCCGACGTCGAGCGAGGCAGCGTTCGAGCGTCTCGACCTGTTCGCTTCGGCCGCTGGTACTGCCCCTGCCGCGCCGGTGCTGGTGATCATTCATGGTGGCTACTGGCGCTCGCTCGACAAGTCGGATATGTCGTTCCTGGCCAAGGGCTTTACCGATGCCGGTGCTTTGGTGGCGATTCCGAATTACTCGCTCTGCCCGGCGGTAGGCATCGACCGGATTGCCCTGCAACTGGCTGAGTCGCTGGCCTGGGTCTGGCGCCATGCCGCCGAGCATGGTGGCGACCCCCGGCGCATCGTGCTGGTCGGCCACTCGGCGGGCGGTCATCTGGCGGCCATGCTGAGTTGTTGCAACTGGCGGGCAGTAGGCGCCGATCTGCCGCAGGACCTGGTCAAAGGGGCAATGTCGATCTCGGGCTTGCATGACCTGGAGCCACTGCTGCACACGCCTTTCGTGCAAGCTGACCTGCAACTGAATGCTGCGCTGGTGAAAAAAGTCAGTCCGGTGTTGTTCCCGCCGCCGGCTTCGCCGTTTTATGCCTTGGCCGGCGGCAGCGAAAGCGCGGAATTCAAGCGCCAAAACCGCATCATTCAACAGTCCTGGGGTAAGCGTGCTGTGCCAATCTGCGAGGAGATTGCTGGGCGCAATCACTTCGACATCCTCGATGATCTGGCCGCGATCGATGGCCGGTGCCATCAGTTGACGCGCCGCTTGCTCGGCCTGTGATGCCGGGCTTAGCCAATCGCCAGATAGCGCCCGGGCTTATGGTTGATCGCCAGTGCGGCGTTGATTGCTGCCATACCCAGCAGCGACAGGCCGAGTCGGGGCAATGACACAAAGGGCAGCGCGCTGAGCAGGATCACGGTGTCGAGTCCGGCTTGCACATAGCCGGCGCGCCAGCCTTTTTTGTCCTGCAGGTATTGCACCAGCAAGTTGATGCCGCCCAGCGA
The DNA here is from genome assembly GCA_903820745.1 of uncultured Burkholderiales bacterium. GTDB lineage: Bacteria > Pseudomonadota > Gammaproteobacteria > Burkholderiales > Burkholderiaceae_C > Paucibacter_A. Next base: position 22,354 of record CAIJIT010000141.1, read on the forward strand.
GGCCTTGTGCCTGAACAGGATCAACATGCCGGCGCCAGTCAGCAAGCCGCCGGCCATTGCGGCAAACCATGGGTTCAACTGCATGAACTGCAACCAGCGCGGCAGGACCTCGGACAGAACGGCCAGCAGGCTGACTGCGGCCAAGGTTTTCAGCGTGAAAGGCAGGCCCATGCGGCGATAGGCGAGCCAGTAGAAGGGCAGGTTGACGCAGAAAAACAGGCTACCAAATGACAGGCCGCTTGCGTAATGGATCAAAAAGGCGATCCCGACCGTGCCACCGGTCACCATGCCGGCTTGTCGGAACATGGCCAAACCGATGGCGACAAACAAGGTGCCGGTCAGCAGACCCTGGGCGTCTTCCAGCAATGAATGGCGGAAGCTGCGGCTGACAGGAAGGTCAGATGCCACTCATCCACCATTTGATCAATCCTTTGGCGAGGAATCCGACCAGGCCGAAGCCCAGGCCCAGCAGCAGGATGAAGGTGCCGAAGCGCCCGGCTCTGGATTCACGCGCCAGCTGCAGGATGATGAAGACCATATAGAGCATGAAGGCGCCGACCCCGTAGCTCAGGCCGAACTGGGCAATCTGCTGCTCGGTGTAGCCGAACATGTCAGTCCCGCATCGACACCAGGTCGCGATAGGCATGCCAGCTGGCATGACCGAGCCAAGGCAAGATCACCACCATCCCGACCATCAAACTGGCCATTCCGAGCAACGTCAGGCCGATCAGCAGTGAAGCCCATAGGGCCAGCGGTGCCGGATGCGCCATCACGACGCGCCAACTGGTCAGCACGGCGGCCATCACGCTGATCCTGCGATCGAGCAGGATCGGAATCGTCACGACGCTGGACGCAAACATCGGCGCCGCCAGCAACGCCCCAAGAGCGAGCCAGCTGGGAAACAGCAAGGAGTCATCACCCAGCACGACCAGTCGGATGAAATCTGCTGGGCCATTGACCGAGGCTGGCGCAAACCCGGTGATCAGCGCGGCCGAGCAGAGTATCCAGCCGGCACCGGACAGCGCCAGCAGCAGACCGAACTTGACCAGCCGGTTGTCCTGCGGCTGCCACGCACGCAACAGAGTTTTTATCGCAACCGGCCGGCCTTCGGCCAAGTCACGGCTGATGGCGTAGAAGCCGGTAGCCAGGATCGGTGCGACCAGTAAAAAAACGCTGAACAGGACGGCCAGCAACCAGAATTGATGCCTTGCCAGCAACAACAGCAAGGCGCCGGGCAGCGCCAGCATCAGGCCCTGCAGCAGCGATAGCCCGGGGCAGCGACGCAAATCGCCCCAACCGCGCGCCAGCCAACCCAAGGGCCGCAACAGCGGCACCTGCTTGACGCCAAAACAGCGCGATTCCTGTAAAGATTGATCAGTGAACATCGGGCGAGGATGTTGGCAGCTAGACCGAGGGCCAGACTTGATCCTCGACAAGCTTGTGGCCATGCAGCTGGCGCGCCATTTCGGTCATGCAGACTTGGCCCCCGTCGACCAGGTTCAGGCGCTGCGCCTGGTCGAGCTGCGGATAATGCCCGCGCAGCGAGCGCTCATAACCAGGGTCGTAATGCTCGCGCATCAATTCACCGAAGACTGCAGCCCAATCGCCGGTCAGTGCCTGGGTCTGCCAACGCAGCACCTTTTCGCGGCCGCGCAGCGTGATCAGGATTTCGAGCAGGGCGCAAAAGGCCTCGGGCCTGAGCTTGAAATGACCATAGTCCTGCAGCAGCAGCTCGATTCTTGCGGCCTCGTTCATCTCCAACCAATAGCAGTTCGGGCTGGCCCGCATCGCTTCGTGCAGCGCCTCGGGCACCCGTAACTGGCCGATCTTGCGGCTTTCGCTTTCGATGAAAACCGGTTTCGTGCTGTCCAGGCTGCGTAGGAGTTCCCACAACAGACTGTCGAAATGTTTTTGGCTCGGCTGCGGCTGGTCGGGCAGGCCGCCGAGCACCGAGCCGCGATGCGCGGCCAGGCCTTCGAGGTCGAGAATCTGTGCACCTTGCGCGGCCAGCGCCTGCAGCAATCTCGTCTTCCCGCAGCCGGTGCGTCCGCAGATCACATGCAGTTGGTGGTTTGTCGGCAACTGGCTCAATTGCTCGCGCACCAGGCCCCGGTAAGCCTTGTAACCGCCTTCAAGCTGGCGCGACTTGAAGCCGATCTGGCTCAGGAACCAGTTCATCGCCCCCGAACGCTGGCCGCCGCGCCAGCAATAGACCAACGGTCGCCAAGTCTTTGGCAAAGCGACGGCATGAAGGTCGAGGTGGCGGGCGATATTGCGCGCAATGATGGCCGCACCCATTTTGCGTGCCTCGAAAGGCGAGCCGTTGTAGAGCGTGCCGACAACGCGCCGCTGCTCGTTGTCGAGCACCGGCCAGTTCAGTGCGCCGGGCAGATGGTCTTCCGCAAATTCGGCGGGTGAGCGTACGTCGATGATTGCGTCAAAAGCGCCGAGATCGGACAACGCGTCGGGGGTGCTGATGCAATGCGAAGGCGTCATGCGGGCAGCGCGATGGCGTCGAGCAATTCGTTTTCGATCTGCAACTGCACCTTGTTTTGCTGCAGCGCTTCGCCGTCAACAAGGAAGGTGTCTTCAACCCTTTCGCCCAGCGTTGAAATCTTTGCCAACTGCAGGTTGATGCCATGCCGCGCCAGCACCAGCGCGATGGCATAGAGCAGTCCTGTGCGGTCGCTGCTGCTGATCGAGAGCAACCAGCGCTGCGCGCGCTCGTCCGGGCGCAAGGTGATGCGCGGCGTGAAGGGGAATGACTTGACCCGGCGTGACAGGCGGCCGCGGCGCTGTTCAGGCAAGGGATCGGTCGAAGCCAGCGCCTGGGTCAACTGGGTCTCGACCAGCGAGACCAGGTCGCGGTGCTGCTGGTCGTGGTCGGGGCTGATGATCTGGAAGGTATCAAGGGCGAAATCGCTGCGCGTCGTGTGCACCTTGGCATCGAGAATATTGAAGCCGGCGCTGTCGAAATAGCCGCAAATTCGCGCAAACAGGTCCTGCCGATCAGAGCCATAGACCAGCACCTGCAAGCCTTCACCGATCGGCGATGGCCTTGCCCGCACGATGGCTTGGCTGGCATTGACATGGCGCCACAGCGACCTTGCATGCCAGGCCAGATCGGCCGGGTCATGGCGTGCGAAATAGCTGATTTCGAGCGTTTCCCACAGAGAGGTTTCGGTTCCGGGCAGCATCGAATGAAGGGCCAGCAGCTGCCGGGCTTCCTGCTTGCGGGCCTCGATGTCGGTATCCAGATTTGGTTTTGTTCCGCCCAAGGCGCGCAATGTCAGCCGGAACAGGTCTTCCAGCAGCTTGCCCTTCCAGGCATTCCAGACCTTGGGGCTGGTGCCGCGGATGTCGGCCACGGTCAACAGATACAGCCCGGTCAGGTGGCGCTCATCGCCGACCATTCTGGCAAATGATTCGATCACTTCCGGGTCGGAGAGATCTTCCTTCTGAGCCACGCGCGACAAGGTCAGGTGATGCTGAACCATGAAGGAGACCAGTTCACCATCGGCCCGGCTTAGGCTATGGTCGCGGCAAAAGCGCTTGGCTTCGACCGAACCCAGGTCCGAGTGGTCGCCGCCGCGACCCTTGGCCACATCGTGGAAGAGCGCGGCGATATAAAGCAGCTCTGGCCGGTCCCATTGCGCGGCCAGCTGCGAACAAAAGCGGTACTCATGGGCATGCTCAGGGATGAAAAAGCGCCGGATATTGCGCAGCACCATCAGGATATGCTGGTCCACCGTATAGACATGGAACAGGTCATGCTGCATCTGGCCGACGATGCGGCGGAACACCCAGAGATAGCGGCCCAACACCGAGGTCTGGTTCATCAACCGCAGCGCATGGGTCTGGCCTTCATGCTGGCACAGGATCTGCATGAAAGTAGCACGATTTACCGGGTCACGGCGGAAGGCGCCGTTCATCAAGCCGCGGGCGTTGTAAAGCGCCCGCAACGTTCGAGCTGACAGGCCCTGGATGCCGGGGGTCTGCTGGTGGACCAGGAAGGTCCGCAGAATCGCATGCGGGTCACGCTGATACAGGTCGTCGCTGGCAACTTCGAGCATGCCGGCACGGTCAAGGAACTGCTCGTTGATCGGCCGCATCAGGCCCTGTTGCGATCCGTTGACCTGTTCTTCCAGGTTCAGCAAGAGGATCTGGTTCAGTTGGGTCACCGCCTTGGCCGCCCAGTAATAGCGCTTCATCAACTCTTCCGAGGCGCGCTGGTTGCCGCTGCCGCTGTAGCCAAAGCTCTCGGCCACGGCGGTCTGGAGGTCGAACACCAATCGGTCTTCACGACGCCCAGCGGCCAGATGCAGGCGGGCGCGGATCATCTCGAGCACGCCCTGGTTGTGATGCAACTGGCGGCTCTCGAAAGCAGTGATCAAGCCGCGCGCTGCCAGTTCTTTCCAGGTCTTGCCAAGCCCGACAGCGCGTGCGATCCAGATCAGGACTTGCAGGTCGCGCAGCCCGCCCGGACTTTCCTTGCAATTGGGTTCGAGCGAATAGGGCGTTTCGTCAAACTTGGTGTGACGCTGGCGCATCTCGAGCGTCTTGGCCCGCAGATAGGCACTGGCATCCATCGCCTCGGCCAAGGCTTTTTCAAGTCCCGCATAGAGCGGGCGATGGCCGGTCAACAGCCTTGATTCGAGCAAGGCGGTCTGCACGGTCACATCGGCCGCGGCTTCGTGCAGGCATTCGTCAACGGTGCGAACCGAACTGCCGATTTCCAGACCGATGTCCCAGCAGGCCGTGATGAAGGCTTCGATGCTGGCCTTGTCGGCACCCTCCTGATGGGCTTGTGTGTCTTGTGGCAACAGCACCAGGACGTCGACATCCGAGTAGGGGAACAACTTGCCCCGTCCATAGCCGCCTACGGCGATCAGGCAAGCGCCCGTAGGCATCGAACCCTGCTCCCAGAGGGTTTTCAGGCAGTTGTCGACTTGTTGTGCGAGATTGCGCAGCAAGCTTGAGGTCTTGGCCTGGCTTGCAGTTGCCTTGCGGAAGGCTTCAAGCAATTCCTGTTTACCTGCCTTGAAACCCTGCCGCAACTCGGTAACGCTGACCACGCGTTTGGTGCCGGGCAAGGCCATGGGGCCGATGGGAGCGACCGCTTTGACCTGGGCGCCCATCAACTCAGGCGCCGACGAAAGCGGGTATCGCAGGGCTACCTGCCGACAAGGTGAAGACCTCGTAGCCGGTCTCGGTGACGATGATGGTGTGCTCCCATTGCGCCGACAGTGAACGGTCTTTGGTCACGATGGTCCATCCATCACCGGTTTCCTTGATGTCGCGTCGGCCGGCATTGATCATTGGCTCGATCGTGAACACCATGCCCGGTACCAACTGGGTCAAGGTGCCAGGGCGGCCGTAGTGCAGAACTTGCGGGTCTTCGTGAAAAACCCGGCCTATGCCATGACCGCAGAACTCACGCACGATCGAGAATCCGGCGTTTTCGGCGAAAGTCTGGATCGCGTGGCCGATGTCGCCAAGGTAGGCGCCAGGCTTGACCTTGACGATACCCTTCCACATGGCTTCATAGGTGAAGGCGCAAAGCCGCTTGGCCGCGATCGAGCCGTCACCGACGATGAACATCCGGCTGGTGTCACCATGCCAGCCATCCTTGATGACGGTGACATCGATGTTGACGATGTCACCGTTCTTCAAGCCGCGATCATTCGGAATGCCATGGCAGACCTGATGGTTGATCGACGTGCAGATCGACTTGGGGTAGGGGATATATCCCTGCGGTGTGTAGTTCAGCGGTGCCGGAATGGCCTGTTGCACATTGACGATGTAGTCATGGGCAAGTTTGTCCAGTTCCTCGGTGGTGACACCAACGCGGACATGCGGCGTCAGCATGTCCAGCACTTCGGAGGCCAGTCGCCCGGCAATGCGCAACGCAGGAAGGTCGTCGCCTGATTTGATCGAAATAGTCATCCTGCGATTATCTCATCGCATCGGAATTCAAGCGGCCCAGACCACCAACCCGCTCCAGGCTGTGGTCAGCACGACGATACCGAAGGCGATGCGGTACCAGGCGAAGGGAACAAAGTCATGGCTGGCGATATAGCGCAGCAACCAGCGCACACAGAGCCAAGCGCTCAGGAAACTGACCACAAAGCCAACCGCAAACAAGGGCAGGTCGTGCAGACTGAGCAGGGCACGCTCTTTCCACAGGCTGTAGGCGCCCGCGGCGAACAGGGTCGGAATTGCCAGGAAAAACGAGAAATCGGTGGCTGCTTTGCGCGACAAGCCGAGCAACATGCCGCCGATGATGGTGGCGCCCGACCGACTGGTGCCGGGAATCATGCCCAGGCATTGAACCATGCCGACCTTCAATGCATCCCATGCGGTCATATCGTCGATGTCATGGATGCGCACGACTGGTTTGGCGCGCCTCTCCACCCAGAGGATGATCAGTCCGCCGACGATGAAAGCCGTGGCGACCACCGGGCCGTTGAATAAATAGGTCTTGATCTTCTTGTAGACGAAGAATCCGATCACGCCCGCCGGCATGAAACCGATGGCCACGTTGAAGACAAAGCGCCGGGCTTTGTCGCTGCTGCTGAACTCGCGCAAGGCGCCTGAAATCCGCTGCCAGTAGACGATGATGACCGCCAGGATCGCGCCAGTTTGGATCGCAATGTCGAAGACCTTCGACTTGTCGTCGGTCATGCCCAACAAGGTGCCAGTCAGGATCAAATGCCCGGTTGAGGATATCGGCAGGAATTCGGTCAGGCCTTCAACGATGCCCATCACGGCGGCCTTCAACAGCAGTACGAGGTCCAAATTCACTCCCGGGGTTTTAAGTTGGGCTTGATGATAGCTTGCGAATATTGGGCATTTGGCGAAGTGGCTTGACCCGGAATGTTCTTGCGCTTATATTACTGACTGTGCAGTCAGTAAATTCAAATCCAACGCGACACAGGCGGAAACAGGCGCGCCCTCAAGAGCTCCTCCAAGCCGGCTTGGCCCTTTTCGTCGAAAAAGGCTTTGCGGCCACAAAATCCGAAGAAGTCGCTGCACTTGCCGGTGTCTCCAAAGGCACGCTCTATCTCTACTACCCGAGCAAGGAAGAATTGTTCAAGGCAGTGGTGCGAGAGAGCCTGTCAGCCAGAATCGCCGAGGGCGAAGCGCTTTTCGCCAATCATCAAGGCAGCATGGCTGACTTGCTGACGTTGGTGATGAACGAATGGTGGCGACGGGTCGGGCAGGGCAATGCCGGCGGGATCAGCAAGATCATGCTGGCCGAAGCCCGTCATTTCCCGGATCTGGCCCGCTTTTACGTGGATGAAGTGGTGCTGCCCACACATCGTTTGCTCGGGCGATTGATCGAACGCGGTATTGAAAGTGGTGAATTCAGGTCTGTACCTGTCGCCGAGACTGTGCATGTGCTGATTGGTCCGATGCTGTACATGATGCTTTCCGAACATTCCTTCAGTGCTTGCAAGACGCTATTGCCGGTCATCGACCCCCCGGTCGTTCTGGCAGTGCAACTGGACCTGATTCTGCGTGGCTTGTTGGCCGCGCCCCAACCTACGAAAACGACTGACTGATGAAAACCTGGTTGAAAGTATCACTGGCGATGGCGGCGCTGGGTCTGGTCGGCGGCGCCGCGTTGCGCTTGATGGTGCCGCGCAATGCAACGCCTGCGGCGCCTGCCAAAGTCGAGGTCGCGCTGGCTTTGACCGACATCGATGTGGTGACCTTGCAGCGGCAAAGTTTTGCCAGCAGTGTTGAGGTTTCGGGCAGTCTGCGTGCTGTTGACAACGCCGTCATCAAGGCCAAAGTCGCGGCCGAATTGGCGCGCTTGTCCGTTCGTGAAGGCGATAGCGTGCGCGCCGGACAGTTGCTGGGTCAACTCGACACGAGCGAGTTCGACATGCGCTTGCGCCAGGCAGAACAAACGGCAGCGGCAGCCAAATCGCAACTCGATATTGCCCGGCGCAATCTCGAAAACAACCGTTCGCTGGTGACCCAGGGGTTCATTTCTTCCACGGCGATGGAGACTGCCAGCGCCAGCGAAGCCGGTGCCGCGGCGACGCTGATGGCTGCGCAGTCAGCCGTCGATCTTGCCCGCAAGGGGCTGAATGACACTCGCCTGGTCGCGCCGATCTCAGGCCAGATTTCGCAGCGGATGGCGCAAGCCGGCGAGCGCGTGGCAGTCGACGGCCGGGTATTGGAAATCGTCGACTTGTCCAGGTTGGAATTGGAAGCTGCGCTCGCGCCCGAACTTGCCGCCGGTCTGAAACCGGGCGCGCGCGCGCTGCTGCAGGTTGAGGGCATCCCGAACGAAGTGGTGGCGACGGTCGCTCGCATCAACCCAGCGGCTCAGGCCGGATCGCGTGCCGTCCTGGTCTATCTGTCGGTGGCCGGTCAGCCGGGTCTGCGCCACGGAACCTTTGCTCGCGGCCGCTTGCTGACCGATCAACGCCAGGCTCAGGTGCTGCCCTTGTCGGCGGTCAGGGTCGACAAGGCCAGGCCTTATGTGCTGCAGATCTTCGAAGGCCGGACCAAGGCGGTGACCGTCGTTCTCGGTGCGGTCGGTGAAGCGGCAGGTCAGCCCGCGGTTGAACTGCTGTCAGGTCTTGAAAGCGGGGCGCAGGTTTTGACCAGTGCTGCAGGCCAGGTACCCGATGGGACGCCGGTCAAGCAAGCGCCCCCAGCGGCTGCGACTGCCCAGCGCTGAGTCGGGACCCGATCATGTGGTTCACCCGAGTTTCAATTCAAAATCCCGTCATGGCTGTGATGGTCATGCTCGCCTTCGTTGTGCTGGGCTTGTTCAGCTACCAGAGGCTGTCGGTCGACCAGTTCCCGAATATCGACTTCCCCACCGTCGTGGTGCAGATGGACTATCCTGGTGCATCACCGGAAATCGTTGAGAGCGAAGTCACCAAGAAGGTCGAGGCGGCGGTCAACACGGTCGCAGGTATCAGCACGCTGACTTCCCGCTCTTATGAAGGCACTTCGGTGGTCATCATCGAGTTCAATCTGGAAGTTGACGGCCGCAAGGCGGCTGATGATGTGCGCGAGAAGGTCGCGCTGATCCGGCCCTTGTTGCGAGACGAGGTCAAAGAACCGCGCATTTCGCGTTTTGATCCGCAAAGCTCGCCGATTTTCAATGTGGCGGTGCTTTCGACCGATGGCAAACGCAGCACCCAGGAATTGACGACCTGGGCCACGCAAGTCTTGCAGAAGCGACTCGAGAATGTTCGCGGCGTTGGTTCGGTGACGGTGGTCGGCGGTTTGCAGCGCCAGATCCAGTTGCGTCTGCGCCCCGATTCCATGGAAGCGCAAGGCCTGACGGTCGACCAGGTACTGGCGGCGGTGAAGAGCGAGAACCAGGAATTGCCGCTCGGCAGCATCCGTAATGCGGAAAAGGAACAGGTGGTGCAGATCAACGCCCGCGTGAAACGCCCGGAAGACTTTCGCGACATCGTGGTGGCGCACCGCGGCGGCAATGTCATCAAGCTCTGGCAGGTCGCTGACGTCGTCGATGGTCCGCAGGAAATCGACAGTCTGGCGCTCTACAACGGTCAGCGCACGGTACTGCTGAGCGTACAGAAGAGTCAGGGTGAGAACACCATTGCCGTGGTCGACGGCTTGCTGTTGGCCTTGAAGGAATCGGCTGCGGTCACCCCGGACGGCCTGCGCACCGAGGTGAACCTCGACAACTCGCGCTCGATCCGGGTGTCGGTATCCAACGTCACCCGCACAATGTTCGAAGGCGCGGCCTTGACGGTGCTGATCGTCTTCCTGTTCCTGAATTCCTGGCGCTCGACCGTGATCACCGGGCTGACGCTACCGATCTCATTGATCGGCACCTTCTTGTTCATGTACATGTTCGGCTTCACCATCAACATGATCACGATGATGGCCTTGAGCTTGTGCGTTGGCCTGCTGATCGATGACGCGATCGTCGTGCGTGAAAACATCGTCCGGCATGTGAGGATGGGCGTCTCGCCCAGACAGGCTGCGCTCGACGGCACGGCCGAAATCGGGTTGGCGGTGCTGGCCACCACGCTGTCGATCGTTGCGGTTTTCCTGCCGATCGGCTTCATGGGAGGCATCGTTGGCAAGTTTTTCCACGAATTCGGCATCACCATCGTCGCCGCTGTGCTGATTTCGATGTTCGTCAGCTTTACGCTCGACCCCATGCTGTCAAGCGTGTGGAACGACCCGCAGTCGCATGGTGTTCGTCAGGGCCCGCCGGTGACGCTGTATGAAAAGACCCTCGGACGCATTACCGGTGCAGTCGATCGATTCACCGAATGGCTGTCCGGTGCCTACCAACAGATCCTGCGCTGGTCATTGCGACACAAGCTGACGACTCTGGGCATTGCCTTGTTGACTTTGTTGCTCAGCTTCTTCCTCCTGTCCGGCGTCGGCAAAGAGTTCACGCCCAAGGCTGACATGTCGGAAACGCAGATCAATTTCTACACCCCGGTCGGATCAGCTCTCGATGTCACCGAGGCCCGGGCCAAGCAGATCGACGTCTTGTTGCGCAAGATGCCCGAAGTTCGCTACACGGTGGCAACCATCAATAGTGGCTTTGCAGCCGGTAAGATCTATGGCGCGGTCTATGTGCGCTTGGTCGACCGCAAGGATCGTCAACGCAGCGTCAATGATCTGGTGACGCCGATGCGCCAAATGCTCGCCTCCATTCCTGGCATCACGATCACCAATATCGGAGCGGCCGAGATCGGTGGCGGCAAGAGCCTGCAGTTCTCGCTCCAGGGGCCTGACCTTGGCGAATTGAACCGCATTTCCAAACAGGTCCTGACCCGGTTGCAGAAAATCCCCGGATTGGTCGATCTGGACAGTACATTGAAGGCCGACAAGCCGACGCTCTCGATCGATGTCAAGCGGGCCGCTGCTGCCGATGTGGGGCTCAATGTCAATGCTTTGGGGAGCACGCTGCGCACCTTGTTGGCCGGCACGACGGTCGGCAACTGGCGTGCGCCGGACGGCGAAAACTACGATGTGCTGCTGCGCCTGGCACCCGAAAACCGCAGTCAGGCTGCGTCGCTGCAGAACCTGCCGATCAATGTAGCCCCCGCAGCAGACGGCTCGCCGCGTGTTGTCAGGCTCTCGCAGGTCGCCGATGTGCAGCCTTCAACCGGCCCCAACCAGATCAATCGTCGCGATATGAGCCGCGAAATCACCATCGATGCCAATACGCTCGGTCGCAGCGCGGGTGAGGTCTCGGCCGACATCCAGAAGGTTCTGCAGAGCACGGGTTTCCCGCCGGGCTACCGTTTTGTCTTTGGCGGATCGACCAAGAGCATGAATGAGTCCTTCACTTATGCGCTTGGCGCCCTGGGTCTGGCCGTCGTGTTCATCTACATGATTCTGGCTAGTCAGTTCAGGAGTTTCCTGCAGCCGCTGGCTTTGATGAGTTCGCTGCCTTTGACCCTGATCGGCGTGGTGCTGGCACTCTTGATGTTCCGCTCGACCCTGAACATGTTCAGCGTTATCGGCATCGTGATGTTGATGGGGCTAGTGACCAAGAACGCGATTTTGTTGATCGACTTCGCGATCCGCTCACGGGCTGGCGAGCATGGCAATGGCATCGATTCCGAGCCAATGGCCCGCGAAGAGGCCTTGCTGCATGCGGCTAAAGTGCGTTTGCGGCCGATTTTGATGACGACGCTGGCGATGGTCTTCGGCATGGTACCGCTGGCCTTTGCCCTCAGCGAGGGTTCGGAACAACGCGCGCCGATGGGGCAGGCCGTGATTGGCGGGGTGATCACCTCGTCGCTGCTGACCCTGGTCGTCGTGCCGGTAATCTATTGCTACCTTGACGACCTCGGCGAATGGTGCAAACGCAAGTTGCTTGGCAAGCATCAAGCCGAGCCGGCGCTCAGCCAATAGAATCCGTGCTGGCACCAACACAGCCGAGTCGAGGAATTGAGATGAATATCGAACAAGCCCGCTTCAATATGATCAAGCAGCAGATCCGCCCCTGGGATGTGCTGGATGCGGGCGTGCTGTCGCTTTTGGCGGTGGTGAAACGCGAGGACTTCGTGCCCGCTGCCTTTCGCGCGCTGGCTTTCGTCGACACCGAAGTGCCATTGCCAGCGGGCCAGCAGATGCTGGTGCCTCGCGTCGAGGCCAGGCTCCTGCAGGAATTGAAAGTCGCCCGGCATGAAAAAGTGTTGGAGATCGGCACCGGCAGCGGCTTCATGGCCGCCTTGCTGGGACATCGCGCACAACGCGTTTTCTCGCTCGAGATCGAACCTGAACTGGTCAGCCTGGCGACCGAAAATTTGAAGCGTGCTGGTGTGATGAACGTGACCGTTCTGGCGCAAGATGGCGCCCAGGGCCTGCCTGAAGAAGAGCCTTTTGACGTGATCCTGCTTTCCGGCTCGGTCGCCGAAGTTCCTGTCAGGCTGCTGAATCAGTTGAAGGTCGGCGGACGTCTGGCCGCCATCGTCGGCGACGAACCGGTCATGCGCGCGCAGTTGATCAGCCGGGTCAGCGAGAGCGATTTCAGCACCAGAGACCTGTTTGACACTCTGGCGCCGCGCTTGAGCGGCTTCGCGGCGCACAGCGCCTTCGTCTTCTGAATCGCCATGGGTCGAATCGATGTCGGTCAATTGCGCGAATTTTGTTCGCAGCCCTTGCCGCCCCTGCTGCTCGACGTGCGCGAGCCCTGGGAGGCCGCGTTGGCCAGCATCACGGTTGACAATGCGCCGATGCTGCTGATGCCGATGGCGCAGGTGCCGCAGCGGCTTTTCGAGCTCGATCCAGCGCAGCCCGTCGTTTGTTATTGCCATCACGGCATGCGCAGTCAGCAAGTCGTCGCATTTCTGCAGCGGCAGGGCTTCGAATCGGTTTATAACCTCACCGGCGGTATCGACGCCTGGTCCCTGCTGCTAGAAGCCGAGCACCATGCACCACCTGTGCCCAGATATTGACTAGCGGACGCAAGCTGCGGCCGTGCGAAACATCACTTACAAGCTGACAAGGAACTTCATGCCAAACCAAACTGTATCCAAATCACTCCCGACATGCCTTGGCCTGGCCTTGATGTTGGCCTTCGCGGCAACCCATTCAGCCCAGGCACAAAGCCTGCAGGAGCTCTATGACGCAGCTCGCAACTACGACGCGCTGTACCTGTCGGCCAGCGCATTGGCTGATTCGGCCCAGTACAAGGCGGCGCAAAGCGATGCCCTGGCCCGGCCCAGCGTCGGCCTCGGTGTGACTGCGACGGAAACCCAGGTCGTGCCGCCGAATCGTTATGTGTCGGGCGTCAAGGTTGCCGGGGACCGCGTTGGTTCAACCACCTACCAATCCGGTCTGACCGCTCGCTATGCAGTCTTCAATCCGGCCAATGCCTTGACCATTGAACAGGCCCAGCGCGGCCTGAGCTCATCCAAGGCGGATTTGGAAGCTGCCGAGCAGGACCTGATCGTGCGTGTCTCGCAAGCCTATTTTGATGTGCTGGCGGCCAAGGATGCACTCGGCACGACGCTGTCAAGCAAGGCCGCCATCGCCGAGCAACTGGCTTCGGCGAAGCGCAATTTTGAAGTCGGTACCGCCACCATCACCGACACCCGTGAAGCGCAAGCGCGTTACGACCTTGCCAATGCCGCCGAAATCGCCGCTGACAACGATCTGCGCATCAAGGGTGTGACCTTGGATCAACTGGTAGGGCGCAGTGGTGTGGCGCCAAAACCATTTGCCGTGCCGGTGGCCTTGCCCGCGGTGTTGCCGCTCAATATCGACCCCTGGGTCACTCAGGCTGACGAGATGCACCCGCTGGTTCGCAAGGCACGCCTTGGGCTTGAAGTGGCCAAGCTGGAGACCGCGAAGGCGCGTGCCAGCGAAGGACTTTCGGTCGACCTGACCGGCACCCTTGGTGCTCTCAATTCCCATGGCTCGGCTTCGACCACCGGCCAAGGCACGACTGCCAGCGGCAGCATGGTGGTGTCGATCACTTATCCGCTGTATAGCGGTGGCGCGATGCAGAGCCGCATCAAGGAAACGCTGTCCCTTGAAGAAAAGGCCCGCAATGACCTCGAATATGCGCGCCGCAGCGTTGCCGAAGGCACGCGCCGCGCTTTTCTGGGCGTGCAGTCGCTGACTGCGCAGGTGAAGGCGCTCGAGGCGGCCGAATCGTCAAGCAAGTTGGCCCTGGACGCCACGCAATTGGGCTACAAGGTCGGCGTGCGTGTCAATCTTGATGTGCTGAATGCCCAGACCCAGCTGTTCACGACCCAGCGCGATCTGGCCAAGGCGCGCTATGACGTGGTTCAAGGGAGCTTGAAACTGCGCCAGGCCTCTGGCCAACTCAAGCCTGCTGATGTGACTGCGGTGAATCAGTTGCTGTCTAAATAGCCCAGCCTGGCGTTCAAAAAAGCGATGCCGGTCAGCGGGAGAATCTCGCTGCCGGCATTTTTTTGGGCTTGATGCAGCGACAATCCAGCATGATCTTCCTGCTTTCTCCCGCCAAGTCGCTTGACTATGAGACGCCACTGCCGGTCGGTGTTGCCTCGCTCGCCAGTCAGCCGCAGTTCATGCCACAAGCGGCGGCCTTGATCAAATTGCTCAAGCCGATGAAGTCAGACGACATCGGAGCATTGATGGATTTGTCGACTCCACTGGCAACGCTCAACCTGGCGCGCTACAAAACCTGGAGTCGGGAATCAACGGCCGCCAACAGCCGACCGGCCTTGCTGGCTTTCAATGGCGATGTCTATGACGGACTGCAGGCAGCCAGTCTCGCCTTGCCGGACCTGCAATGGGCACAGGATCACCTGGCGATCCTTTCGGGACTCTATGGCGTCTTGCGACCGCTCGACCTGTTGCAGCCCTACCGGCTCGAGATGGGAACAAGATTAGCCAATCCGCTGGGCGCCAATCTCTACAACTTCTGGGGCGATCGTCTGGCCCGCCAGTTGGACCTTCTTGCCAAAGCGAGCCAATCGAACGTGATCGTCAACCTGGCGTCGCAGGAATATTTTCGGGCAATCGACCGGCCTTGCTTGAAGACCCCGGTGATCGAATGCGTTTTCGAAGATTGGAAAACAGATCGGTACAAGATCATCAGTTTTTTTGCCAAACGCGCCCGTGGCTTGATGGCCCGTTATGCGATTACCAACCGGATCGACGATCCGCAAGCCCTGTCCGGTTTCGATCTGGATGGCTACAAATATGCCGGCGAGTTGTCGATACCATCGCGACTCCTGTTCAGGCGCCGGCAGAACTGAGACCGACCGATGAGCGTAGACGGAATCACCGCCGAATTGCGCCATTGGCTGACCCAGCAGGCCCTGGCGGGTCAAACCGACCTGCAGTCGATCGCGGCAATGCTTGCAAGCGGTTGGGGGCAAGAAGACGCCGTGCGGGCACTGCAGATATTTCAAACTGACGAGGCCATTCCTGAGGCAAAACGCCAAGGGATGCCCGAACCGATCCGGCCGGATGCGCAGCTGAATTCAGGAACGCTCTGGGCCGGCGATCGCGAGGTCAGGGTGCTGCTGACTATGCGAACGCCACGCCTCGTGGTGCTTGGCGGGCTGTTGTCTGATGAGGAATGCGATACATTGATCGCGACTTCTGCGCTGCGTATGGTGCGTTCCGAGACCATTGCCACCAACCGCGAGGGTGTCGAGTTCAACCCGGCGCGCACCAGCGATGGCATGTTCTACGCCAGGGGCGAGAATGAAATCGTGCAGCGCATCGAGGACCGCCTTGAAGCCTTGCTGGCCTGGCCGCTTGAGCATGGCGAAGGCTTGCAGGTGTTGCATTACCGGGCGGGCGCTGAGTACCAACCGCATTTCGACTATTTCAACCCCGAACATCCGGGAACGCCGGAAATCCTTCAGCGCGGCGGACAGCGGCTGGCGACGGTAGTCATGTATTTGAGCAATGTGACCGCTGGAGGTGCGACGATATTCCCTGATGCAGGTCTTGAAATCATGCCGGTCAAGGGCAATGCAGTCTTTTTCAGTTATGACAGGCCGCACCCGAGCACTGGAACCTTGCATGGCGGCGCTTTGGTTCTCACCGGACACAAATGGGTGGCGACGAAATGGTTGCGCGAGGGCATATTCGACTGAAGCCGGCCCTAGAATCCACGCAGTAATTTGCCTTCAATAATTCAAACCTGGAGTCCAGCATGAACAAGACCACCGCAGTGATCCTTTCTATTCTTCTGAGCGGTGCTGCATTGGCCCAGACGACCACGCAGGCAGTCCTACCCGCGCCACCGGCCGCACCGGCCGTGATCGGCCGTGTCGCACCAACCCCGGCGGTCCAACCTGCAGCTCAAGCGCCAGCCGCCCAGGCGCCGGCTCCTGCCAAGGCTACAGACAGCAAGACTCCTTCTACCAAAAAGGCCAGCAAGAAGAACAAGAAAAACAAGAAGAGCAAAAAGAACAGCGCTGCAGCCAAGGCTGATGCCAAGTAAAGACTGAAAATCCGGCAAGAATCGCCAGCAACAAAAAAAGCACCCTCGGGTGCTTTTTTCGGACCGTGCTGCCTGATGCAGCTCCCAGAGCGTTCAGACGCGTTTGCGGTACTCGTGGGTACGGGTGTCGATTTCGATCTTGTCCCCCTGGGCAACGAAGATAGGCACCGGAATTTCAAACCCGGTCGCCAGCTTGGCGGGTTTCAGCACTTTGCCTGAGGTGTCGCCCTTGACGGCAGGTTCGGTCCAGACGACTTCGCGCACGACCGAGGTCGGCACTTCAACCGAAATTGCCTTGCCGTCGTAGAACACCACTTCGACTGCCATGCCGTCTTCCAGATATTGGATCGCGTCACCCATGTTGTCGGCTTCAACTTCGAACTGGTTGTATTCCTCGTCCATGAACACATACATCGGATCAGCGAAGTAGGTGTAGGTGCAGTCCTTCTTCTCCAGCATGACCTGGTCGAGCTTGTCATCGGCCTTGAAAACGACTTCAGTGC
Source organism: uncultured Burkholderiales bacterium (assembly GCA_903820745.1). Lineage (GTDB taxonomy): Bacteria > Pseudomonadota > Gammaproteobacteria > Burkholderiales > Burkholderiaceae_C > Paucibacter_A. The sequence continues at coordinate 39,283 of CAIJIT010000141.1, forward strand.
CTGAGTTGCTCAACAGGCTTTTCAGTTTCATGCGCACGGTGGCAGCATTGCGGCCGCCGCGGCTGTATTCAGTCTTCAGCACGACCATCGGGTCCTTGCCGTGCATGATCACATTGCCGGCGCGAAATTCTTGAGCGATCTTCATGAGATGTTCCGATATGGCGAAAGGTTCTTCGGGGCTTGACGGCCAACGCCGCCAGCGATTTCGAGCTTCGGGGGCGGCTGCAGCAGCTCGTATGCCCCAAGACACGGCAAAGCCGTAGATTTTAGCTTGAATCGCGAACTGCTTTCAGCAGTTGTCCGCTCAAATCTGCTTGACCCAGCAAATGTTGGCGCCAGACCAGGGCGTGGGCTGTGGCCGCAGGGGCCTCAGGCAGGTCGATCGAAACCCAGGGCTGAAGGCCGTTCCAGGCCCGCCACAATTGCCTCGACCGATGTGCCAGTTCAGGATCGGCCAAGTCCAGCCATTGTTCGAGGAAGGCCGTCAGCTTCAGCTCATGGGCGCCGTCGAGCTGCGGGTAGATCTGCCAGACAAAGGGCTTGGCTGCCCATTGAGCGCGGATGAAACTGTCCTCGCCACGGACAAAGTTCAAGTCGCTCGCCCACAACAAATGGTCGTAGTCGGGTTGACTGAGGTAGGGCAGCGCATGACAGCGCAAGGTCTTCGGCAAATTCATGCGCGCAATCTGTTGCTGGGCCGCTCCTGGACAAACCAACAGCAAGGTTGGCTGGCCGGCAAGCAGTTCGAGCAGCGCAGGCAGCGCCTTGTTCGGATAGGCAAAGAGCGAAACCACACGCTCCTGGGCAAGGCGCTGCAGGCCTTGCCCGGCCAGCCAGGCCTGCGGGTCGAACATTGCCTGCATCGCCAGAAGTCCCGGCTCGCGCAGCAGGCCACCAGTCCGCGGGGTGAAGCCAGGGTAGAAAAAGCGCTTGATCAAGCCCAGACCCGGTCCGCTGAATTGCGGTGACTGCAGGCCATGGCTGCGCTCGACATAGGACTCGGCGCTCAGGTATTCGAGGTTGATCCAATGCGGCGGTTTCGGCCTTGCTGCCATGCGGGCGATAACCGCATCGGGCAATTGGCAGCCAAAGGCTTCGATCACGACATCGCCCGGTGCTTCGGCACCCAGCAGGTTGGATTGGGCAGGCCAGGCCAGTAGTTGTACTGCCGGCGGCGGACCGGCAGGCGCCATCCATTCAACCGCGCTGGCATCGTCAAGCCAGAGTCGCACTTGCTCGCCGCGAGCCGCCAAATCGCGCGCCAGGCGCCAGACCACACCGACATCGCCGAAGTTGTCGACCACCCGGCAGTAAATATCCCAATTCATCCCCATCGCTGAATTATCCGGCTCCTGGGATGCTCTGCATAACTCATCGCGAGCGGGTGCGGTGCGGATCGGGATGGGATGGGATGCAAGGCGCATTTTGCGGCCAATAGCGCGTGCTATTGGCAAGAAATCCAACGCCGCAGACCGCCCGAGGCAGCACTTGCACAAGCGGTGAGGGGTTATGCGGAGCGTCCCAAGCGGAATGACCGCATCGGCACGGCACAATCACGGTCCATGAAAGGCAATGAAAAATCGCGCATCAAGTCGCTGCTTCAAACTGAAGCGGGCGTCGCCAATTCGGCCCCTGACTCAGGGAATGCCGAACGCGCCCTGATCGAAACGGCTGAAATTAAGCGCGTGGCCGAAATCGAACAGGCCGCGCTGGACGGGCGCGAGCGCCTGCTGGCCGAGGTCGCCGCGCTGCCCGGGATGCCCGGTGTCTATCGCTATTTCGACGCCCAGGATCAGGTGCTTTATGTCGGCAAGGCCAAACATCTGAAAAAACGCGTCTCGAGCTATTTCCAGAAGGACCATGGCGGCAGCCGCATCGGCATGATGGTGGCGCGCATCGCCAGGATGGAAACGACGGTGGTACGCACCGAGTCCGAGGCCTTGCTGCTGGAAAACAATCTGATCAAGGCTTTGAACCCCAAGTTCAATATCTTGTTCCGCGACGACAAGAGTTATCCCTATCTGAAGCTCAGCGGTCAAACCTATCCGCGCATCAGCTATTACCGCGGCGCGGTCGACAAGCGCCACCGCTACTTCGGGCCCTTTCCGAGTGCCTGGGCGGTGAAGGAGTCGATCCAGTTGATCCAGAAGGTTTTCAAACTGCGCACCTGCGAGGACACGGTCTTCAACAACCGCAGTCGGCCCTGCTTGCTCTACCAGATCAGGCGCTGCACCGGGCCTTGCGTGCCCGAAGGGCAGGGGGAAGACTATGCCCGCAATGTCCGCAATGCCGAGCGCTTCCTGGCTGGCGAAACGCAGGAAGTGATGGACGGTTTGCAAGTCCAGATGATGGCTTATGCCGATGCTTTGCAGTTCGAATTGGCGGCCGAGCTGCGCAACCAGATCACCGCGCTGTCCCGCGTGCTGCAGCAGCAGTCGGTGGATGAAAACAGCGCCTCAGGCCGCGACCGCGATGTCGACATCCTCGCCGTCAAGTTGCAAGGGGGGCGCGCCTGCGTCAATCTGGCAATGGTGCGTGGCGGCCGTCATCTGGGCGACCGGGCTTATTTTCCCAAACATGTCGAAGAAGCCACCGCAGTCTTGCTGGCCGATTTCGAGGACGAACAGCAAGCCCGCCCTTCGCCCGAGCAGCAGGTGCTCGAAGCCTTCATCGGCCAGCATTATCTGGACTTGCCGGTACCGGCCTTGATCGTCACCAGCGATCTGGTCGATGGCGCCTTGGCCGAGGCGCTGAGCAGCCAGGCTGACCACAAAGTGGCGATACAGTCGCATCCGCGCGGCCAGCGCCGCATTTGGCAGGAAATGTGCGTCAAGGGTGCCGGTCTGGCGCTGGCACGTTTGTTGTCGGAAGAGGGCTCGCAGCAAGCGCGAACCCGAGCCTTGGTTGAAGCACTCGATCTGTCGGTGCCTGAGCTCGACAAGTTCCGTATTGAATGCTTCGATATCAGCCACACCGCAGGCGAGGCAACGATGGCGTCCTGTGTAGTCTTCGAGACACACCAGATGCAGAGCAGCCAGTACCGGCGTTACAACATCAACGATGTCACCGGAGGCGACGACTATGCGGCGATGCGTCAGGTGTTGACAAGGCGCTACAGCAAATTGGTCGAGGCAGTGCAACTGGGAACCGGCCGATTGCCGGATCTTGTGCTGGTTGACGGCGGGCGCGGCCAGGTGTCGATGGCGCGCGAGGTGTTCGAGGAACTGGGGCTCGACTTGGCCCTGATCATCGGAGTTGAAAAAGGCGAAGGCCGCAAGGTCGGGCTTGAAGAATTGCTGTTTGCTGATGGTCGTGAAAAGGTCTATCTGGGACGCGACTCCGCAGCGTTGATGCTGGTGGCGCAGATCCGCGATGAGGCGCATCGTTTTGCGATTACCGGCATGCGTGCCAAGCGCGCCGCGGTGCGCACCGGCAGTTCGCGCCTCGAGGATGTAGCCGGCATAGGCCCGAAAAAGCGCGCCCAGTTGCTGCAGCGCTTTGGTGGTGTGCGCGGCGTGGCCGACGCAAGTGTCGACGAGATCGCCAGCGTCAAGGGCTTGTCCAAAGAACTGGCAGAAGAGATTTACCGTGTCTTGCATTGAAATTCGCCTGGCGCCTTGTCTTGCCGCCTGTCTGGCCTTGCTGGCCGGTTGTTCAAATGGCCCGAATCACGCGGTGGTTGTTTCTCGATCGGTGGTCGAACCTACAGCCTTGCACCATGACCCCTTGCCCGCTGGTGGTCAGGCTGGGGCAGCACCGCAGCCAATGGCCACCTTGCCCGCGCCGAAGGCTGTGCATAGCCACGACCAACTGCGCCGGCAGGCGGCAATGCGTTTGGTTGCAGCCAACCCGGACCGCGTCTACCTAGGCCAGGTCCCGGCCGTGCTACTGGCAATCCCGGTGCTCGAGGTTGAACTGCATCGCAACGGCAGCATCAAACGCATCAAGGTTCTCAGGCGCCCGGGGCAAGCGCCGGAGACGCTGCAATTGGCGATCGAAGCCCTGTACCGCGCAGCGCCCTTTGGCAATTTGCAGCATCTGCCCGAGCCCTGGGTTTTCAGCGAAACCTTTCTTTTCAACGACGAACGCCGTTTCAAACCGCGCAGTCTTGACTGAAAAAATCTTTGCGGGTTCAGGCCCGACTTGAAGCCTTTGTTGGGCACAATCCCGCTATGTTCTTCACTCTGCCAACTTTATTCACTTGGGCCCGAATCCTGGCTATTCCGCTGGTTATCGGGGTCTATTACCTGGACTTGAGCGTTGCGACCCAGAATCTGTTTGCCACCGTGCTGTTCGTGCTGGTGGCTCTGACTGATTGGCTCGACGGTTATCTGGCTAGGCGACTCAATCAGGCTTCAGCATTTGGCGCCTTCCTCGATCCAGTGGCCGACAAAATCCTTGTCTGCGCGGCGCTGCTGGTCTTGTTGAAACTGCAGCGGGTCGATGTTTTCGTTGCCCTGGTGATCATTGGGCGTGAAATTACCATCTCGGCTTTGCGTGAATGGATGGCGCAAATCGGCGCCTCGCGCAGCGTGGCCGTACACCTGGTCGGCAAGCTCAAGACCACGGCGCAGATGGTGGCGATTCCGTTTCTGCTTTTCGACGGGCAGCTGTTCGGCTTGATTTCGACCCGTTTCTGGGGCGATTGGCTGATCTACGCTGCCGTCGTGTTGACCATCTGGTCAATGGTCTATTACCTGCAAAAAGCGCTCCCTGAAATTCGCGCCAAAGCTAGGTGAGGGCGCTCGAATCGCGCTGGATCAGCGCCATGCCGATGCTGTTTGTCGGCTTGTGGAGTACCGGTTTCGTGACTGCAAGATTGGGCATGCCGCATGCGCCCCCGATCGCTTTCCTCTTCATGCGTTTCGGCCTGTCCGCTGCCGGTTTTGCGATCTGGGTCTGGCTTGCCGACGCAACCTGGCCAAGTGGCATCCGCCAATGGTTGCATCTGTGCGTGTTGGGTCTGACGACTCAGGCGGCTTACCTGATCTGCGGTTGGGCCGCGATCAAACATGGCATGGGTGTCGGAACGATGACCCTGCTGGTCGGTTTGCAGCCGCTGCTGACCGCCATGTGGATGGATCGCCAGAATTCGCAAACCATCGCCCGACTGGGTGGCCGGCAATGGGCCGGGCTGCTGCTGGGTTTTCTGGGTCTGTTGCTGGTGGTCAGTCACAAGCTCGGAAAGGGCGAACTCGGTCCTTTGAACCTGGGGCTGGGTGTGGCCGCCTTGCTGGCCATCAGCTTCGGTTCGATCTACCAGAAACGCTATGTAAAGAGCGCCGACGCCCGCACCGCGATGCTGATCCAGTTGCTGGTGGCATTTTTGGTCAGTGCACCGTTGGCGCTGCTCGAGACTGAGTCGATCATCTGGCACCGCGACCTCTTTATCGCATTGGGCTGGTCGGTTCTAGGGTTGACCATTGGCGCCAGTTCCTTGCTCTTCGTTCTTTTGCAGCGCGGTGTCGCGACCCAGGTGACCAGCCTGATGTACTTGATCCCGCCTTGTGCCGCCTTGCTGGCCTGGGCGCTGTTTGACGAGCCGATCGGGACGCTGGTGTGGCTCGGCATGGGTTTGAGCGCATTGGGCGTGTTCTGGGTCGTCAAACGCGTTTGAGTGACAGCGAGGCTGCAACTTGTGGTGTCCCATTCCGGTCCTCGTTGGCGTCATCGGGCTTTCCCCATTCAGCGGCGCCAATGAATGCGCATAGAATCCGCTTCCCTTCATGCTTTGATCGAGCTGTGTCGGGATGGCCGATGCATAATTTTGATGGGAATTTCAAGTGAACAAGTCTGAACTGATCGAACATATCGCCATCCAGGCTGACCTTTCCAAAGCTGCGGCTGGCCGCGCCTTGGAAGCGTTGATCGGCGGAATCGAGATCGGTCTGAAACAGAACGGGAACGTTTCTCTGGTAGGCTTCGGTACGTTCATTTTGTCCGAGCGCGAAGCCCGTACAGGGCGCAACCCGCGCACCGGCAACTCGATCCAGATCGCAGCCGCCAAAGTGCCCAAGTTTCGTCCCGGCAAGGCTCTGAAAGATGCAGTGAATTGATTTCCGGAATTTCCCGGGTGCTTAGCTCAGTTGGTAGAGCATCGCCTTTACACGGCGCAGGTCGGCGGTTCGAGCCCGTCAGCACCCACCAACAAGGGTCAGGCTTCTATGCCAACTCTGCTCTGGTGCTTGAGTTGCAGGTCCGACAAGCAAAGGCGAACCCAGGTTCGCCTTTGTCGTATTTCCTTTGACATCTGCCCGTCAACGCTTTCCTGAGGTTTTCGATGTTTGAATTTGTCCGCACGCACAACCGTCTGTTTCAGTTCATCTTGCTGATTCTGATCCTGCCGTCCTTTGCGCTCGTCGGTATGCAGGGCTACAGCAGCTTCATGGATGGTTCGAATCCATCCGTTGCGACGGTTGACGGACGCAAGATCACCCAAGCCGAGTGGGATGGAGCGCACAAGGAGCAGATCGAGCGCTTGCGCCGGCAGATGCCCAATCTTGATGCCAAGCTTTTCGACTCGCCCGAGATCAAACGCGAAGCCCTCGACACATTGGTTCGTGAGCGGGTCTTGCGCGCTACGGCTTCGGCTCAGCATCTGGTCATCAGCGACGAGCGCGTCCAGAGAACCTTCCTCAACGATCCGCAACTGGCTTTTCTGCGCAACGCCGATGGCAGCGTGAACAAGGCCGTATTGGCGGCGCAAGGCATGAACTCGCAGATGCTGATCGAGCGCTTGCGTCAGGACATGACCATGCAACAGGTTGTCGGCGCGGTCTCTGGTTCCGTGTTGGCAACCAGCGCCAACGCCGAGTTGGCGTTTGACGCCTTGCTGCAGCAGCGCGAAGTCCAGTTGCAGCGCTTCGACGCGAAGGATTTCGCCGCTCGCATCGAACCTGGCGAGGCCGAACTCGAAGCTTTCTACAAGGATTCAGCCAACAGCGCCCAGTTCCAACTGCCCGAGAGTGCACAGATCCAGTATCTGGTGCTCGACCTCGAGGCTTTGAAGAAGCAAGTGACCTTCAACGACGACGATCTGCGCAAGTATTACGACGAAAACGCGGCTCGCTACACCGTGCCCGAAGAGCGCCGTGCCAGTCACATCCTCATCAAAGCCGACAAGGCTGCGAGCGCGGCTGACAAGGCCAAGGCCAAGGCCCAAGCCGAAGAATTGCTTGCGCGGGCTCGAAAGAGCCCGGCCGGATTTGCCGATCTGGCACGCAAGAACTCGCAGGACGATGGTTCGGCGCCAAGTGGCGGTGACCTCGACTTTTTCGGCCGTGGTGCGATGGTCAAGCCCTTCGAAGAAGCGGCTTTCAACCTAAAGCCAGGCGAAATCAGCAATGTGGTCGAGTCCGACTTTGGTTACCACGTCATCCAGTTAACCGGCGTCCGAGGTGGCAGCAAGAAGAATTTCGAGTTGGTGCGCAATGAAGTCGAACAGGAGGTTCGCAAGCAACTGGCCCAGAAACGCTTTGCGGAAATTGCGGAACTTTTCACCAATACCGTCTATGAGCAGTCCGACAGCCTGCAGCCCGCTGCCGATAAATTCAAACTGGCCTTGCAAAACGCTACCGTGCAGCGCACACCGGCGCCGGGTGCTGCCGGACCACTGGCTTCGGTCAAGTTGTTTGAAAGCCTGTTCAGCAGCGAAGCCTTGCGCAACAAACGCAATACTGAAGCGGTTGAAACGGCTGCAAACCAACTGACCGCTGCACGAATCGTGCAGTACAGCCCAGCGCGCCTGCAGCCGCTCGCCGATGTGAAGACGAAGGTGCGCGAGCAACTGGTGCGCAAGCTTGCCACTGCACAGGCCGTCAAAGCCGGGCAGGACAGGCTCGCCGCGCTGAAAAAAGGCGAACTCAACGGGCTTGGTGAGCCGGTGATCTTGTCGAGGCCGCTGGCCCGTGATCTGCCGCGCAAGGTAGTCGAGGCGATCCTGGCTGCTGACGCCAGCAAGCTTCCTGCCGACGTTGGCGTCGATGCGGGTGCCGGCACTTATGTCGTGTCGCGTATCCTGAGGTTGCTGCCGCGCGATCCCGCCGTCATCGATGAAAAGCGTGCGGCACAGCAATATGCCCAAGCCTGGTCCAATGCCGAAACCCTAGCCTATTACGAAGCCTTGAAAACGCGCTTCAAAGCCGTCGTCAAAGCACCCCAGGCTGCAGTCTCCAGCGCTGCACCCTGACATCTGGTTCGCGCAGCAAGGCATGCGCGAACGCTGTCAGGCAAGATTTGCTGAAAGCGACTTGATGACTGGATCCTGCTGAAATTTTCACGTTACAATGCAAGGCTCAGCGGTGGTTGTAGCTCAGTTGGTAGAGTCCAGGATTGTGATTCCTGTTGTCGTGGGTTCGAGCCCCATCAGCCACCCCAAGAAACGTTAATGAAATCAGGCACTTACCGGAAGCGGCTAGGTGCTTTTTTTCTGTTTGCTCGTGTTTGGTTGTTGCCTGTAGGCAATCTGTAGGCAACTTGCCCAGATGCAGCGCCAGCAGAAACCACATCTCCACCAAAGTAGGCACGGATGCCGACGCGTGCGAACGTATTGCGAAGGGGGAAGGTAACCCTTCTAGCGGTACAGGTTCACACTGATGCTCCAGCCAGCGCTGCGTCGTTCTGGTTGGATACACAACAGGCATCGCTTCTGGCGACTAGCAAATGCTGACCCTCAAAGAATCCGGTTTGTACGTCGCTTTCTCAGCAGTCGTCGTCCACACCCACACCGCCATTCAGATCAAAAGCAAGGGTAAAGCGCTGACCGTGAAGCCTCTCAACCTTTAGTGAACCGAATAGAGTCTCGCTGCGGGCGTCATTCCAGCGATCTCCCTTGCGACTCATCGAACTCGCGATGCCGTACTCTTTAAGCACATCGCGAAGGTCGTTGCTGGCGTATTGGGCGGATTCAACTGGTCGTCGCGTGGTCGGCGTCAACTACCTTGGCCGGTTCGAGTCGGGGAATGGTTGTAAGCGCTCCATAAACCCCATCCTTGGCAGGCGGCCTGATCGGCGGTCTACTCGGTCAGATGGAAATTCCAAGGCAGCAAGGCTTCGAAGTCGTCAGCGGTTCGTGCGGTGGGCAGGCCGTCAAGCGCTCGTTTGAGCCAGAGATAGGGCTCGATGCGATCGTGGATTTCACATTCAATTTTGGTGGGGGACGGCTTCAGACTTCAACGCTGCGGCGGCGGGTCAATCAACGGGACTGGCTAGCGTGAGCGGCGGAACTCAGAAGATGGATCTACAGTGCCGGAAAGGTATTGCCAGGTCTGGTGGCAAGGCGGAGGGCCGAGTCGGCGCTGCTGTGTGAGCTTTTTCCAGAAATAAAGGTACGTCAATGACGTTCACGATTGCATTGAGATCGCTGACCGGTCAAGCTATTAACGTCCGCCAGGCTTCGAGTCGCATCGTCTACACTCGCTTTCATGAATCTATTTGAGTCCCGATCCATCTTTTTGTCGGGTGGAGGACTCATGGAATGTGACATAAATCGATTTCCAATCGCTCCAAGTCCATATGTCACAGCTTGCCGGCCTCCGCTATTTCCACCATGTATCAAAGTTAGGTTCTGTCCGGGCGGCGGCACTTGCGCTGCACATTTCCCCGTCGGCCGTAAGCCGGATGATTGCGAAGCTGGAGCACGAATACGATACGGAGCTCTTCGAGCGGAGGAAGCATGGTGTAAGGCTCACCGAGGCTGGGGAACTGCTGGCAGCACAACTGGAGTCGGTGTTTCTTCAACTGCGAGACGTTCGCAGCCAGATCGACGAACTGCGCGGCCTTCGACGCGGTGAGGTCAGGCTGTACTGTATCGAAGGTATCGTCAGCGACGTCGTACCGTCGTTCCTCGCGGCCCTGCACCGGAAACATCCTGAGATCTCCTTCATCGTCCATGCAGTAGGGTCGGACCGGATAGCCGAGGCAATCGCCCGGGACGAGGCTGATGTCGGGATAACCTTCAACATGCGACGGCGCCCGGACCTTACAGTGGTGGCATCGCACCAAGAACCGCTGTGTGCGGCGGTCGCGCCTAGCCATGCCGCCGCCCGACTTGGGAGGGTGTCTCTAAAGAGCCTGATGCAGTACCGCATCGCGATGCCCGATCAGTCCTTCGGAGTGCGGCGGCTTCTCGATGGAGCTCTGGAATCAATGCGGCTCACCCCGGCCTTGCTCCTCACCACAAACTCGATCGAACTGACACGAGGGATGGCACGCTCGGGTGAGGCTATCACCTTCATGCCCTCTTTCGCCGCGAGCCGCGAGTTAGCCTCCGGTGATTTGATCGCGCTCGAGATCCAGGAGCAGAAGATGTTGATGGGCAGGCTGGACGTCTGCATCCGCAAGGGAAGGAATCTTTCCGCCGCCGCCGCGGAGCTCGTAGAAGTTATTCGAAGCGCCCTCGGCGGGCTCAAGCCCGTTTCCAGACCGTAACGACCGGACCGTGTTGCCTTTTCGGCAACACCCAGTAGCCCAAATTCTTGTTTACCGTGTCGTCGATTGCGACCATACTGCGGCGCATCAATGCAGGAGACACGAAAATGGCACGCAAGGTCATCCTTCCCCAGGGCTCACCACCCCCGCTGGCTCCGTATTCGCCCGGAATCAGCGTCGATAACGTCCTCTATGTATCAGGGATGCTCTCGATGGATGCCACGGGCGCGACGGTGGGCGTTGGCGACATCAAGGCACAGACTCGGCAGGTACTGGAATCAATTCGGTCGGTAATTGAGGCGGCTGGCGGCACGATGGCGCAGGTGGCTCACAACATGATTTTTCTTAAAGATCTCGACGACTACAAGGCCATGAATGAAGTCTACAAACAGTACTTCCCAAGTAGCCCGCCAGCTCGTTTCTGCATTCGCGCCGACCTGGTGAAGTCCGAATTTCTGGTCGAGATCAGCTCGATCGCACATCTTTAGGCGGCGCGGCCATGTCTCTTGCACCAATCGGCGACTGCGACATTCACTACGAGATTCATGGTGACGGCAGCGAAACCGTGCTGCTCGTCGCGGGACTTGGCGGAGTTGCCAGTTACTGGAACCCGAACCTATCCGCGTTCAGCAAAAAGTATCGGACGGTGCTTCACGACCATCGCGGTACCGGGCGGAGCACGCATTCAAGGATAACGTACTCGATCGAACAGATGGCGGACGACCTCGTACGCCTAATGGATCACTTGAAGATCGAGCGCGCGCATCTGGTGGGACATTCAACGGGCGGCGCGATGGGACAGGTCATTGCTGTGAAGCACCCAGACCGCCTGAAGAGCATGGTCCTGTATGCAACCTGGATCAAATCCGATCCGTTCATGCGGCGGGTGATGGAAGCTCGCAAGACACTGCTCCTTGCGTCCGGTGCCGCCGCATACGCCCGGGCAACGCCGGTATTCCTATACCCTGACTGGTGGATTAATGAGAACGAAGAACTTCTGCAGGAGCGTGAGGCGCGGTCCATCCCGTCTTTCCCGCCCGCAGAGATCGCCGCCAGCCGTGTCGATGCCGTAGTGGCCTTCGATCGCACCGCAGATCTAGGCAGAATCCGAGTGCCAAGCTTGGTATTGTGTGCAAAGGATGACTTTCTCACGCCGGCATATTGCTCGGAGCAACTCAAAGAGGCCATTCCCGGCTCAGTTCTGAAGTTTATTGAGCGTGGCGGTCACGCGTGCTCTGAAACTGCTCCTGACGAATTCAATGCGATCGTCTTCAACTTCATTGACGCGCATCGGTAGTGGAAATGCTGCTTCAACTGCTCGTTTCAGGGTTGGCGGTGGGGAGCATTTATGCTCTTCTCGGGCTCGCGCTGGTACTGATTCACAAGGCTACCGATGTGGTGAACTTTGCCCAGGGCGAGATGGCGATGCTGCTTACCTTTGTTGCGTTCGTGCTCGTCACGAAGGTCGGCGTTCCGCTGCCCCTGATGTTCCTGCTTGCAATGCCAATTGGCGGCCTATTCGGCGCATTTCTGCAGCGTTGGGTGATCCGACCTACCTCCGGCGGTCCAAGGATCAACGCACTGATCGTCACGATCGGCCTTTGGATTGTTCTGCATCACACGGCAGGCTGGGTCTGGGGCTACGACCCGTATCGATTTCCGTCGCTTTTCCCGAGCGCGCCCGTGGATATCGCAGGCGCTCGGCTTTCGGCTAGCAGTCTCGGTGTGCTAGGTGTGTCGCTGTTGGTGATGGGCGGACTCTATATATTTTTTGAGTACACCAGGGAAGGGACGGCCATGCGGGCCTCGAGCATGAATTCGATGGCAGCCCAGCTCATGGGAGTTCGGGTGCAACGAGTTGCAATGATTGCTTGGGCTCTCGCGGGTGCTATCTCGATGATCTGCGGCATGCTCGTGGCGCCCCTCACGTTTCTCGATTTTGAGATGATGGTTACGGTGCTACTTAGCGCATTCGCTGGCGCTGTACTGGGCGGCTTCAACAGCTTGCCCGGAACGGTTCTCGGCTGCTTGCTGATCGGACTCGTGCAGAATTTGCTTGGCGCGTACGTATCCTCGGCCTTTAAGGAGGCGGCCGCCTTCCTCATCATCGTAGGGGTGCTCATGTTTCAGCCGCAGGGCATCTTCACCCGCGCGACGGTGAGGAAGGTATGAACGGCGGACGCCCGTGGGCCGTGCCCCTGCTCGTGGTGGCTATCGGGCTCGTGCTACCAAACTTTTTCGGGCAATACGGCAATTTTATCTTCGCCTCGATCCTTATCTATTCGCTTGTTGCGCTCAGCCTGACAATACTGATTGGATATGGAGGTCAGATTTCCATCGGCCATGCTGGATTCTGGGCGCTCGGTGCGTACGGATCGGCGCTCGTGGTCACAAAGCTCGGCGCTCCTTTCGCTCTAGGTGTTCTATCGGGCGGGGTAATCGCGGCGTCTTTCGGGGCGATTGTGGCGCTGCCTGCTCTGCGCGTTCAGGGCCACTATCTAGCGATCGCGACACTGGCATTCGCGCTCGTCGTCCAGCAGGTGCTATTTGAGTGGGAGTCGCTGACCGGCGGCCGTTCTGGACTGTCGGTGCCGCGCCCGTCAATTGCCGGCTACGAGTTTGCGAGCGACTACGCCTACAACTACTTGCTGCTTGGAATTGTCATCCTGCTTGCATGGATTTCCGAGAACTTCCGAAAGTCGCACTCCGGGCGTGCGCTCATCGCACTGAGGATGAGCCCTATCGCGGCTCAAACTGCTGGCGTCAGCCGGCCTCGACACATAATCCTTTGTTTTGTACTAAGCGCGTTTTTGACTGGGATCTCGGGCGGTCTATATGCCCACCTCATCGGCTTTCTTAGCACGGATGCCTTCACCCTGACAACTTCGCTCGCATTTCTGACGATGGCGGTAATCGGTGGTGTTCGCTCGTACTTAGGCGCTGTGCTCGGCGCCATTTATCTGACGCTCGCGCCCGAGGTGTTCCGCCAGCTCAAAGATGCTGAGATGGTGGTGTACGGCACCTCGCTGATTCTGTGCCTTGCTTTCTTGCCTAGTGGTTTGGTGTCTCTGCCCGAGCGACTGTCGACGCTTAGGCGCCGGGGGCGCCTATGAGCAGTTTGCTCGTGGTCGAAAACTTGTCAGTGGCCTTCTCGGGTCTGCGGGCTCTCTCCGATGTTACTTTTAGCGTCAGCGAACACGAAATTGTAGGTTTGATCGGACCGAACGGAGCCGGCAAGACGACGCTGCTGAA